>NZ_JBIAVW010000021.1:0-144243 GCF_042894785.1 Streptomyces sp. NPDC001502
AGGGGGATGGGAGCCGCGCTGTCGGAGCCCTGCCGTGGGGCGGGGACACGCAGGAGGGTCCCCGCAGGACGAGCGCGCAACCCAGGCCGTCTGGCTGAACCGCGGCCGCCTGGCGCGAGCCGAGGAGACCCTCGTGCGGGGCACCGCCCCACACCACCCAGCCCCGCCGGCGATTGAGGCGACTCACCACGGCAGGAGGAATCCACACCACCGGGTCAACCGCCAAGCCCCCCCGCAGGGCACCGGCCCCGCCGGCGATTGAGGCGACCCACCACGGCAGGGAAGCCACACCACCGGGTCAACCGCCAAGCCCCCCGCAGGGCACCGGCCCCGCCGGCGATTGAGGCGACCCACCACGGCAGGGAAGCCACACCACCGAGCACCCCGCAGGGGCACCGCAGGGTCAGGGTGCCGCGCGGGTCAGGAAGGCGGCCACCCGGGGGGAGCGCTGGTGGGGGATCAGGGTGGCGGCCGTTTCCGTGAGCATCGAGCGGACCCGCGTCGACTGGACCTCCGCCAGGAGGTCCAGCACGCGGCCCCCCGCCCACGCCGCCTCGTCCGGGGCCCCCGCGCGGGCCAGGTCGCCGGCCAGCTCGGCGGTGTAGAGAGCCACGTTCCGGGCGAAGTGCGGGTCCTGGAGGTCGGCGGCGCGGCGGGCGTGCCGGGCCGCGCGGGCGTGCTCGCCGAGGGCGGACCAGCAGCGCGCCTCCAGGGACTCCAGTTCCGCCTGCCCGAAGAAGGACATCCACTCGGGGTCGGCGTCCGACTCGCCCCGGGAGAACTCCGTGTGCGCCCGGGTCAGGGCCTCCTCGCAGGCCTTGCGGTCGGCCAGCCCCGCCCAGCCGCCCGCCTCCCGCAGGGCGAGCAGGGACAGCAGCCGCGGGGAACCGAGGGAGCGGGCGGCGCGGCGGCCCGCCTGGGCGGCCCGTACCGCCTCGCGGGAGCGGCCGCAGTCCCGGGCCAGGAACGCCATGTTGCTGAAGGCGTGCGCCTCCAGGCCCGCGTCCCGCGCGACCCGGGCCGTCGCCAGGGCCTCCGCGTAGTGCGAGCGGGCGTCGTCGAACCGGCCCGAGTCGTGGGCCAGCCAGCCGACGGAGACGGCCAGTTCACCGGCGCCCGAGTGCAGCCGGTCCTCGGTGGACTGCCGGGTGGCTCCCGCGTCGAGCAGCGCGTAGGCGGTGCGCAGGGGTTCGGCGGCCCGCCGGTACAGGGCGTCGGCGCCGTGCCGGTCGTCCAGCAGGCGGATCTGGCGTACCGCGTCCTCGACGGCGTCGGCCTCGGACTCGCCGGCGCGGGAGGGGAGTCGGCGGGTGTCGCCGAGCAGGGTGAGGCTGAGCGTCGCGGCCGCCACGGTCGCGGAGCCGCCCGCCATGAACGCGCGACGCAGCACGTCGCTCTCCTTGGCACTGGAAGGGGAACGGTGGGAGGGGACGGAGAGGGGATCGCGCTGGGCCGAGCGGCCGCGGACGCTTTCGCGGGGGGAGAAGCCCAGATCGGCCAGGGCGCGGCCGGGGAACATGTGGAGGAAGACCCGCTCGTAGGCGTAGTTGGGGCAGCGGATCTCGCCGGACTCGACCCGGCCGATGTAGCGCGCGTCGCAGGAAACCGTTTCTCCGATCTCCTTCGCGGCTCGGCGTACCAGGGCCGCGAACTCGGCCGGGGAGTGCTGCCCGCGCAGCCGCCGGAACGTGGAGTTGGGTGAGTGGGGGGACGCCGCCATGGACGTGACCTCTCTGGCAAGGAACGCAGCACCGGTGCTGTGACTGGGGGTCCGGCGCGCATGAACGTACCGTCAGCGAGGGGGTGTTCATGCGATGTTTGGCTACAAAACGGATATCTCACCCGCGATCCGCCATGAACTGCCATCCTTTGCGGCGTCTTGCCACCGCACCCGTTGACGTTCCCGTGCGTTGAACCCATGCGGATACGGATCGAGGAGGGGTTCCCTTGGTGGAGGGCGGCATGGAGAGCACTGGAACGAATACCGCGTCCGAGCCCGGCGCGGCCCCGGACCTGGACCTGGTGACCGTGCCCACCCGGCAGGGGCTGGAGGCGGTGGACATCATCCGCCGCGCCGCCAGTCAGGCCGGCGGGGTCGGACCCGTCCTGCACGACGGATCCGGCGACACCCTCGGCTTCCTCGTGCCGTCCGGCACGGCCGACGCGTGGGACCTGCCGGGCAGTGCGTGTACGCAGACCAACGGGCGCGGCATGCGCTTCGGCGACGCCGTCTCGCCCACCGCGGGCGCCACGGGCTGGCTGCTTCCGCCGGAGGCCGTCGGGCCGGTCACCGACCCGGACGTGCTGCGGGCGGCGCTCGGCGAGGCGGCCCGGCTGATCGAGGCCGCGGACAACTGTCGCTGACGCCTGCGGGCGGGGTCCTTCGCCGCCGCCCGTCACAATGGGGTGGTGGCAGGCAAGGACAGGATCAAGGGCAAGCAGCGCGGACGCGGCGGCGCGGAGGCGGTCGTCGGGCAGGTGGACGGCGGCCGGGCGGAGCTGGAGCCGGACCGGGAGCGGGCCGGTGCCTGGACCCTGCTGATCGACGGGGCCCCGCAGTCGCACGTGGACCTGGACGATCCCGGGTACCTGGACTTCGCGTACCAGCGGCGGATCGGCCACCTGATCGACCTCGTCGCGCCCGCCCGGCAGCCCCTGAACGTGGTGCACCTGGGTGGCGGCGCCTTCACCCTCGCCCGCTACACCGCCGCCTCCCGTCCCCGTTCCACCCAGCAGGTCGTGGAGATCGACGCCGCCCTGGTGGCCTTCGTACGGGAACACCTGCCACTGGATCCGCAGGCGCGTGTCCGGGTCCGGGCCGTGGACGCGCGGGCGGGCCTGGCCAAGGTCCCGGACGGCTGGGCGGACCTGGTGATCGCGGACGTGTTCAGCGGGGCGCGTACCCCGGCGCACCTGACGAGCACCGAGTTCCTGGACGACGTACGCCGTGCCCTCGCGCCCACCGGGTGGTACGTGGCCAATCTGGCGGACGGTCCGCCGCTGGCCCATCTGCGGAGCCAGGTCGCGACGGCCGCGTCCCGGTTCACGGAGCTGGCGCTGGCCGCCGATCCGGTGGTGTGGCGGGGGAAACGGTTCGGCAACGCCGTCCTGGTGGCGGCCGACCGTGAGCTGCCCGTCGCGGAATTCACCCGCCGGGTGGCGAGCGACCCGCACCCGGGCCGGGTCGAGCACGGCCGGGCCCTGGCCGACTTCGCGGGCGGCGCGGCCCCGGTCGCGGACGCCTCCGCGGTGGCCTCGCCGCAGCCGCCGCCCTCCGTCTTCCGCTGAAAGGTCATGCGGACCCGCCGCTCACGTACCCTCCCCAGCCGGCGGACGGGCCGGCCACGTGCCTGCCGCGCTGAGGCCGCGCCCGGCCGCGTACCGCTGTCGAGTCCCGTGCCGCCTGGGCGAAGGCGTGCACGAGGCCGCTGCGGTTCGTGAGGGACCACACCAGTGCCCACTGGGTGCTCGGGGCGTCGTGGATGGGCAGGTAGGTGATGCCGGGATGGGAGAAGTACCGGGTGGCGTGCTGGTGCAGGGGGCTGACGATCTGCCCGTCGGCGATGAGGGCGAGGACCTCCTGGAGGGTGCGCGCGGTCGGACCCCGCTTGATGAGCCGTCCGTTCGGTGTCCGTCTCGGCACCAGCGCCTCCACCCAGTAGGACGGCGCCAGGCCGCCGAGGTCGGCGACCGGGTAGCCGTCGAGTTCCTCCCACGCCACGGAGACGAGGCGGGCCAGATCGGACTCGGCCGGAACGGCGAGCACGCGCCCCTCGGTCAATACCACCGGGCCGACGGTCAGATCGGGTTCCTGGACCGGCAGCCACAGGATCTGTGCGTCGACCTCGTCGGCGCGAAGGAGGCCGAACGGATCGGAAAGACGGGATTCCACCAATTCGACTTCGCTGTCCGGATGATGTGACCGGAATTCCTCGATCAAAGGCCGAATTTCATGCCCCATGGCTCCGAGGAAGCCCACCCGTAATGTTCCGCGCAGCCCCTGGGCCGCCCCTTTCGCCCTCGTTATCGCCTCCTGGAACATGTCCCGCGCGTGCGAAAGGTCGTCGCGCAGCCGGCGGCCGATCAGGGTGAGGCGCACCGTGCGGGTGGTGCGCTCGAACAGGGCCGCCCCGATGGCCCGTTCCTGCTTCCTTATGACCTGGCTGACCCGGGCCTGGGAGATGTGCAGCCGTTCGGCCGTCCGCCCGAAGTGGAGCTCGTCCGCCAGTGCCAAAAATACGTCTACGTCTCGCAGTTCCACTCCGAGCCCCCGTTTTTGATAACTCCCGCTTATCAAACCGGACCCAGAATTTACGTAGATCCATCTCCCGTCAACTGGCTAGCTTGAAGTCGCCCAGTCAAGACGATTTGCCACGAAGGAGCCAGGTAGATCATGAACAAGCTCAGCAAGTTCGCCGCGGCAGCCGCTTCCGCCACCGCCCTTGTCGCCCTCGCGGGAGCCCCCGCCGAGGCGGCGGCCACGGCGTACAACACGCGCTCGGTGACCCTGACCGCGAACCCGACGTCGAGCATGGCGAACGCCTGCGTGAGCAGGGACCTCTACCTGGCGACCGGCGACTACAAGTGGTCGCAGATCCTCGGCGGTGCGCGCGTACCCAACCGTGACCTCTACGTCGAGGCCGGCTGGTACACCTGGAACGACTGCATCATCCCGTACAACGGGTACTACAACCAGCACTCCTGGCTGTCCAAGTCGGGCTCGCCGCTGGCGAGCCTTGCCGACACCAGCCAGCTGCACCTTTCGGGGACCTACACCTTCGGGTCGGAGCTCGCCCCGAAGTTCTGATCCCGTCCCTCGCCGGGAGGGAGCCGCACGGTGCGGGCCGGGACCCGAAGGGGTCCCGGCCGTTCCCGATCAGGGCGCGGCCGCCTCAGGGGTCGACGATCTCGACCGCCGGCGGGTGGTCGTGCCAGGTGCAGAAGACCGACACCTCGCGGCCGTCCTTGGTGAAGGTGACCCGGATCCAGAAGTCCGTCTTCCACACCTGCATCCGCCAGTCGGCGCTCGGCGTCGCCGAGACCAGCTCGGCCGAAGAGGCGCCCAGGGAGAAGACGACCCGGCCGCCGGACACGGGATAGGCCTGCACCTTGCCCGCGTCCTGGCCCTCCGTCCGCTGGTACGGGCCGGGGGTGGCCGACGGCTTCGGGGACTTCTCCGGGGAGGCCCCGGCGGTCGGCGGCGCTTGCGGGGTGGGCGACCCGGAGGGCGAGGGGGACGCGGACTCCGAGGGGGACGGGGACGGCTGGGCGCTGTGCGTCGACGAGGACAGCGGATGGCCGGTCAGGGGTACCGCGAGCGGTGGATCGTAGGCCGTTCCCGACATGACGGTGTGCACGCCCCACCACGACAGCGTCACCGCCGCGCCGGTCGCCAGCATCCAGGCCATGGCATGAAGAAGTCCTCGTAGCATCAGGGCACATACTGCACCACCCGCCACAAGAGTGGCCCGACACCCCGCTGAGTCGCCCGGATGGACTACGGTGCGGGCCATGGCAAGTGTGCTCGTGGTCGAGGACGACCAGTTCGTACGTTCCGCCCTCATCCGGCACCTGACCGAGGCCTCGCACACCGTGCGGAGCGTCGGCACGGCCCTGGAGGCCCTGCGCGAGGTCGCGCACCACCGCTTCGACGTGGTCATCCTCGACCTCGGACTGCCCGACCTGGACGGGTCCGAGGCGCTCAAGATGCTGCGCGGCATCACCGACGTACCCGTGATCATCGCCACCGCGCGCGACGACGAGGCGGAGATCGTCCGGCTGCTCAACGACGGCGCCGACGACTACCTGACCAAACCTTTCTCCGTGGAGCACCTCTCCGCCCGGATGTCCGCCGTCCTGCGCCGCGCCCGGGCCGCCGCCGGGGCCGAACCGCCCTCGCGCGTCCTGCGCGTCGGAGGGCTCGCCATCGACCCGCTGCGCCGCCAGGCCGAGCTGGACGGGGCCGTACTGGACCTCACCCGCCGGGAGTTCGACCTGCTGGCCTTCCTCGCCGGCCGGCCCGGGGTGGTCGTGGCCCGGCGCGAACTGCTCGCCGAGGTCTGGCAGCAGTCCTACGGGGACGACCAGACCATCGACGTCCACCTGTCCTGGCTGCGCCGCAAACTCGGCGAGACCGCCGCCCGGCCGCGCTACCTGCACACGCTGCGGGGGGTCGGGGTCAAGCTGGAGCCGCCCCGGTGAGCGCGCCATGAGATGGGCGCTCGTCAAGGTGTGCCTCGCGGTCACGGCCATGGTGGTCGTGGCCTTCGCCGTACCCCTGGGCCTCGTCGTCCAGGAGATGGCCAGCGACCGGGCCTTCTCCAACGCCGAACGGCAGGCCGCCAGCATCGGGCCGACGCTGTCCATCACCACCGACCCCGTGCAGCTGCGCAAGGCGGTGGAGTCCACCCAGATGGGCGCCGCCCGGCGGATGGCCGTCCACGTGCCCGCGATCGGCGACAGCCCGCCGGTGGACATCGGCCAGAGCCGCGCCGGGGAGCGCGCCGTCGCGGAGACCCGGCGGATGGGACGGGGCACGACCGCCTCGGTGGCGGGCGGCGGCTCGGCGCTGCTCCAGCCGACCGCGCTGGGCTCCGGAGACATCGCCGTGGTGGAGATCTTCGTACCGGAGAGCGAGGTCAGCAACGGCGTCGCGACCGCCTGGCTGGTGCTCGCCGGCGTCGGGCTGGCCCTGATCATCGGCTCGGTCGGGGTCGCCGACCGGCTCGGCGCCCGGCTGGTCCGGCCCGCCGAACGGCTCGCGGACGCCGCCCACCAGCTCGGCGAGGGCAGGCTCGGCGCCCGGGTGCCCGAGGACGGGCCGAAGGAACTCCGCTCGGCGGCCGCCGCGTTCAACGCGATGGCGGACCAGGTCGTCGAACTCCTCGCCAACGAGCGGGAACTGGCTGCCGACCTCTCGCACCGGCTGCGGACCCCACTGACGGTGCTGCGGCTCAACACGGCCTCGCTCGGCGACGGTCCGGCCGCCGAACAGACCCGCGCCGCCGTGGAGCAGCTGGAGCGCGAGGTCGACACGATCATCCGTACCGCCCGGGAGCAGCGCCCGGCCACCGGGCCGGGGGCCGGGGCGGGCGCGGGCTGCGACGCCTCCGAGGTGATCCGCGACCGGATGGCCTTCTGGTCGGCGCTCGCGGAGGACGAGGGCCGCGAGGTGCGGCTCGCGGGCGTGGACCGTACGGTACGGATCCCCGTGGCGCGGCCCGAACTCGCCGCCGCCCTCGACGCCATGCTCGGAAACGTCTTCCGGCACACCCCCGAGGGCACCCCCTTCTCGGTGGACGTCCACGACGCGGGCGACGCCGTCATCGTGCTGGTCTCGGACGCGGGTCCCGGCATCTCCGACCCGGACGCGGCCCTGCGCCGCGGGAACGACGGCGGCCGCGACGGCTCGACGGGCCTCGGTCTGGACATCGTGCGGCGGGTCGCGGAGTCGACCGGCGGCGACGTACGGCTGGGGCGTTCGGTGCTCGGCGGGACCGAGGTCCGGGTCTGGATCGGCCTGGACGGCCGGAGCCTCAGCGGCCCCGGCACGGGGCGGGCCGGGCGCGGCCGACGCGGCAACCGACGTAACCGGGGGCGCGCCTCGCAGGCGTGATGCCACCGTCTCGGTACGGTCCGCGGCATGGACACCCTGATCTTCGGCGGGCTCCTCGCCACGCTGATCGCCCTGTACCGGGGCGCGTCCCGGACGGTCGTGCTCGGCGCGTGGTGGGCGGTGCTGATCGCCGTCACCCTGCTGACGGCGCACCACATCACCAGCGGCCTCGCCCTGAAGCTGAGCTACTGACCGTGGCCGCGACGATGCACAGCCTCGTGCCGGACGCCCCGCCGGAGAACGGCCTGCTGAGCCGGGTCCAGTACTGGTTCGCCTGCTTCTTCGCCCTCGGCTGGTCGGCAGTCGTCTGCGCCGGCCTGTACCACCAGTTCGGCCGGGGGGACATCCCGTGCCCGCTGTGCCTCGTGCAGCGGATCTTCATGCTGCTGGCCGCCCTGGGCGCGGCGTACATCATCCGCTCGGCGCTGATCAGCGGCACCGTGACGGGGCGCGCCTACATGACGGGCTGGGGGCTGTCCCTGGTCGCGGCGATCGGGGGTTCCTTCGCGTCCTGGCGGCAGACCATGCTGCACATCCTGCCGGGGGCCAAGGGGTACGGGAGCGAGGTGCTCGGCCTGCACCTGTACGTATGGGCGTGGATCCTCTTCCAGCTGTCGGTGGTTGCCATCGGTGTCGTCCTGGCCTTCGCCCATGTGACGGCCGACCGCGCCGTCCCGGCGGTCCGTCCGGGGGCGCTGCGCACGGCGGGCATGTGCGCGCTGTGGTTCCTGGGCATGGTCATCGCCGTGAACCTGCTGGCGGTCTTCCTGGAGGAGGGCTTCCACTGGTTCCTTCCGGGCGCCCCGGACCGGTACCGGTTCTTCTACGATGTCGGGCTCTTGGGCTGAGCGTTCCCGGGACGGGCCGGGGCGGCCCGGCCTCCGTTCGACGAATGGATCTCCGCAATGCGCTACGCAGTCCTCGGCACCGGGATCGTCGGCCGTACGGTGGCCGCCCGGCTCGACGGCCTGGGCCACCAGGTGGTCATCGGCACCCGGGAACCGGAAGCCACCCTCGGCCGCTCCGAGTACGCGCAGTGGCAGGAGGCCCACCCCACCGTCGGGCTGGCCACGTTCGCGCAGGCGGCGCGGGACGGCGAGACCCTGGTCAACGCCACCGGCGGGCAGGCCGGTATCGCCGCCCTGACGGTGGCGGACGCCGCCCACCTCGACGGCAAGATCCTCATCGACATCGCGAACCCGCTGGACTTCTCGGGGGGCTTTCCGCCGGTCCTGGACCCGGTCAACGACGACAGCCTGGCCGAGCTGATCCAGCGCACCTTCCCGCGGCTGCGGGTGGTCAAGACGCTGAACACGATGAACTGCCAGATCATGGTGGACCCGGCGCGGGTCGCCGGCGAGCACCACGTCTTCCTCTCCGGCGAGGACGCGGACGCCAAGAAGTCGGTGCGCGAACTGCTCTACGCCTTCGGGTGGCCGGAAGCGGGCGTCCTCGACCTCGGGGGCATCGAGACGGCCCGGGGCACCGAGATGCTGCTGCCCGTCTGGCTCCGCCTGATGGGCGCGCTCGGCCACGCGGACTTCAACTTCCACATCCAGGGCGCGTAGGGGGGTGTCTAGCGCGCGGGGTGTCTTGTCCCTCCCCGGACGGGGGCGCAAATGTTGTCGCGCCCCCGGCCCGCGCGGAGGGTGGGCGTGACGGAAGGAGCCACGCATGAGAGTCATGCTCAGGGCGCACATGGACACGGCCGCCACCAACGAGGGCATCAAGACCGGCGCGCTGCCCCAGGCCATGAAGACGCTGATGGAGAAGGTGAAGCCGGAGGCGGCCTACTTCGGACTGCACGAGGGCGTGCGCTCCTGTTGGATCGTCTTCGACCTGCAGGACAGCGCGCAGATGCCGCCGCTGATGGAGGATCTGTTCCTGCAGTTCAACGCCGAGATCGACGTCGCTCCGGTGATGAACGCCGAGGAACTGGCGAGGGGCCTGGCGGCGATGGGGACCTCGCCCTGACCTGCTCCTGACCTGCTCCTGGCCTGCTCCTGACCGGTACTGGACGCTGACGCCGTGCGGGTGGGACGGGTCCCCGGGGGCAGGCGAAGACGCTGAGCTCGCCGTGCGTCGTCATCTCCGGTGGCGAGGCCCTCAGGTGAGGGAGTCGATCCAGCGTTCCAGGCGCTGGGCCTCGGTGGTCATGAGGTCCGGGTCGCGGAGGGTGTTGGTGAGCAGGGAGATGCCCTGGTAGGCGGCGATCAGGGCGACGGCGAGTTCGCGGGCGTCGGCCCGGCCCATCTCCGCGAACTGCCGCTCGGCCCAGTCGAGCAGGACCCGCATGACTTCCGCGATCGAGCGGTCGAGGCCGTCGGCGCGCTTGTCGAGCTCCGAGGCGAGGGTGCCGGTGGGGCAGCCGTACTGGGCGGTGAGCTCGCGCTGCTGGACCCAGCCGGACAGCAGGGCCTTCAACCGCTGCTCGGGGGTGGGAAGTTCGTCGAGGGCGGTGATCAGGCCCCGGAGGGTCTGGGCGTGCGCGTCGATCGCGGCCTCGACGAGCTCGTCCTTGGTCTTGAAGTAGTAGTAGACGTTGCCCACCGGGACCTCGGCCGCCTGGGCGATGTCCGCGAGCGTGGTCTGGGCGACGCCCTGCGCGTGGAGGACCTGCGCCGCGGCGGCCGCCAGCCGCTCCCGCTTGCCGGACGTCCGCCGGACCTTCTTTGAGTCAGTCACCTGACTGACTCTAGACGAGTGATCGGGAAGGGGCTATGGTCCTCATTAAGTCAGTCGACTAACTCACAAGGGGGATCATCGTGATCGTAGTGACGGGTGCGACCGGGAACGTGGGGCAGGAACTCGTACGGATCCTCGCGGGCCGCGGCGAGCGCGTGACCGCCGTCTCCCGACGGCCGGCGCACGTGCCCGAAGGGGTCCGCCACCACCGGGGCGACCTCGCCGATCCGCAGGGCCTCGGCCCCGCGCTCGAAGGGGCCGACGCGCTGTTCCTGCTCGTCGCCGGAGAGGACCCGCAGGGCATCCTGGACCGGGCCGCGGCCGCCGGGATCCGCCGGGTCGTCCTGCTCTCGTCCCAGGGCGTCGGAACCCGCCCCGAGGTGTACGCCCACCCCGCGCGGTTCGAGGACGCCGTCCGCCGCAGCGGCCTGGAGTGGACGATCCTGCGCTCCGGCGGCCTCAACTCCAACGCCTACGCCTGGGCCGAGACCATCCGTACGCGGCGCACGGCCGCCGCGCCCTTCGGCGACGTCGGGCTCCCGACCGTCGACCCGGCGGACATCGCCGAGGTCGCGGCCGCGGTCCTGCGCGAGCCGGGGCACGCGGGCCGTACCTACGAGCTCACCGGGCCCGCCCCGGTCACCCCGAGGGAACGGGCCGAGGCGATCGGCGCGGCCCTGGGCGAGCCCGTCCGTTTCGTGGAACAGACCCGGGAGGAGGCCCGCGCCCAGATGCTGACCTTCATGCCCGAACCGGTCGTGGAGGGCACCCTCGGGATCCTCGGGGAACCCCTGCCCGCCGAACTGGAGCCGAGCCCCGCCGTACGGCAGATCCTCGGCCGGGAGCCCCGCCCGTTCACGGACTGGGCGGCCCGCTCGGCCCCGGCCTTCCGCTAGGGGGCGTCTTGGCGGTGGCTAGAACGCCTCGTCCCCGTAGGTGAGGAAGCTCCCCTTCCGGGCCAGGCGGGCGTACCAGTGGGCGCTGGAGCGGGGGGTGCGGGCCTGGGTCTCGTAGTCGACCTGCACGATGCCGAAGCGCTTGCTGTACCCGTAGGACCACTCGAAGTTGTCCATCAGCGACCAGAGGAAATAGCCCTCCACCGGGGCGCCCTCCGCCAGGGCGCGGTGGACGGACGAGAGATGGGCCTCCAGGTAGCCGATGCGCTGCGGGTCGTGCAGGTCGGGGGCGTACGCGGCGCCGTTCTCGGTGACCAGCAGCGGCAGCCCGGGCGCCTCGCGGGTGAAGCGCATCAGCAGGTCGTACAGGCCGGTGGGGTCGATCGACCAGCCCATGTCGGTCCGCTCGCCCGGGGGTTGATGGAAGGCGACCGACTCCGCGGCCGGCCAGGGGGAGTGCGCCGCCGCCCCGTGACCGTCGGCGCGCGGGCCCTTCCCGCCGGGGGCGGCCGAGACCAGCGCCGGCGTGTAGTAGTTCACCCCGAGGAAGTCCAGCGGCTGGTGGATCAGTGCCTCGTCGCCGTGGCGGACGAAGGACCAGTCGGTCACCGCTGCGGTGTCCGCGAGCAGGTCCTGCGGGTAGGCCCCGTGCAGCAGCGGGCCGGTGAAGACCCGGTTGGCCAGGGCGTCGATCCGGCGGGCCGCGTCCAGGTCGGCCGCCGAGCCGGTCAGCGGCCGTACCGCGCTGGGGTTGAGCGCGATACCGGCCCTGGTTCGGGCCGGCAGGGCCGCGGCGGCCAGTCCGTGGGCCAGGTTGAGGTGGTGGGCGGCGCGCAGCGAGTCGGCGGGGGAGGTGCGGCCGGGGGCGTGGACCCCCGAGGCGTAGCCGAGGAAGGCGCTGCACCAGGGCTCGTTGAGGGTGGTCCAGAGCTCCACCCGGTCGGCGAGCGCCGCCGTGACCTGCTCGGCGTACCGGGCGAAGGCGTAGGCCGTCTCCCGCTCGGGCCAGCCGCCCGCGCTCTCCAGTTCCTGCGGCAGGTCCCAGTGGTACAGGGTCACGCAGGGCCGGATCCCGTACGAGAGCAGCTCGTCGACCAGGGCGTCGTAGAAGCCGATCCCGCCGGCGAGGACCCGCGGCCAGGACACCGAGAACCGGTAGGCGCCGAGTCCGAGCGAGGCCATCAGCCGGACGTCCTCCCGCCACAGCCGGTGGTGGTCGACGGCGACGTCGCCCGTGTCACCGCCGTGCACCTTGCCCGGCGTACGGCAGAAGGTGTCCCAGATGGACGGTCCGCGCAGGGTCGCGGCGCCCTCGATCTGGAAGGCCGCCGTGGCCGTACCCCACAGGAACCCGTCGGGGAAGCGCAGTTCCCGCGCGCCGGTGTCGGGGGCCGGGGCCGTGCCGGTGCCCGGGTCCGTGGCCGGGTTCGGGTCCGTGTCCGGGTCCGTGTTCGTGTTCGTCGGGAGTTGGGTCATCCCTTCACCGCTCCTTGCATGATGCCGCCGACGATCTGCCGGCCGAAGACGAGGAACACCAGCAGCAGCGGGAGCGTGCCCAGCAGCGCGCCCGCCATGATCACCGACTGGTCGGGGATGTAGCCCCGGCCCAGCCCGGTCAGGGCCACCTGCACCGTCGGGCTGCCGTTCTGCGTCAGCGCGACGATCGGCCAGAAGAAGTCGTTCCAGGCCATGACGAAGGTCAGCATCCCCAGCACCGCCATGGCGGGCCGGGCGGCGGGGAACACCACGTGCCACAGGACCCGCAGCGAACTCGCCCCGTCCGTGCGCGCCGCCTCCACCAGCTCCATCGGCAGCGCGTGCACCAGGTACTGGCGCATGAAGAACACCCCGAAGGCACCCACCAGGGTCGGCAGGATCACCGCTTGGAGCCGGTCGGTCCACGACAGCTTCGCGATCAGCATGTAGAGCGGCACCACGCTCAGCTGCGGCGGGATCAGCATCGTCCCGATCACCAGCGCCAGCAGCGGCCGGCTGCCGCGGAAGCGGAGTTTGGCGAAGGCGAAGCCGGCGAGCGTGGAGAAGAACACGGTGCCCGCGGCGACCGTGCCCGCCACGATCACCGTGTTCAGCAGGGCCGTCCCCATGTTGGCGTCGGTCCACGCGACCTGGAGGTTGCGCCCCAGGTTCCCGCCGAACCAGAACGGCGGCGGGGTCTGGGCCAGACGCGTATTGCTCCGGGACGCCGCGATCGCCGTCCACACGAGCGGGAAGAGCGAGCCGGCCGTGAACAGGGCGAGCACCACGTAGGTGAGCCGGCCCGCGCGCAGTGACCTCATCGGGAGTCCTTCCGTCCGCGCAGCAGCCGCGCCGCCCCGGCGATCAGCAGCAGGATCAGGAACATCGCCCACGCGATCGCCGAGGCCCGCCCGAGGTGCAGGTTCACCCAGCCCTGCTCGTACAGGTACAGCCCGAGCGTCTGGAACTGGTGGTCCGAGCCGCCCGTCGCGCCCGCCCCGCCGTTGAACAGCAGCGGCTCGCCGAACAGCTGGGTCGCCCCGATCGTCGACACCACGCAGGTGAAGAAGATCGTCGGCCGCAGCGAGGGCACCGTGACGTGCAGGAACTGCTGGAAGCGCGAGGCCCCGTCCAGCGCGGCGGACTCGTACAGCTCGCCCGGTACGGCCTGCATGGCCGCCAGGTAGATCAGTGCGTTGTAGCCGGTCCAGCGCCAGATCACGATGGTGGAGACGGCGAGCTGGGAGGCGAAGGTGCCGTTCTGCCAGTCGACCGCGTCGAAACCGACCGCCGACAGCGCCCAGTTGACCATCCCGTAGTCCCGGCCGAAGAGCAGGACGAAGACGAGGGTGGCCGCCGCCACCGAGGTCGCGTACGGGGTGAGCACCGCGACCCGGAAGAACGCCGAGCCCCGCAGCCGGTAGTTGAGGAGGTGGGCCAGGCCCAGGGCGATCGCCAGCTGCGGCACCGTGGACAGCAGCCCGATGGTCACCGTGTTGCGCAGCGCGTTCCAGAAGAACTCGTCGTCCCACAGCCGGGTGAAGTTCCGCAGCCCCACCCACGTCATGCTGTCCGGATCGGTCAGCTCCACCTGGTGCAGCGCCGCCCAGCCCGTGTAGAGCAGCGGGAACAGCCCGAAGGCGGCGAAGAAGAGGAAGAAGGGCGCCACGAAGGCGTACGGGCTGAAGCGCAGGTCCCAGCGGTAGCGGCGCGAGCGCCACACCTGGCCCGGCCTGCTCCGGCCGCCCCCCTCCGCCGCCGCCCGCTCCGGGCCGACGGCGGAGGGGGACAGCACAGCCGTCTCGTCCGTCACCGGTACCTCACTGGTCCAGGGCGTTGTCGATCGCCTTCACCGCGGCCTCCCAGCCCTCCTGCGGGCTGCGGCCCTTCTGGTCGACCTGGAGCATCCCGATGTCCGCCAGGTTCTGCGCGATCACCAGGTCCTTCGGGCCGACCACCGTCACCGGCACGCCCTCGGCCGCCTTCGAGAAGATCTCGCCGATCGGGGCGCCGCCGAAGTACGCGTGCTGTGCGCCCGACACGGCCGGCAGCTTGTACGCGGCGCTCGCGCTCGGGAAACTGCCCCGCTTCTCGAAGAGCTTCGCCTGCTGCGCCGGAGCCGTCAGCCAGGCCGCCAGCTTCGCCGCCTCCTCGGCGTGCCTGCCTGCCTTCGGCACCACCAGGAAGGACCCGCCCCAGTTGCTGGGCTTCGGCGCCTGCGCCACGTCCCACTTGTCCTTGCCCGCCGGGCCCGCCTTGTCCTGGATGTAGCCGAGCATCCAGGCCGGGCAGGAGACCGTGGCGAAGGAGCCGTTGGAGAAGCCCTGGTCCCAGGCCGGGGTGAACTGCTGCAGCTTGGCGCTCAGCCCGTCGGTGGCGAAGGACGCCGCCAGGTCGAAGGCCCCGCGCACCGCCGGGTTGGTCTTGTAGACGACCTTGCCCTGGTCGTCGTAGAAGCGCTGGGCGCTGCTCCCGGTCACCGCCGCCATCACACCGGACGCCGAGTCGACGAAGGCCTTCCCCTCGCCGGCCTTCGCCTTGTAGGTCCGGCCCGCCTCCAGGTACTTGCTCCAGTCGCCCGCCCACAGCGCCCCGACCGCCGTCCGGTCGGTGGGCAGCCCGGCCGCCTCGAAGAGGTCCTTGCGGTAGCAGATGCCCTGCGGGCCGATGTCCGTGCCGAGGCCGACCGTGGCCCCGCCCTTGGCCGCGCTCGCCGTGCCCTGCGCCCACTTCCAGGGCAGGTACGCGGCCTTGTCCACCCCGGGGGCCTTGGCCAGGTCCACCAGCTTGTCGGCCTGGGTGGCGGTGATCTCGGCGATGTTGTTGACCTCGACGGCCTGGATGTCGGCGAGCCCGCTGCCCGTGCCCAGGTGGGTCAGGAGCTGGGGGTAGTAGTTCTCGTTCCGCTCGATGGAGGTCTGCTCGATGCGGATCCCGGGATTCTGCGCCATGTACGCGTCGTAGAGTCCGGCCTCCTGGAGTCCGAAGGCCCCGAAGACGCCGACGGTGAGGGTGGTCTGTGCGGCGCCGCCGGACGTGCCGGTGGCGGGGGCGCCCTGGTCGGGGCTCTCGTCGGGGTCCTGTGCGCACCCCGCGAGCAGCAGGGCCGCGGTTCCGGCCGCGGCGACGGTCGTGACGAGGGTTCTTCGGACTCGGGCTCGGGCTCGGACGCGCATGTGCTTCCTCCCAGAAGGACGAAACGTGCCAGGTGTCGTGTGACACAGTGTGGGAGCGCTCCCACAGCCGTCAAGAGGTAGATTCACAACCGGGAGGAAGTCATGAACGGGCACGGGCGCAGTGGGGGACGACCGACTCTGGAGGAGGTCGCGGCGCGCGCCGGAGTCGGGCGCGGCACGGCCTCCCGGGTGATCAACGGATCCTCCAAGGTCAGCGAGCACACCAGGGTCGCCGTCGAGGCGGCCGTGGCCGAGCTGGGGTACGTACCGAACCGCGCCGCGCGCGCCCTCGCGGCCAACCGCACCGACGCCATAGCCCTCGTGATCCCCGAGCCCGAGGCCCGCTTCTTCGCCGAGCCCTACTTCTCCGAAGTGGTGCGCGGGGTCGGCGCCGAGCTCGCCGACACCGAGGTCCAGCTCGTCCTCACCCTGGCGGGCAGCGACCGCGAGCGCCGCCGGCTCGCCCAGTACCTGTCCGGGCACCGCGTCGACGGGGTGCTGCTCGTCTCCGTCCACGCCGGGGACCCGCTGCCGGAGCTGCTGGCCGAGCTCGGCATCCCGACGGTGATCAGCGGCCGCCGGTCCGCCGCCGAGACCCTGCCCTGCGTGGACTCCGACAACCTGGCGGGCGCGGCCGAGGCCGTATGCCACCTCCTCGACCGGGGCCGCCGCACGATCGCCACGATCACCGGACCGCTGGACGTGTACGGGGCCCAGTGCCGCCTCGACGGCTACCGGCAGGCCCTGGCCGCCGCCGGACATCCCGTCGACGAGCCGCTGATCGCGGTCGGCGATTTCACCGAGGAGGGCGGCCGGCGGGCCATGCGTGCCCTGCTGGAGCGCCGGCCCTGGCTCGACGCGGTCTTCGCCGCCTCGGACGTCATGGCGGCGGGCGCCCGGCGGGAGCTGCGTGCGGCCGGCCGCCGGATCCCGCGGGACGTGGCGCTGGTCGGCTTCGACGACTCGGTGGTGGCCCGGCACATGGACCCGCCGCTGACCAGCGTCCGGCAGCCGATCGAGGAGATGGGCCGGACCATGACGCGGATGCTGCTGGAGAGGATCGCGGGGGAGCCGGGCGAGGCGGCCGCCGTGCTGCCGAACCGGCTGGTGGTCCGGGAGTCGTCCTGACGGCCCCGGTCGGGGCGGGTCGAGCGGTCCGGGCGGTCCGGGCGGGTCGGGCGGAAGGCCCCGGCCGGGGTGAAGCCCCTGGTCATGCAGAAGGCCCCGGTCCGCTTTCGCGGACCGGGGCCTTCTCACAGGGTGAGTGACGGGACTTGAACCCGCGGCCACCTGGACCACAACCAGGTGCTCTACCAACTGAGCTACACCCACCATGTCCGGTCGGAAAACCGACCGGCCGAAGAAAAGGGTACAGGGTCCGGGAGGGTGCTCGCTCCCCCCTTTCCCGGCGCCCCCTCCGGAGGGGCCCGGCCGGAGCTACGCGCCCGGCACGACGTGCTTGGCGGCGATGCCGCGGGCCGTGTCCGAGTCGGGCCCGGGCTGCGGGACGAAGACCGCCTCCCGGTAGTAGCGCAGCTCGGTGATGGAGTCCTTGATGTCCGCCAGCGCCCGGTGGTTGCCGTTCTTCGGCGGGCTGTTGAAGTACGCCCGCGGGTACCAGCGGCGCGCCAGCTCCTTGACCGAGGACACGTCCACGATCCGGTAGTGCAGGTAGCTCTCCAGCGCGGCCATGTCGCGCAGCAGGAAGCCGCGGTCGGTGCCGACCGAGTTTCCGCAGAGCGGCGCCTTGCGGGGTTCCTTCACGTGCTCCCGCACATAGGCCAGGACCTGCGCCTCGGCATCCGCGAGGGTGGTCCCGCCGGCCAGCTCGTCGAGCAGGCCGGAGGCGGTGTGCATCTCGCGCACCACGTCGGGCATGGTCTCCAGGGCGGCGTCCGGCGGGCGGATCACGATGTCCACGCCTTCGCCGAGCACGTTGAGCTCCGAGTCGGTGACCAGTGCGGCCACCTCGATAAGTGCGTCGTCCGTCAACGAGAGCCCGGTCATCTCGCAGTCGATCCACACCATGCGATCGTTCATGTGTCCCACCTTATGCGGTCCCCCGGGGCGCGGACCGCATATGCGGAAGGTCCCCCATCGGCGGTGGCCGATGGAGGACCCTCGTGCGTCGTACTCAGTTCGCGGTCAGGCGTGTTCCCGCATGACCCGCCCCGGGGCGTACAGCTCCGTCACCGTGGGACCCGACGCGGCCAGGGCCGCCGCCGCCCGGTGGGGCTGCGGAGTGCGCTGGTGCGGAACCGGACCCGCGTTGATCTCGGCCACCTGTGCCACGTCGGCCTGCGGCCGGCGTGCCCGGTAGGCGGAGCGGTAGGCGGCCGGGGAGGACCCCAGCTGCCGCCGGAAGTGACCCCGCAGGGCGACCGGCGAGCGGAACCCGCAGCGCCCGGCGACCTCGTCGACCGAGTAGTCGGAGGTCTCCAGCAGCCGCTGTGCCTGGAGCACCCGCTGGGTGATCAGCCACTGGAGCGGAGCGCTGCCGGTGAGCGAGCGGAACCGCCGGTCGAAGGTGCGCCTGCTCATGTAGGCGCGGGCGGCCAGCGTCTCCACGTCGAACTGCTCGTGGAGGTGTTCCAGTGCCCAGGCGACGACCTCGGCCAGCGGGTCGGCGCCGATCTCCTCCGGCAGCGACCGGTCGAGATAGCGTTCCTGGCCACCCGTGCGGCGCGGCGGCACGACGAGCCTGCGGGCCAGGGCCCCGGCCGCCTCGCTGCCGTGGTCCGTGCGCACGATGTGCAGGCACAGGTCGATTCCGGCCGCCGTGCCGGCGGACGTGAGCACGTCGCCGTCGTCGACGAACAGTTCGCGCGGATCGACGTGGACGGACGGGTACCGCTTGGCCAGCGTCGGCGCGTACATCCAGTGCGTCGTCGCGGGCCGGCCGTCCAGCAGACCGGCCGCGGCGAGCACGAAGGCTCCCGTGCACAGTCCGACGATCCGGGCCCCCTCCTCGTGCGCCAGACGCAGTGCGTCGAGCGCCTCCGGCGGCGGCGGTGAAGTGATGGAGCGCCAGGCGGGAACGACGACCGTTCCTGCCCGGGCGATCGCCTCCAACCCGTATGGCGCGGTCAGTTCGAGCCCGCCGGTGGTCCTGAGCGGACCGTCCTCACCGGCGCACACGAGCAATCGATAGCGTGGAACTCCCGCGTCCTGCCGGTCAATGCCGAACACGGAAAGTGGAATGGAGCTCTCGAAGATCGGTCCGCCGCTGAAGAGCAGCACCGCGACGATCTCCCTGCGGCGACGCCCCGCGAGCTTCCGGCCGGCGTCTGTTGTGACGACGGCGGTGGAATCCTGGCTCATGGCGCTAAGCCCCCCTTGGGTGTCGCGACTCCTTGGTCTGGTCGCACCTGCACGTTTCCCCTCGGCCTTGCACGTGGATCCCCCGCCGTAAATACATGATCGAATCTACTGCGTCCCGTGGTGTCGGCGTGACAAGTTCAGCACGCAGCGCTATGTCGACTTCTCAACTTGGCGAAAAGCATTCGATCAGTAAGCGTTCCACTCCGCTACCCGAACAGGAAGCGTGCTCCCCGGCCATGGCCAGTACCCGTAGGGCCAGAACGCCCCCCGCGGTCTGTCGTCGCTGGTGGTGAGGGGGACGGGGGGACATTCCGGCAAGGAGGGCACCCTGCCGGGAAGTTGGCTGAAAACATGCGTGTGTGGGTGTGCGAATGAGTCAGTCGTGCGGGGAGACCGGGCCGGAGCCCCGGCAGCCGCGGCGCATCCCGGCGCCGGCGCGCGAGTGGCGGCCGCGGTGGGCGGGCGGAAGAGCCTCCTCCACGGGCACCCGGGCCGTGGCCCGCCGGGTCTTCTCCGAGTGGCGCAGCAGGACCCGGCATGCGGCCGTGACGGCGAGCAGGCCGAGGGTCGCGACGGCGGCCCCGCCGAAGGAGGTTCCGTAGACGACGAGCACCACGGGAACGAGCAGGCAGCTGAAGGCGGCCCAGCGCACGACGTCACCCGCGGGGTCGTCGTGGGGGCGTCCGGCGGAACGCACGGACGGGTGAAGGGCGGAGCGGGGGGACGGGGTGAAGTGCGGGGCGGGGTCGGCGTTCTGGCGGGACCGGACGGACGGCGTCGGCTGAGCTGGCTGGACGGGGTGAACCGGATGACCGGGCACGGCGTGCTCCCTGCGGGCTCTTACCTGAAGGTCGGACGCATGTCCCAACGCCCGGCGGCGGGGCTCGGTCACTGCGCCAACGGGTGGCGATGGCCCGGCTCGTCACTGGCTGTAGGGGGCAGCGGCCATTGCCAAGGCGCGCTCGCTCCGGCATGCTCCCTGGGACGCTCTCCAAGGGCGGCATGCCCTGTGCAGGACAGGAGTGTCGCCGTACCCTGGTGGGTATGGGCTTGGGAAGATGCTTCCCGGACAGAGCTCCGTCACACTGCGTCGCCGATTTCGCCCCTGTTGCTTCCTCCAAGGACCTCTTCGCCGAGACACCCATGGCCGGTCACGAATTCTCCGAACCCGCGGACCGCAAGCGCAAACGCGTCGTCGACCCCGCGTCGGCCGCCGATCTGCGCGCGGTGGAACAGACACGCGTGCACTGCGATCCGGCCTTCCGGCACGGGGTCGTTGTGGGATTCGACGGATCCACCTCCAGTGAGCGCGCGCTTGCCTATGCGATCGGCATGGCCCGTCGCTCCGGATCCGGTCTGATCATCGTCCATGTCGCCAACCGGCTGCCCACCACGGTGTGGGCCGGCTGCGAGCCGCCCGTCTTCGTCGACGTGCCGGACCACCGCACCGAGGTGCTCGGGCTGGAGCTCGCCTGCGCGGACTATCTGGCCGAAGTGCCGTGGATCCTGGTCGAGCGCGGTGGTGACATCTGCCACGAGCTGGAGGAGGTCGGCCGGGAGTATTCGGCCGACGCCATCGTGGTCGGCTCCACGCACGGGATCGTGGGCCGGATCTTCGGCTCGGTCGCCGGCCGGCTGGCCAAGCGCGCACAGCGACCAGTTGTTGTCATTCCTTGACTGCTCCCCTCCCTGAGGGAAGGGGATTCCTGGCTCACGCAGCCTCCCGGGGCGGCGCCCCGGGAGGTCTTCCACGATCAGTGCCAACCTGGGTCAGACCTGCCCGGACGAGCATCACGCGCGCGGAGTTCTTGTCCCGTGGGGACACGGCTCCGCACGCGGTGCAGGTGTATGTGCGCTCTCCCAGCGGCAGTGTGTGCTTGGCTCTCGCTCCGCACTGCGGGCAGTCCATCGTGGTGTGCGCGGGGTGTACCAGGTGCACGGCGCGTCCGTGCTTGCGCTCTTCACCTGGCGGTGGCCCTTCGATGCGGCCCGCCCCTTCGCAGGTTTCCGGCGGGCCGTCATCCGGTCGTACCGGGCCAGCTTCGCGGCGGCCCTTCTGCCGTGTTCGGCGTGCGGCAGATCGTGGGTGTCGCTGGTGGTGGTCGCGGTCAGCATTTTGTCGAGTTGCGCGGGACCGCAGGTGCGCTTGTCCACGCCCTCGGGCCTGGCCTTGTTCCATGCGTGGACTTGCTTGGACTTGGCAACGCACTCGTTCCAGATCCACCGGATCCGGTCCCACTCGCCCAGCAGAGAGGCACGGGCGGTGGATGACACCCGAAGCCTGAAGGTGTACCGGGCGGAGTGCCCGGCATCCTCGGCCGGTCGGGGTGTCGTCCTGACGCGACCGTAAGGCCGTGCCCTTCACGGTCCACCCGGATTCTGCGACATTCCCTCGGACGAGCGACCGATCCAGTCGCTCGCCGTTGTCGTTCTGTGACCGTTTGTTAAGTCGCTTGTGCGGTTGTGCCCTCGTGTAAAGGGTAGATAAATGCTGCTGGGACGCAGCAAACAACTGCAGATCGAAGGGAGCCCGCCGTGGACAATGGTGTCTCTGCGGGAAGCACGGCCTCGACTTCGACCCTCGGGAACATCGCCCTGGGTCTCACCCTTCTCGCATTCGGTATCGGCCACACCGGTGTCATCGACGGCGTGTCCGCTGCCAACTCCGTGTCGCTCGCGATGTACGTCGGCGGCGCGGCCCTGTTCCTCCTCGGTCTCCTGGAGTACCGCGGCGGCAACGGGTTCAACGGCACCGCGTTCGCGGGCCTCGGCATCTTCTGGTTCACGTGGGCCAAGGGCGCGGGTGGTTCGGTCTCCGACGAAGCCGCCGGAACGTTTCTTGTCCTGTTCGCGATGCTCGCGCTGACCCTGACGGTCGCCGCCGCGAGCGGTCTGTTCAGCCAGGGCGTCTACGCCCTGCTGACCCTGTCGCTGCTCCTGCTCGCCATAGGCGCGTTCGTGGACAACGGCACGCTCGCGAAGGCGGGCGGCTGGGTCGCCGCCGTCTCCGGACTGCTGGCCTGGTACGGCGCCACCGCGGCGCTGGCGCACTGGCCGATGGCCTTCGGCAAGGCCCGCAGCGGCGGCGCGGTCGCCGCGAGCTGACCTGACCTGACCTGACCCGGCGGATCCGGCCGGGCCCGGTTCGGGCACCACGGCAGAGAACCCCCGTGCGCACCGCGCACGGGGGTTCTTCGCCGTGGGGACGGCGATTACTCGACGGTGACCGACTTCGCCAGGTTGCGCGGCTTGTCGATGTCCCGGCCCATGGCCAGGGCCGTGTGGTACGCCAGCAGCTGGAGCGGGATGCCCATGAGGATCGGGTCCAGCTCGTCCTCGTTCTTCGGGACCACGATGGTGTGGTCCGCCTTCTCCTGCTCGCGGTGGGCGACCGCGAGGATCCGGCCGCTGCGGGCCTTGATCTCCTCCAGCGCCGCGCGGTTCTTCTCCAGCAGGTCGTCGTCCGGGACGATCGCGACCGTCGGCAGCGAGGGCTCGATCAGCGCCAGCGGACCGTGCTTGAGCTCGGAGGCCGGGTAGGCCTCGGCGTGGATGTAGGAGATCTCCTTCAGCTTGAGGGAGGCCTCCAGCGCCACCGGGTAGCCGCGCACCCGGCCGATGAACATCATCGACTTGGCCTCGGCGAACTCGGCCGCCAGCTTCTTGATGTCCTCTTCGCCCTCAAGGATCTCCTGGATCTGCGCGGGCAGCCTGCGCAGGCCCTCGATGATCCGCTTGCCGTCGGTGACCGAGAGGTCACGGATGCGGCCCAGGTGCACGGCGAGCAGCGCGAAGGCCACGACCGTGTTGGTGAAGCACTTGGTGGAGACGACGCAGACCTCGGGGCCGGCGTGCACGTACACGCCGCCGTCGGCCTCGCGGGCGATGGCGGAGCCGACCACGTTGACGACGCCGAGGACGCGGGCGCCCTTGCGCTTGAGCTCCTGCACCGCCGCGAGGACGTCGTACGTCTCACCGGACTGGGAGACCGCGATGTAGAGGGTGTCGGGGTCCACGACCGGGTTGCGGTAGCGGAACTCGGAGGCCGGCTCGGCGTCCGCGGGGATGCGGGCCATGCCCTCGATGAGGCCGGCGCCGATGAGGCCCGCGTGGTACGAGGTGCCGCAGCCCAGGATCTTGACCCGGCGGATGCCGCGCGCCTCGCGCGGGTCCAGGTTCAGGCCGCCCAGGTGCACGGTGTTGAAGCGGTCGTCGATCCGGCCGCGCAGCACGCGGTCGACCGCGTCGGGCTGCTCGGAGATCTCCTTGTGCATGTAGGTGTCGTGACCGCCCATGTCGTACGAGGCGGCCTCCCACTCCACGGTCTCCGGGGTGGCGTTGGTCGTCGTGCCGGAGGTCGTGTAGGTGCGGAAGTCGTCGGCCTTGATGGTGGCCATCTCGCCGTCGCCGAGGGTGACGACCTGGCGGGTGTGGGCGACCAGCGCGGCGACGTCCGAGGCGACGAACATCTCCTTCTCGCCGATGCCGAGGACCACGGGGGAGCCGTTGCGGGCGACGACGATGCGGTCGGGGAAGTCGGCGTGCATGACGGCGATGCCGTAGGTGCCGTCGATGACCTTGACCGCCTCGCGGACCTTGTCCTCCAGGGAGTCGGCCTCGGAGCGGGCGATCAGGTGGACGATGACCTCGGTGTCGGTCTCCGAGACGAAGACGGCGCCTTCGGCCTCAAGCTTGGCGCGCAGCTCGGAGCAGTTGTCGACGATGCCGTTGTGGACGACCGCGACCTTGTTCTCGGGGTCCAGGTGCGGGTGGGAGTTGATGTCGCTCGGGGCGCCGTGCGTGGCCCAGCGGGTGTGGGCGATGCCGGTGGTGCCGGCGAAGCGCTTGGGAACGCGGGACTCCAGCTCGCGGACGCGGCCCTTGGCCTTGACGACCTTCAGGGCCGGGGCCTTCGGGGTGTTGACCACGATGCCCGCGGAGTCGTATCCGCGGTACTCCAGCCGCTGCAGGCCTTCCAGCAGCAGCGGTGCCACGTCACGCTTGCCGATGTAACCGACGATTCCACACATACGGTTCTGCCCCTCCTGAAGTTCGGTTCTGTGCTCGTCCGGGGCCGCGTGCGGCGGCCGCCGGCTCAGCCGTAGACGATGCGGCGCAACTGCCGGAGCGAGAGCTCCGGCGGCGCCACGGCGCGGTGCGGCAGCTCGGCCGCGATCCGCTCGAAGATCTCCGCGTTCACCGCTCCGCCGGACTGCAGTTCCCGGTGGCGGCGGCGGACGAATTCCTCGGTCGTCTCGTCGAAGTAGGCGAGCACGTCCAGTACCACCCGGGCTGCCTCGCCGCGCTGCAGCGCGGTGCTGCGCACCAGGTGGTCGACGAGGTCGTCATGCGACGGGCGGCGATCGAGCACTCGTAGATATTGGCGGCTGGCGGCGATGAACGCAAAGATCCTGCCCGATTTCGGGCAGGATCCCTCTGGTCTGGACCAGTGAGGCGCTCGGTGTGCCCTCCTTCGGATGATTTCCGCCCGTCCTGGATTCACTCACCGGACGGGACGGCCCGCTTGGCCTATACCTGTGCGCATGAGAGTCCTGCGACGCACGCTCGGCGCCCTCCTCGCCTTCGCCGCGGCCCCGGCCCTGGTCACGGCCTGCACCTCCGCCCACGGTGACGACGCCAGACCCGGGGACGACCCGCCGGTGGCCCTCGCCCCCTTCGAACGGCTGCTGCCCGCGCCCGTCTCGGCGCGCGCCGAAGGCCCCGGGTACTCCTTCGGCGCGGGCACGGTCATCCGTACCGGCCGGGGCCCGGACGAGGAGGTCCGCCGGGTGGGCGAGCTCCTCGCCGAGCAGCTGCGCGGCCCGAGCGGGCTGCCGCTGCCGGTGGTCGACGGGGCGCAGGGGGACGGGATCCGGCTCAGGATCGACCAGGGTGCGCAGGGGGTGGGCGACGAGGGGTACCGGCTGGAGTCCGGCCCGACCGGGGTCACCCTCACCGCGCGGACACCGGCCGGTCTCTTCCACGCGGGGCAGACGCTGCGCCAGCTGCTGCCGGCGGCGGGTCCGGGCACGGTGCCGGGCGGGACGGTCACCGACCGGCCGCGCTTCGCGTACCGGGGGGCCATGATCGACATCGCGCGCCACCACTTCTCGGTGGACCAGGTGAAGAGGTACGTCGACCAGCTCGCCCAGTACAAGGTCAACACCCTGCACCTGCACCTGACCGACGACCAGGGGTGGCGTCTCGCGATCGACTCCTGGCCGCGGCTGGCGGAGTACGGGGGCGGCAGCGAGGTCGGTGGCGGACCCGGCGGCCACTGGTCGAAGGACGAGTACCGGGAGCTGGTGGCCTACGCGGGGCAGCGGTACGTGGACGTGGTCCCCGAGATCGACATGCCGGGGCACGTGAACGCGGCGCTCGCCTCCTACGCCGAGCTGAACTGCGACGGGAAGGCCCCGGAGCGGTACACCGGAGTCAAGGTGGGCTTCAGCTCGCTGTGCGTGGCCAAGGAGCGGACGTACGAGTTCATCGACGAGGTCCTCGGCGAGCTGGCGGAGCTGACCCCGGGCCGCTACCTGCACATCGGTGGCGACGAGGCGCACGCGACGCCGGCGGCGGATTACGCGGCCTTCATGGACCGGGCGCAGGCGGTGGTGGGGCGGTACGGGAAGACGGTGGTGGCCTGGCACCAGCTGGCGGCGGCCCGCCCGGCCCGGGGCGCGGTGCTCCAGTACTGGGGCCACGACAAGACCGCGGCCGCGGACAAGGCGGCCGTGGTGGCGGCGGCGAAGGCCGGGCACCCGCTGATCCTGTCCCCGGCGGACCGGCTGTATCTGGACATGAAGTACGACCCGGCGACGAAGCCGGGCCTGGCCTGGGCGGGGTACGTCCCGGTGCGGCGCGCCTACTCCTGGGACCCGGGG
Organism: Streptomyces sp. NPDC001502; assembly: GCF_042894785.1. Taxonomy (NCBI): domain Bacteria; kingdom Bacillati; phylum Actinomycetota; class Actinomycetes; order Kitasatosporales; family Streptomycetaceae; genus Streptomyces; species Streptomyces sp. NPDC001502. Next base: position 26,054 of record NZ_JBIAVW010000021.1, read on the forward strand.
GCGTACCTGGCCGGGGTCCCCGAGTCGGCGGTGCTGGGTGTGGAGGCGCCGCTGTGGACGGAGACCGTCGCGACGCGCGGCGACTGGGAGCTGATGGCCTTCCCGCGGGTGCTGGGTTTGGCCGAACTGGGCTGGTCGCCGGCGGCCGCGCTCGACTGGACCTCCTACAGCCGCCGCCTGGCGGCCCAGGCGCCCCGGCTGGATGCGCAGGGCATCGGCTTCTTCCGGGCCCCGGACGTCCCCTGGAAGTGACCGCCGGGGGACGGGGACGGGGACGGGGACGGGGTCAGGACCAGCAGGAGGTTTTGGCCCCGTCGGCCTCCGAGCCCACCGTTATCTCGAATCCGGACCCCGTGGCGAACTCCGCGGCCGCCTCGGGACCGTAGAAGTCGGTGATCAAGCGGGCGGGCGGGAAGGAGAGGGCGAACGTCTTGGCCTGCCCGTCCTCGCCCTTCGTGAAGCACGCGTCCCCCGAGTTCCGACCGGACATCGGGTTGGGCGCGAACCGCCAGCCGTCGGCCTCGGCGGCCTTGCGGTAGTGGTCCAGGACCTCCTGGCGGGTGCCGGGGTACACGTAGGTGCGCCCGGCGGACAGCCAGGCGTCGCCGCTGTCGTCCGCGCACTCGGCATACACGCCGTCGAAGGTGCGGGGGAGGCTCGCGCCGGGCGGCGGCGAGGCGAGCAGGGGCAGCGACTCCAGCTCCTTCATCCGCGCCTCGGTCCCCTCGCAGGTCTTGAACGGCGCCAGGAAGGAACAGCCGGACAGCCCCCCGGCCATGAGCACGGCCGACAGGAGCAGGGCGGCCGCACGGCCAGGGCGGATCCGGAACGGCATACGGGCTCCCAGACGGATTCGGGCCGCGGGCTTCGGCCACGGGAGCGGACACACGAAGGCGTGACCGCGAAGAGGGCCATTGTGCTTCGCGGTCACGCCGTCGGGATCTCGGGGTGGGGTGAGGGAGGCATCGAGGGACCGTATCGATGCCTCCCCCGCCCCGTGTGTCACCGCCGGGCGAAGGCCGCGACGGGGTTCTGGAGGTTGCCGATCAGCTGGAGGGCCGCCGCCGGGTCGGCGAGGTCGACCATCTGCTTGTTGTTGCGCAGCTGGAGGCGGTTCAGGCAGGACAGCTGGAACTCCTGCGCGAACAGGTCGTACCGCTCGAAGCGCTCCGCGAGCTGCGGCATCGACTCCTGGTACTCGTGGCCGCAGTCCGCGACCGCCTGCCAGAAGGTGTCCTCCTCGCAGATGCCCTCGTCCGCCAGGATCGCGCCGAGGAAGCGGAAGAAGCAGTCGAAGACATCGGTGAAGATCGACAGGAGCTTCATGTCCTCGGGGATGTCCGCCCGGACCCGCTCGACCGCGGGCGGCAGCACCGCGTCCGCGTCCATGATGACGATCTCCTCGGCGATGTCCTTGAAGATCGCCCGCTTCACCAGGCCGCCCTCGATGACGAGGATGGTGTTCTCGCCGTGCGGCATGTACGCGAGGTCGTACTGGTAGAAGCAGTGCAGCAGCGGCACCAGGTAGGCGCGCAGGTAGTGGCGCAGCCACTCGGCCGGGGTCAGACCCGACTCCGCGATCAGCGCGCCGACGAAGGACTTGCCCTCGGCGTCCACGTGCAGGAGCGAGGCCATCGTGGCGAGGCGCTCGTCGCCCTCGATCCGGTTGACCGGGGACTCGCGCCACAGTGCGGCCAGCATCTTGCGGTACGGGGAGTACCGGTCGGTGGCGCGCTCGTACTGGCGGTGGTGGTAGCCGATCGCCGCGCGCTCGCGGATGATCGAGAAGTCCACCGACTTGAGGACCTCGTCGCCCTCGATCAGCTGGTGCAGCCAGTCGTTGATGGCCGGGGTGGCCTCCATGTACGCGGCCGACAGGCCTCGCATGAAGCCCATGTTCAGGACCGAGATGGCGGTCTTGACGTAGTGCTTGCGCGGCGCGCTCTGGTTGAAGAACGTGCGGATCGACTGCTGTGCGAGGTACGCGTCCGGCCCCTCGCCCAGCAGGACCAGGCGGCGGTTCGCGATCTCGGCCGCGAAGGTGACCGTGGTCTTGTTCCACCACTGCCAGGGGTGCACGGGGAAGAGGTGGAAGTCGGCCAGGTCCAGGCCCAGCGCGGTCATCCGCTCGGCGAAGACGCCGATGGTCTCGTCGCCGAGCTCCTCGCGCATGAAGGAGTCGTGGTCCAGGCCCGCGCCCGCCGTGAAGGTGGAGACGTCCTTGCGGGCGGCCACCCACACCAGGTGGACGGGGCTGGCGGTCTCCGGGGCGTACGAGAGGTACTCGTGGACGCCGAAGCCCAGCCGGCCGTTGTTCGCGACGAAGCAGGGGTGGCCCTCGGTCATGCCCGTCTCGATGTCCTGGAAGGAGGACTTCGCGAGGACGTCGGAGGAGACCTGCGGCTTCGTGTACTTGTAGCCGGTGCCGGCCAGGGTGGAGGAGATCTCCTCCAGGTAGACGGGCAGCACCTCGGGGCTCAGGCCCAGGGCCTCGCGCAGCTCGATGTGGAAGTCGAGGGCGTCCAGCTCCAGCTCGGCGCCGTCCCGGTGGCGGGTGATGGAGGCCTCGTCGACCGACCAGTGGTCGAGGGCGTGCAGGACGGCCCTGAAGCGGTACTCGACGGTTGAGTCGTCGCTGAGGACCGAGTAGAGGCCGGAGCCCAGCGGCTTCGGGGTCAGCAGGCGCTCGTGGGAGAACTCCGCGAGGCCTTTGCGGACCAGGGCGCGGTTGGCGCGGGCCCAGAGCTCGGGGGAGAGGTGCGCGACGGCGTCGGCGAGGCTCATATGGAGACCCCCTGGGCGGCCGTGGCGGCCTCGAACCGGGCGCGGGTGCAGAAGCTCAGCAGGGCTTCCTTCTCCGGCTTGGTGACCTGGCGCTCCGGCACGAAGCCGACGACCTCGTTCAGGGCGTGCACGGCTGTGTTGGCGACGTCCGGCTCGACCACGACGCGCTCGGTGGCCGGGTCGGCGAAGATCGCGGCCATCACCGTGGTGATGACGGCGCGGGTGAAGCCGTGCAGCGGGGTGTCGCTCGGGGCGACGAGGAAGTGCATGCCGACATCGCCCGGCTGGGCGTCGTAGAGGCCGACCAGCTCCAGCTCGGACGGGTCGTAGGTCTCCATGAGGAAGGCGGGACGGCCCTCGTGCAGGCCGATGAAGGCCTGGTGGTGCTCGTGGGCCGCGATCCGCATGTACTCGCGCTCGACGTCCGGCAGGGAGGCGTCCTGCATCATCCAGAACGAGGCCTTCGGGTGGGTGACCCAGCCGTGGAGCAGCTCCGCGTCGGCGAAGGGGTCCAGGGGGCGCACGGCGAAGGAGCCGAGTTCCGTGTCGGTGCGGGAGAAGAGGAGTTCGGTGGTGCTCATCAGAGGGTGCCTTCCGGGGCGGCGAACTGCTGGAACGCGATGGACTTCTCGACCTTGTAGTGCTCGCGGCCGAGGAGCTCACCGACGATGTACGCGTTCCGGTACGCCGCCATGCCCAGGTCGGGCGAGGTGAGGGAGTGGTTGTGGGTGGTGCCGTTCTGCAGGTAGACCCCGCGGCCCGTGGTGTCGATGCTGTAGTTGCGGGCGGCGTCGAGACGGCCGTGCCCGTCGAAGTTCAGGCGGCCCCGCACCGGGTTCAGGAACTCCGGGAACGTGTACTTGTAGCCGGTGGCCAGCACCAGGCCCTCGGAGGTGAGGGAGAAGTCCCGCTCCTGCTCCTCCTGGCGCAGCCCCAGCGTGTACGTGCCCGTGGTGGTGTCGTACGCGGTGCTGTTCAGGGAGGTGTTGGTCAGCAGGGTGGTCGGGACCTGGCCCGGCATGCTGATCTTCTTCTGGTAGAGCAGGTCGAAGATGGCGTTGATCAGGTCGCCGTCGATGCCCTTGAAGAGGTTCTTCTGCTGGGTCTCCAGCCGGTACCGAGTGTCCTCGGGGAGCGCGTGGAAGTAGTCCACGTACTCGGGGGAGGTCATCTCCAGGGTCAGCTTGGTGTACTCCAGAGGGAAGAACCGCGGCGAGCGGGTGACCCAGTTGAGCTGATAGCCGTGGACGTCGATCTCGGCGAGGAGGTCGTAGTAGATCTCGGCCGCGCTCTGGCCGGAGCCGATGAGGGTGATCGACTTCTTCTTCTGGAGCTCCGCCTTGTTCTGCATGTAGGCGGAGTTGTGCAGGAAGTCGCCGCCGAGGCCCTCGCAGGTCGGCGGGACGTGCGGCGGGGTGCCGGTGCCCAGGACCAGGCGGGGGGCCCGGTGGGTCTCCCCCTTGTCCGTGTGGACCTCGTACAGGCCGGCCTGCTCGTCGTAGGTGACCTCGGTGACCGAGGTGGACCACTGGACGTTGTCGAGGCGGTCGGCGGCCCAGCGGCAGTAGTCGTTGTACTCGGCCCGCAGCGGGTAGAAGTTCTCCCGGATGTAGAAGGAGTACAGCCGGTCCTTGTCCTTCAGGTAGTTCAGGAAGGAGAAGGGCGAGGTCGGGTCGGCGAGCGTGACCAGGTCCGACATGAAGGGCGTCTGCAGGTGGGCGCCGTCCAGGAACATCCCGGCGTGCCACTCGAAGTGCGGCTTCGACTCGATGAAGAGACCGTCGATCTCGTCGAGCGGGGCGGTCAGGCAGGCGAGTCCCAGGTTGAACGGACCGACGCCGATGCCGATGAAGTCGTGGGTCTTAGCGGTGGAGGGCAAGGGATTCTCCCAGGAACTGCTCGGCATGTGCGGCGAGAAGGTCGAGGACGGCAGCGATGTCGGCCGTCGTGGTCTGAGGGTTGAGGAGGGTGAACTTCAGGTACTGCTTCCCGTCCACCTTGGTGCCGGCGACGACGGCCTCACCGGAGGCGAACAGGGCCTTGCGGGCGTGCAGATTGGCCTCGTCGACCAGGTCGGCGCGGATGTCCTCGCCCTGGGGGACATAGCGGAAGACGAGGGTGGAGATCTGCGGCTTGACGACGACCTCGAAGCGCGGGTCGGCGTCGATGATGTCCCAGCCGGCCGCGGCCAGGTCGATGACCTCGTCGAAGAGCGAGCCGACACCGTCGGCGCCCATGACGCGCAGGGTCACCCAGAGCTTGAGCGCGTCGAACCGGCGCGTGGTCTGGATGGACTTGTCGACCTGGTTGGGGATGCGCTCCTCGGCCATGCGGCGCGGGTTGAGGTAGTCCGCGTGGTACGTGGCGTGCTTGAGGGTGTCGCGGTCGCGCACCAGCATGGCGCTGGAGCTGACCGGCTGGAAGAACGACTTGTGGTAGTCGACCGTGACCGAGTCGGCGCGCTCGATGCCGTCGAGGAGGTGACGGCGGGTCGGGGACGCCAGCAGTCCGCAGCCGTAGGCGGCGTCCACGTGCATCCACGCGGAGTGCTCGTCGGCCAGGCGGGCGATCTCGGGGAGCGGGTCGATGGACCCGAAGTCGGTGGTGCCGGCGGTGGCGACGACGGCCATCGGGAAGAGGCCCTCGGAGGCGCACTCCTCCAGTTCCAGGGCGAGCACCGCGGTGTCCATCCGGCGGTTGCGGTCGACCGGGACGGAGATGACGGCCTCGTAGCCGAGTCCGAGCATGGCGGCCGACTTCTGGACGCTGAAGTGGCTGGCCTCGGAGGTGAAGATGCGCAGCTTCGGCAGGAGTTCGGCCTTGGTGAGCTCGCGTCCCTCGTCGAGGGCCTTCTTCATGACGAGGCGGCAGGCCTCGTCACGGGCCAGGAGCAGCGCGTGGAAGTTGGACTGGCTGCCACCGGAGGTGAAGATGCCGTCCGCGGCGGGGCCGAGGCCGATGCGCTGGGTGGTCCAGTCGATGAGGCGGCGCTCGATGAGCGTGCCGCCGATGGACTGGTCCCAGGTGTCCAGCGAGGAGTTGACGGCCGAGAGGATCGCCTCGCCGAGCACGGCGGGGATGACGACCGGGCAGTTGAGGTGGCCCAGGTAGCGCGGGTGGTGGAAGTACACCGCGTCGCGCAGGTAGACGTCCTCCAGCTCGTCCAGGACGGCGGCCGCGTCTTCCAGCGGCTTGTCCAGGTCGATCCCGTTGATGACCGGGGCGAGTTCGTCGACGGATATACCGGTGTGGGGTCGCTGCGTGGTCGCGAGTTTGGCGGCGACGCGGTCGACGCCCTCGGTGACGGAGCGCCGGTAGAGGTCCGCGGTCGTCTCGTTCAGCAGATGCGAGCGCATCAACTTTCCTCCGGGCAGGGGGTGGAGAGGGGGGTGGGGTGTAACGTGCGAGGATTAGGTTAGCCTAACCTTAGTATTTCGCCAAACGCAGATGGGCCCTGGCTGAAAAAGCCAGGGCCCATCGCAACTGCTTTATGGGGTAAGGAAGCTGACTACAGCTCGGACGCCGGGTCCTCGCTCGGAGCCTTGCCCGCGTACGCCTCGGCGAGGAGCTGCTCCTCGCTCGCGCCGAGCCGCCAGTAGCCGGTGAAACGCACGGCGCGGCGGTCGACGGATCGTTCCTGCACGAAGTGCCTGCGGACCGCGCGAATCGTGCCCGCCTCGCCCGCCAGCCAGGCGTACGGGGTAACGGCAGCGGGTGCGTCGGCGGAGGGTCCGGCCGCGCGCAGCGCGCTCAGCACCTGCTCCGTCCGCTCCCGGCCCTCGCTCTCGCGCACGATCCAGGTGATGTCGGCGTCGGCGGGCGCGCGGAGGTCGAGCCGGTCGTCCTCGTGCGGGACCTCGAACCAGGCCCTGACTCTGGTCCCGGCGGGCAGCCGGTCCAGGATCGCGGCCGCGGCCGGCAGGGCGGTCTCGTCCGCGTACATCCAGATCGCGTCGGTGTCGGCCGGCGGCTGGAAGCGTACGGACTTGTTCTCCGCGACGGCCGGTCCGATCGCCAGGATCCGGCGGCCGGCCACGGCCTGCCCGGCCCAGCGGGACGCCGGACCGGTGTCCCCGTGGAGGACGAAGTCGATGTCGACCTCGTCCGCCCCCTCGGGCGTACGGCGCTGCTCGCGCACCGTGTAGGAGCGCATCACCGGCCGCTCCTCGTCCGGCATCCCGCGCCAGGCGGCGAACCAGGTGTCCTCGTCCGTGGACGGGAGCACCGTGTGCTCCTGGCCGGACGCGGGCAGGAAGAGCGACAGGCTCTGGTCGAAGCCGCCCGAGCGGAAGCCCGCGAGGGCCTCCCCGCCGAACGTGACCCGCAGGAACGAGTGGCCCAGACGGCGCGTGCGGAGCACTTCGAGCTCGAAGAACCGGAAGTGTGCGACGGCCGGGGCGTCGGATGCGGTGGCGGTCATGCGGAGAGGTCCCCCTGGGAGTCGGTACGGCCTGCCTGGCGCCCGGGGTCACCGGGCGCCGAGGGTCAGCTGACCTTCTTGGCGTTCTGGATGGACTTCGCGAGGTCTTCCAGGATCTGCGCGCACTTGTCGTACGAGAAGATCGGCTCGGTCACACGCGGGATGACCTGGCCGGCCTTGACGGCGGGCAGCTCGTTCCAGGTCGGCTTGGCCTTCAGCTGCTCGGGCTGCAGGGTGCCGGTGCGGTTGTCGAGCAGGATGACGTCGGCCTTGTACTTGCCGGCGTTCTCCCAGCTGAGGGCCTCGAAGAAGCCGGCCTCGTCCAGCTTCTCGGGGGTGACGAACTCGACGCCGAGCTCCTTGAAGTACTTCAGGTCGGCCGCGGTGTCCGGGGTGGACGCGTAGAAGAGGGCGTCCGCGCCGGAGCCGGCGAGCACCTTGACGCCGGGGTTGGCCTTGGTGGCCTCGCGGACCTTGGCGACGGCGGCGTCGAAGCGCGCCTTGGAGTCGACGACGTTCTTGGTACCCAGGTCGGCGCCCAGGGACTTGGCCAGGTCGGCCGTGCGCTCCAGGGCCTTGGGCATCGAGGTGTCGCCGCCCACGGAGATGGCGGCGGCCGGGGCCAGCTGAAGGATCTTGTCCTTGGAAGCCTCGGGGAGGTACCAGTAGGTGCCGTCCCAGGTGTTGGTGACGAGGAGGTCGGGCTGGAGGGAGGCGTACTTCTCGACGTTGAACTGGTCGTAGACGTTGCCGAGGATCTCGACCTTGGAGACGTCCAGCGAACCGGCCTGGACGTCGGCCTTGCCGTCGGCGGTCGTGGTCGGGCCGAACACGCCCTTGACCGGGACGCCGTAGTCGTAGAGCGCGGCGGCGGTGCCGGTGAAGGCGACGATGTTCTTCGGCTTGGCCTTGGTGGTGACGTCCTTGCCGAGGTCGTCCTTGAAGGTCCAGGCGGCGGACGCCGTGGCGCCGTTGCCCTTGCCGCCGTCACCCTTCGCCGAGTCGGTGCCACCGCACGCGGCGAGGACCGCGACGAGGCCGAGGGCGCCACCTGCCGCGACGAAGCCGCGACGGGTGTAGGAGGAGGTTCGGGACTTGGGCATGTCGATGTCCGCTTTCGTGCGTGCAGGGGCGGCAGCTGGGCCGTTCGGTGAGAAGGTTAGCCTAACCTAAGGGTTTGTCCAGCGGTGGGCCAAGATCCGATCGTGAGTTGGATCACCCTCGTCGAAGTCCGGGCCCACCGGCCGCAATCCCCATCACCCGCCGGTGAAACGGGCGTTCGCCCGGATCGCGCCGGCCGTCCCGCAGCGAGGGACGCCGATCGAATGACGCCGATCATGAGCATGAATACTGGGCGCATGCGAAGGCAATGGTGGACAACCGCAGGAGTGAACCTGCTGATGGGAGTGCCGGCTGTCGTGCCGGTCTGGCTCCTTTGGTACATCGCCGTCAACGGGCCGCTCGCCGACCTCGGCTGGACCGTTCGGGAACCCACGGAGAACGACGGCATGCTGCTCTGGCTGGTGATCGTGGTACCGGTCGTGACCGCGTTCGTGCTGCTGTGGTGGCTCGCCAACGACTTCCTGCGACGGTGGAACACGGCGGCGGCCCGGGTCTACTGGCCGGTGTGCGCCCTGGCGACCCTGGTTCCCACGTTCGCGCTCATGATCCTTCTGTGACCGCACGCCGACATGCCGATGTCCGGCGCGGGCACGGGGCCCACGCCGGACATCGTCATCGGGTGCCTCAGCCGGCGAAGCCCAGCTCGCGCGCGATCAGCATGCGCTGCACCTCGCTCGTGCCCTCGCCGATCTCCAGGATCTTGGAGTCCCGCCACATGCGGGCCACCGGGTACTCGTTCATGAAGCCGTAGCCGCCGTGGATCTGCGTCGCCTCGCGCGCGTTGTCGACGGCGACCGTCGAGGAGTACAGCTTCGCGATCGCCGCCTCCTTCTTGAACGGCTCCCCGGACACCAGCCGCGACGCGGCGTCACGCCAGCCGATGCGGGCCATGTGCGCGCGCATCTCCATGTCGGCCAGCTTGAACTGGATGGCCTGGTTGTCGCCGATCGCCTTGCCGAAGGCGTGCCGCTCCTTGGCGTACTTCACCGACTCGTCCACACAGCCCTGCGCGAGACCGGTCGCGAGCGCCGAGATGGCGATCCGGCCCTCGTCGAGGATCCGCAGGAACTGCGCGTAGCCGCGGCCCTCCTGGCCCACCAGGTTGGCCAGGGGGACCCGTACGCCGTCGAAGGACAGCTCACGGGTGTCCGAGGAGTTCCAGCCCACCTTGGAGTACGGCGCGGCCACCGTGAAGCCCGGGGTGCCGGACGGGACGATGATCGAGGAGATCTCCGGGCGGCCGTCCGCCTTGCGGCCCGTCACGGCGGTGACGGTGACCAGACCGGTGATGTCCGTACCGGAGTTGGTGATGAAGCACTTCGAGCCGTTGATGACCCACTCGTCGCCGTCCTTGACGGCGGTGGTGCGGGTGCCGCCCGCGTCGGAGCCGGCACCGGGCTCCGTCAGGCCGAACGCGCCGAGGATCTCGCCGGAGCACATCTTCGGCAGCCACTGCCGCTTCTGCTCCTCGGAGCCGAAGAGGTAGATCGGCATGGCGCCGAGGGAGACCCCGGCCTCCAGGGTGATGGCGACCGAGGAGTCGACGCGGGCCAGCTCCTCCAGAGCGATGCCGAGGGCGAGGTAGTCCCCGCCCATGCCGCCGTACTCCTCCGGGAAGGGCAGGCCGAACAGGCCCATGCGGCCCATCTCGGCGACGATCTCGTACGGGAACTCGTGCCGCTCGTACAGGTCGCCGATCTTCGGGGCGACCACGTCGTGCGCGAACGCCTCGACGGTGCGGCGGAGTTCCTCGTGCTCGGGGGTGAGCCGGTGGTCGAGGGACATGGTGTGACTACTCCTTGTGGGAGAGGGCGCGGACGGTACGGGAGGGGCTGGGGCGTCCCAGCTGTTCGGCCATCCACACGCTCGTGGCGGTGAGGGCGGCCAGATCGACCCCGGTTTCGATGCCGAGGCCGTCGAGCATCCACACCAGGTCCTCGGTCGCGAGGTTGCCGGTGGCGCTCTTCGCGTACGGGCATCCGCCGAGGCCGCCCGCGGAGGCGTCGACGGTGGTCACGCCGTGCTGGAGCGCGGCGAGGGTGTTGGACAGGGCCTGGCCGTAGGTGTCGTGGAAGTGCACGCCGATCCGGTCGGTCGTGACCCCGGCCTCGTTCAGCGCGGCGAGCAGGGCCTGGACATGGCCCGGGGTGGCCACGCCGATCGTGTCGCCGAGGCTCAGCTCGTCACAGCCGAGGTCCAGCAGGGCCTTGGCGACGGAGACGACCTGGTGGACCGGGACCGGGCCCTCCCAGGGGTCGCCGAAGCACATCGAGAGATAACCGCGGACGTGCGCGTCGCCCTCCTTGGCCCGGGCCACGACGGGCTCGAACATGGCGAGGGACTCGGCGACGGTGCGGTTGAGGTTGCGGGACGCGAAGGTCTCGGTGGCCGCGCCGAACACCGCGATACGGGTGGCCCCGAGGGCGAGCGCGCGGTCGAGGCCGCGCTCGTTGGGGACGAGGACGGGCAGATGCGCGTCGATGCCGGCGAGCTGCGGGAACAGCTGCTCCGCGTCGGCCAGTTGGGGCACCCACTTGGGGTGCACGAAGCTGGTGGCCTCGATGGTCGTCAGCCCGGCGGCGGCCAGGCGGTGGATGAACTCCGCCTTCACCTCGGTGGGTACGGCGCTCTTCTCGTTCTGCAGCCCGTCCCGGGCGCCGACCTCGTGAATCCGGACCCGGGCCGGGAGGCCGGGGGCCGGGACGGTCATGGGCAGCCTGTTCACGCGGCCCCCTCCTCGTCCTCGTCGGGGGTGACGACGGCCAGGATCTGGTCCATGGCGACCGTGCTCCCGGGGGTCACGTCCAGCTCGGTGACGGTGCCGGCGTGCGGGGCGGAGATGACGTGCTCCATCTTCATGGCCTCGACGACGAGCAGGCTCTGCCCGGCCGCGACCTTGTCGCCGACGGCCACCTTGACGACGGTGACGGTGCCGGGCATCGGGGCGGCGAGGGTGTCGGCGCCGCCGTGTCCGGCCCCGCTGAGGTTGGCCACGACGGGGTCGTACGTCTGGACGTGCCAGGAGTCGGCGTCGCGGCCGAGCCAGGTCCCCTCCGGGGAGGTGGCGTGGCTGAAGCGGTGCGTGACGCCGTCGAGTTCGACCGTGACGGTGTCGGGGGTGCGGGTGAGGATCCGGCCGCGGGCCGGTGTCCCGGGGGCGCTGCCCCCGGACCCCCGCGCCTCAAACGCCGGCGGGGCTGGATTTGGCCCGGCCGAGTCCGAGATGAGCAGCTCGGAGTCCGTCCCCAGGGGGCGAGTACGGACCTGGACCGGATCCTGGCCGGGAAGCCGGAAGTGGTGGACCGTCCAGGCGGGCGTGCCGCCCAGGCGCCAGCCGTTGGCGGCGTCGAACGGGTCGACCCACTTACCCAGCCCGTCCGGCGTTTGAGGAGCGGGTCCGGGCAGAGCCCGGGGACCCTGCGCCAGCAGGGCTGCCGTGGCGTACACCTCGTCCGGGACCCCCTCCGGCAGGAGGGACGGGAGGTCGCGCTCGACCAGGCCGGTGTCCAGGTCCCCGGACACCACGTCCGGGTGGGCCAGCAGGCGACGCAGGAAACCCGCGTTGGTCTGGACACCCAGGATCACGGTGTCCGCCAGGGCCCCCCGCAGCAGGCGCAGCGCACTGGCACGGTCGGGCCCGTACGCGATGACCTTCGACAGCATCGGGTCGTACGTCGAGCCCACCGGCACGCCCGCCGTCAGCCCGGAGTCCGTGCGCACGGCCCCGCCGTCCGGCTCCGAGAGGGCCAGGACGGTACCGCCGGACGGCAGGAACCCGCGCGCCGGGTCCTCCGCGCAGACGCGGGCCTCGATGGCGTGCCCGGTCAGCGTCACCTCGGACTGCGTGAAGCCGAGGGGCGTGCCCGCGGCGACGCGCAGCTGCTGCTCCACCAGGTCCAGCCCGGTGATCAGCTCCGTCACCGGGTGCTCGACCTGGAGGCGGGTGTTCATCTCCATGAAGTAGTAGGAGGAGGGGTCGCCGCCCGGCACGATGAACTCCACCGTGCCCGCGCCGACGTACCCGCAGGAGCGGGCCGCGTCGACCGCCGCCGCGCCCATCGCCGCCCGGGTCTTCTCGTCGAGCAGGACCGAGGGGGCCTCCTCGATCACCTTCTGGTGCCGGCGCTGCAGCGAGCACTCGCGCTCGCCCAGGTGCACCACGTTCCCGTGGGCGTCCGCCAGCACCTGGATCTCGATGTGCCGCGGCCGGTCCACCCACCGCTCGACCAGCAGGGTGTCGTCGCCGAAGGAGGACCGCGCCTCGCGGCGGGCCGCCGCGATCTCCTCGGCCAGCACCGCCTCGTCGCGTACCAGCCGCATGCCCTTGCCGCCGCCGCCCGCCGAGGGCTTGAGCAGCACCGGCATACCGATCTCCGCCGCGGCGGCGACCAGTTCGGCGTCGGTCAGGCCGCTGCCCGAGGAGCCGGGGACCACGGGCACGCCCGCCGCCTTCACGGTCTCCTTGGCGCGGATCTTGTCGCCCATCAGGTTGATGGCGCTCGCCGGCGGCCCGATGAAGGCGAGGCCGGCGTCGGCGCAGGCCTGCGCGAAGGCCGCGTTCTCGGCGAGGAAGCCGTAGCCGGGGTGGACGGCCTCGGCGCCCGTCCGCTTCGCGGCATCCAGCAGCCGCTCCACCGACAGATAGCTCTCGGCGGCCGCGGCCGGGCCGATCCGGACGGCCGTGTCGGCCTCCCGGACATGGCGGGCGTCCGCGTCGGCGTCGCTGAAGACGGCCACGGAGCGGATGCCGAGCTGCCGCAGGGTGCGGATGACCCGGACCGCGATCTCGCCCCGGTTCGCCACCAGAACAGTGCTGAACATCAGTGAGGTCCTCACGTCACATACGGAAGATGCCGAAGCCCGAGTCGCCCAGCGGGGCGTTCGCGCACGCGGTCAGGGCCAGTCCCAGCACCTGCCGGGTTTCCATCGGGTCGATGACCCCGTCGTCCCACAGCCGCGCGGTGGCGTAGTAGGCGTTGCCCTGCTCCTCGTACTGCGCGCGGACCGGGGCCTTGAAGGCCTCCTCGTCCTCGGCGGGCCATTCCTGGCCCGCGCCCTCGATCTGGTCGCGCTTGACCGTGGCGAGCACCGAGGCCGCCTGTTCCCCGCCCATGACCGAGATCTTGGCGTTGGGCCACATCCACAGGAAGCGGGGCGAGTACGCCCGGCCGCACATCGAGTAGTTGCCGGCGCCGTACGAGCCGCCGACCACCACCGTCAGCTTCGGCACCCGGGTGCAGGCCACCGCCGTCACCATCTTGGCGCCGTGCTTGGCGATGCCGCCGGCCTCGTAGTCCTTGCCGACCATGAAGCCGGAGATGTTCTGGAGGAAGAGGAGCGGGATGCCGCGCTGGTCGCACAGCTCGATGAAGTGCGCGCCCTTCTGCGCGGACTCGGCGAACAGGATGCCGTTGTTGGCGATGATCCCGACCGGGTGTCCGTGGATCCGGGCGAAGCCGGTGACCAGGGTCTGGCCGAACTCGGACTTGAACTCCTGGAAGCGGGAGCCGTCCACGATCCGGCCGATGATCTCGCGGGCGTCGTACGGGGTGCGCGAGTCGACGGGGACCGCGCCGTACAGGCCGTACGGGTCCACCTTGGGCTCTTCCGGAGCCTCGACCGACCAGGGCAGGGCCCCGCGCTCGGGCAGGGTCGCCACGATGTTCCGTACGATCCGCAGCGCGTGCGCGTCGTCCTCCGCGAGGTGGTCGGTCACGCCGGAGATCCGGGAGTGGACCTCGCCGCCGCCGAGCTCCTCGGCCGTGACCACCTCACCGGTGGCGGCCTTCACCAGCGGCGGGCCGCCGAGGAAGATCGTGCCCTGGTTGCGGACGATGACGGCCTCGTCGCTCATGGCCGGCACGTACGCCCCGCCGGCCGTGCAGGAGCCGAGGACGGCGGCGATCTGCGGGATGCCGGCCCCCGACATGCGCGCCTGGTTGTAGAAGATGCGGCCGAAGTGCTCCCGGTCGGGGAAGACCTCGTCCTGCATGGGGAGGAAGGCGCCGCCCGAGTCGACCAGGTAGAGGCAGGGGAGACGGTTCTCCAGGGCCACCTCCTGGGCGCGCAGGTGCTTCTTGACGGTCATCGGGTAGTACGTGCCGCCCTTGACGGTGGCGTCGTTCGCGACGATCACGCACTCGCGGCCGCTGACCCGGCCGATGCCCGCGATGACCCCGGCGGCGGGGGCCGCGCCCCCGTACATGCCCTCGGCGGCCAGCGGGGCCAGCTCCAGGAAGGGCGACCCGGGGTCGAGGAGGGTGTCCACGCGGTCGCGCGGGAGGAGCTTCCCGCGGGCGGTGTGGCGGGCGCGGGCCTTCTCGCCGCCGCCGAGCCGGGCCGCGTCGAGCCGGGCGCGGAGGCCCTCGGTCAGCTCGCGGTGGGCGGCCTCGTTGGTCCGCCAGGCCTCGGACGCCGGGTCCGCGGCGCTCGTCAGCACTGGTGCCTGCTGCATCGGTCGAGCTCCCTTGCTCGTTCCACTTGCTCGGTGCACGCTGTTAGTGAGCGTTAACGTGTATGGGCTCAGGTTAACGACCGCTAACGGCCCTGTCTAGAATGGTTTCCCATGAGCACCAGAGCGGCCGCACCGACCCGTCGTGAGCAGATCCTCAGTGAGGCCGCTCGTCTCTTCGCCGCGCGTGGATTCCACGGCGTGGGCGTCGACGAGATAGGGGCCGCGGTGGGCATCAGCGGCCCCGGCCTCTACCGGCACTTCGCGGGCAAGGACGCCATGCTCGCCGAACTGCTCGTCGGCATCAGCGAACGGCTGCTGACCGGCGGCCGGCACCGCGTGGCGGAGGCGGCGGGCGAACCGGCCCGGGTGCTGTCCTCCCTCATCGACGGCCACATCGACTTCGCGCTCGACGACCGGGCGCTGATCACCCTGCACGACCGCGAGCTCGACCGGCTCCGGGACGCCGACCGCAAGCTCGTACGGCAGCTGCAGCGCCAGTACGTGGAGCTGTGGGTGGAGGTCGTACGGGAACTGCACCCGGAGGTCGTCGAGGCGGAGGTACGGGTCGCCGTGCACGCGGTCTTCGGCCTGCTCAACTCCACCCCGCACCTGGCGGCCTTGGGCCGCGAGGCGGTGGAATCGCTGCTGCGGCGCCTCGCGCACGGTGCGTTCGGGGCGCTGTCGGCATGACCCGCGGCGTCCGCCGACCGGAATGGACGCGCCGCCTCCGCCCCGGCGGCGGCAGAATGGCCCGTATGCCGAAGCCGATAGAGACGCCCGTTCCCACCCGCGCCGAACTCATCGACCACCTGGTCCGGACCCGGATCGCGGGGCAGGTCGCCACGCCGCGCGACAACAACCTGAGCCACTACCGGAAGCTCGCCAACGGTGACCGGCACTACTGGCTGGGCCTGGAACTGGGTGACCGCTGGACGGACGAGCAGGACGTGCTCGCGGTGATGGCGGAGCGGTGCGGCGTCGTGGACGACCCCGAGTTCCGCTTCGGCCAGGACACCATCGACCCCGAACTGACGGTGGCCGGCCTGGACCGGCTGGCGGCGCGGCTGCGCAAGGCGGCGCTGGACCGGCAGAGCGTGCTCTTCGCCACCGGTCACCCGGGCGGCCTCCTGGACGTCCACCGGGCGACGGCGGCGGCCCTGCGGGCGGCGGGCTGCGAGATCGTCGTCATCCCGCGGGGCCTGGTGGCGGACGAGGGCTCGGTGTGGCAGTTCGCCGACGTCGCGGTCCTGGAGCGGGGCGCGACGCTGTGGCACACCCACTCGCCGGAGCCGATGGCCGCGATCCTGGACGGCCTGACGGCCGAGAACCGCCCGCAGCCGGACCTGGTCGTGGCCGACCACGGCTGGGCGGGCTGCGCGGCGCAGCGCGGCCTGGACGCGGTGGGCTACGCGGACTGCAACGACCCGGCCCTGTTCATCGGCGAGGCGGAAGGCACCCTCCAGGTGACGATCCCCCTGGACGACCACGTCCGCGACCCGCGCTTCTACGACCCGATGGTGGCGTACCTGCTGGACGCGGCGGGCCTGCGCTGACGGCGCGGCGCGCCGGACAACGAGAAGCCCCGACCGGTGGTTCCGGCCGGGGCTTCTTGCGTGTCGCCCCCCGGCGCGTACGAGTGATGTCGACGGACAGAGGCTTCGGACCAGCCGGGCCCCGCCCGCCTCGTATGCGGCGGGCGGGGCCCGGTCCAGCCTGGTGGACCGGGCGCTGACGGCGTGGTTCAGCCCTGCTGCGCGGCCGAGCGTACGTAGTGCATGCCGGGCGGGTCTTGGGGGAGGAACCCCTGCGTGCCGTCCTTCAGCGAGAAGACCACGAGGTAGACCTTGCACGGCTTGGCAGTAGCGGGTCCCTGATAGTCGAATCTGATCCCCGGCTTCTCGTCGGGGTAGGTGTCGAAGACCCACGTCGCCGGCCCGGTGTACGACCGGCCCGCCGCATCGGTGGACTGCCCGCAGTCCGGGCCGGGCCGTGTCACCCCTTCCAGGTCCGCGGAACCGTCGGCCCGAACCGTCAGACGACCGCCGTCCGAGCCCTGCCAGGCCCCCTCCACATCAGTGGCCGCGAGCGCGGCCTCACGGTCCTCGCCGAGGTCTGCCAGGAAGGCGACCAGCAATGCCACGAAGACCCCGGCCGCGCCTGTGAACCACCAGACGGGCCGTCGGGGGCGGTTGCCCACTGAGCGCTCCTTCTCATGCCTGCCACCGTTTTCCCTTACCCGGACAACGAACGCCGGCCGAATGCGCACGATTTCACATCGACCCTCGTGAAGCCGTCCCGCTACTTCCGTTCTGCTCGGCCCGTGGCGCCGGTTGTCAGTGGTGGTGGCTAGCGTCGCCGTATGTCGAAGTCTCCGAAGGTGCGCACCCCGCTGTCCGTACTGGCCGACGATACCCAAGGCCGGTCCCTCGGGCTGGAGTTGCCGCCCGGTGCGCTCATCGACAGGCCCGGCCGGCGGGGGTGGTGGAAGGAGCCCCGGCCGTTGCTGTGGGTGTCCGACGAGGCCGTGGGGGTCGGGGCGCTCGCCGCTCACCGGAGTCCCGCGCTCGCGGCCGCCGGGCTGCAGGCCGTGCTGCTCCAGGGACGGCGTGGGCAGCAACGGTGGTGGCAGGACCGGGAGTTCTCGCCGGAGCGGATGTCCGACCCCGACGACCACCACGTCGAGCCGGTGCTGCGCGAGTTCTGGGGCACGGTGGTGCCCGACCCCGAGGAGGGGGAGGAAGGGGAGGAGCTCATCGCTCCCTTCGAGCGGGACTGGCCCGGGCTCGCCCAGTCGGAGGACGGGCCGGATCCGGAGGCCGTCGCCTGTGGGCTCGCGGACGCGCTGATCGCGAGCGGTTTCCTGCCGAGCCCGCGGCTCGCGCTGGTCCCCGCGGGCCGCGGGGCCGACGTACCCACCGCGATGGGCTGGAGCGGCCCGACCAACCACGAGAACGACACCGCCCTCATCAGCGCGGTCCTGCGCTCCTGGGAGGACCGCTTCGGTGCCCGCGTCGTCGCCCTCGGCTTCGACGAGCTCCACGTGTCCGTGGCGGCCCCGCCGCGTACGGTCGCCCGCGCGCTCCCCGTCGCGGCGGAGCACTTCGCCTTCTCGCCCGACAACATCTGGCAGGGCTCCGGCAGCATCCGCGCCTACGCCGACGAGGCGGTCACCGGCAGCAACCACTGGGGATTCTGGTGGGACTGAGACGGGTGCGGGTCACGCACGCGGCACGCGTACGACACCCTCCTGGATGACCGTCACGGCCAGCCGGCCGTCCTGCGTCCAGATGCGGGCCTGGCCCAGGCCCCGGCCCGCGGCCGCCGAGGGCGACTCCTGGTCGTACAGCAGCCACTCGTCCGCCCGGAAGGGCCGGTGGAACCACATCGCGTGGTCCAGCGAGGCGCCGACCACGTCGCCCACCGCCCAGCCGCCCCGCCCGTGCGCGAGCAGCACCGAGTCCAGCAGGGTCATGTCGGAGACATAGGTGGCGAGGCACGTGTGCAGCAGCGGATCGGCACTGTCCAGCTTGCCGGCCGTACGGAACCACACCTGCGAGCGCGGCTCCACCGGCTCGCCGACGCTGCCCCAGGGCGGGGTCGTCGCGTAGCGCAGGTCCACCGCCTCCCGCGTCTCGATCAGCCGCTCCACCGTACCGGGGTCGCGGAAGATCTCGCGGTACGCGGGCAGCGACTCGGCCGCGGTGGGCAGGGACTCCGGGTCCGGGGCGGACGGCATGGGGACCTGGTGGTCGAGGCCGTCCTCGTAGGTCTGGAAGGACGCGGAGAGGTGGAAGATCGGCTGGCCGTGCTGGACGGCGACGACCCGGCGCGTGGTGAAGGAGCGCCCGTCGCGGATCCGGTCCACCGAGTAGACGATGGGCGCGGAGGTGTCCCCGGTGCGCAGGAAGTAGGAGTGCAGCGAGTGCGCGATGCGGTCCGCGGGGACGGTCCGGCCGGCCGCGACCAGAGCCTGGGCCGCGACCTGACCGCCGAAGACGCGCGGTACCAGCGAAGGACGGCTGGTACCGCGGAAGATGTTCTCCTCGATCTGCTCCAGGTCGAGCAGATCGAGGAGCGTCGTCAGTGCGTCGTTCATGGGGGAAGGGTAGGTGCCCGAATCCCTTACAGACCCATGGACTTGGCGATGATGGACTTCATGACCTCGCTGGTGCCGCCGTAGATGCGGTTCACGCGGTTGTCGGCGTACAGGCGGGCGATCGGGTACTCGTTCATGTAGCCGTAACCGCCGTGCAGCTGGAGGCACTTGTCGATGACGCGGTGCGCGACCTCGGTGCAGAACAGCTTGGCGGAGGCGGCCTCGGCGGCGGTCAGCTCACCGGCGTCCAGGGCCTCCAGGGCGCGGTCGGCGACGGCCTCGGCGGCGTCCACCTCGGCCTGGCAGGAGGCCAGCTCGAACTTGGTGTTCTGGAAGTGGGCGACCGGCTTGCCGAAGACGGTGCGCTCGGTCACGTACTGCTGGGCGAACCGGATGGCGGCCTTGGCCTGCGCGTAGGCGCCGAAGGCGATGCCCCAGCGCTCGGAGGGCAGGTTGGCGCCGAGGTAGTAGAAGCCCTTGTTCTCCTCGCCGAGCAGGTCCTCGACCGGGACCTTCACGTCGACGAACGCCAGCTCGGCGGTGTCGGAGGTGCGCAGGCCCAGCTTGTCCAGCTTGCGGCCGATGGAGTAGCCCTCGGACTTGGTGTCCACGGCGAAGAGGGAGATGCCGAAGCGGCGGTCCTGCTCGCTGGGGGCGGAGGTGCGGGCGCAGACGATGACGCGGTCGGCGTGGACACCACCGGTGATGAAGGTCTTGGAGCCGTTGAGGACGTAGTGCGTGCCGTCCTCGGAGAGCTTGGCGGTGGTCTTCATGCCCGCGACGTCGGAGCCGGTGCCCGGCTCGGTCATCGCGAGGGCCCACATCTCCTCGCCGGAGACGAACTTCGGCAGGTAGCGCTTCTTCTGCTCGATGTCGGCCAGCATCTTGATGTAGGGGAGGGCGAGCAGCACGTGCACGCCGGAGCCGCCGAAGTTGACGCCCGCGCGCGAGGTCTCTTCGTAGAGGACGGCCTCGAACTTGTGGGTGTCCAGGCCCGCGCCGCCGAACTCCTCGGGCACGTTGATGCCAAAGACGCCCAGCTCGCCGAGCTTGTAGTAGAAGTCGCGCGGCGCCTGACCGGCTGCGAACCACTCGTCGTAGACCGGGACGACCTCGGCCTCGATGAAGGCGCGGATGGTCTCGCGGAATGCCTCGTGGTCCTCGTTGAAAACGGTACGGCGCACAGCCGGCTCCCTTCGGTCGCGGCGGTCCGCCGCCATGCCTAAGCGCTTGCTCAGCCTAAGTTACCGGCCAGTCAAACTGGCTGTCCAGAGTGGAGGCGCCGCAGAAAGGGTGGGGTGTCTCACCCCGGCCCTCCGGAGGCGACGCCGGCGGTGATCCCGGAGGCGACCCCGGCGGTGATCGCGGCGGAGGGGGTTCGTCCGCGCCGCGGTGGCCGGAATGTGGCCGGAATGCGCTCAAGAATGCCTTGTTCGTGGTCTCACGTACCGATTCGCCCTCCCCTAATCTGCCCGGCATGCCACTTTTCCGGAGAGCGAAAAAGGCCGGCGCGGGTGTACCGGACTGGTGCGCGTGGTTCAGCCCCGCCGACTGGCACGCCTTTGAGGCGCTCCTGGGCGACGTCTTCCTGGACGGGAACGCGAGCGGGCCGCCCATGCGCTTCGGGGAGCACCGCCACCTCTCGCTCGCCGCCGAGGGCGAGCCCGGCGCACCGCTGGACCTCGCGGAGATAGCCGAGCTGGTCCGGGCGCTGCCGCACACGAACTGGCGGTCGGCCACCGTCTCCTTCCTGAACCAGAAGCAGCGGCTCGCCGAGCGGCGGCGCGAACTGCACCGGGCGGGCTTCGCCGAGGTCCGCCACCTGCTCATGCCGAGGCTGGTCACCGTCGACTCGGTGGGCGAGGGGCACGCGGTGGCGACGGCCCTCACCGAGGAGCTCGCGGCCGTCGTGATGATCCATGTGGGTGGCGACTTCTCCGCCCCCGTCCCGCCCGACCAGTTCAGCTCCTGGCAGGTGGACGAGGCCGAGGTGTGGGCCGCCGCCATGGCCAACCTCCACGCCGCGCCGGTCTCCCTCCAGTACAACGAGGACGAGAACCCGCTGGTGAACGTCGAGGGCGAAGGCGGCTACACCTCGACCCACCTGCTGCGCGCCGCCGACCTCGTCGACCGCCCGGCACCCCACGGCATCCTCGCGATGGTCCCCTTCCACGGCCACCTGATGCTGTGGGCCGTGGACGGGCCGGAGCTGCACACCTGCGTGATCGCCTACGGCCCGCTCGTCCGGAAGATGTGGGAGGACGCGCCGGAGGGGTACCGGCTGAGCTCGCGCCTGCTGTGGATCGGGGAGGACGGGATCGAGTCGGTCGGGGTCGAGCCCGCCCCGCCCGGCAGCAAGGAGCCCGGGGTGATCACCGGCTCCGCCCGCTTCGTCGAGATGCTCTCCGCCTTCCGCCCGCCGGACGACTACCCCGGCTGAGCGGGGCGGCCGTCGGCGACGCGCAGCGCGAACCACAGCTCCATCCGCACGTCCGGGTCGTCCAGGTCCCGGTCCAGCAGCTCGGCGGCGCGGCCGACGCGCTGGCGGACGGTGTTGCGGTGGACGCCCAGGGCCGCGGCCGTGCGGTCCCAGTTGCCGTGGTGGGCCAGCCAGCCGCGCAGGGTCTCCCGCAGGGCGGGGGACAGCGGCCCCAGCAGGGCCTCGGCGTGGGCGCGCGCCTCGGCCTCGCCGACCAGGCCCGCGAAGCCGGGGTCGGTGTGGCGGGCCAGCGGGGTACGGGCCGCCTCCGCGCGCCGAAGGGCCCGCGCGGCCTGGGCGTCGGCCGTGGCCAGGGCGGTGGGCGCGGCCGGGGCGCTCACCCCGAGCCGCCAGCCGGGCTGCGCGGCGGGCTCCCGGTCCGTGAGCAGCCGTACGCCGCCCTCGTGCGGGTCCAGCAGTACGGTGCCCAGCGCGGCCGCGAGGGCCTGCGGAGCCCCGGACCCGCGGGCGTGGACGGCGTACCAGGGCCCGGCCGTCAGGGCCGCGCCCGGATTCCCGTCGAGCAGCAGCCGGGTCAGCGCCGCCGTCTCCGCCCCGGCGGGCCGCTCGGCGGTGAGCAGGGTCAACAGGACGGCGGCCACCGAGGCCACGGTGTGGTCGCCGGGCGCGCGGGCCGGGGTCGCGGTGCCCAGCGCCGCCCGTCCGGCCAGGGCATAGGCGGCCAGGTGGTGTCCGCCCGCCCGGTCGGTGGCGGTGGCGGGCCCGCCCTCGCGGCCGACCCGGGCCAGCAGCGCGGACAGGGCCTCCCAGGCCGGAGCCGGCAGCTCCGGGCCCGCCGCCCGGCCGCCCGGCCACAGGGCGACCGACCCGCCCAGACTCGCCGCGAGCCGGGCCAGCACCGCCGGGACCGGGTCGGGGCGGGCCGCGGCCGCCGCCAGGGCCTGCTGGGCCTCGGTGACCCGGCGCAGCTCCCGGGTGCGGGCCTCCGCCATCAGCCGGCCCACCGCGCGGGCGACCGCCGAGAAGGGGGTCCGCGGCGGGACCTCCAGCAGCGGCAGCCCGTGCCGGGCGCAGGCCTCGGCCAGCGCGGCCGGGACCTCCTCGTGCACCGGGGCCACGCCGAAGCCGAGCGCGGCCGCCCCCGCTCCGGCCAGCCGGGCCACGTACCCGTCGGGGTCGTCGGCGGGACCCGCCCCGGCGGTCAGCAGCAGCTCGCCGCCGAGCAGGTACGGGGAGGGGTCGGGCATCTCGGAGGCGTGCACCCCGTGCACCCCGGCGGTGGCCGGCCCGGCGAGGTGGCGCAGGCCGAGCTCCCGGTCGCCGAGCAGTGCGGCGAGGGGGACCGGCGGGGTGAGCGGCTCCCCGGCGGGGCCGCTGCCGTACTCCGGATCACGGGGAGGCCCGGGCATGGATACTCCGTACATTTTCAACACCGTCAGATGGATGAAACGTACACTCCCCACCCCCGGGTGGCCCGCTTACGCTCGAAGTACCGCACACGTCAGGCCAGAGAAAGAGGCACAGCCATGAGCACGCAGCCGCGCGGCCCCGTCGACTCCTCCCGCATCCCGCGCTACGCGGGCCCGGCGACCTTCGCCCGTCTGCCCCGCCTCGACGAGGTCGGCTCCGCCGACGTCGCCGTCGTCGGCGTGCCCTTCGACTCCGGCGTGTCCTACCGCCCCGGCGCCCGCTTCGGCGGCAACGCCATCCGTGAGGCCTCGCGCCTGCTGCGCCCGTACAACCCGGCCCAGGACGCCTCCCCGTTCGCGCTCGCCCAGGTCGCCGACGCCGGTGACATCGCCGTGAACCCCTTCAACATCAACGAGGCCGTCGAGACGGTCGAGGCCGCCGCCGACGAGCTGCTCGGCGCGGGCTCCCGCCTGATGACCCTGGGCGGCGACCACACCATCGCCCTCCCGCTGCTCCGCTCCGTCGCGAAGAAGCACGGCCCGGTCGCGCTGCTCCACTTCGACGCGCACCTGGACACCTGGGACACCTACTTCGGCGCCGAGTACACCCACGGCACCCCGTTCCGCCGCGCCGTCGAGGAGGGCATCCTCGACACCGAGGCGCTCTCCCACGTCGGTACCCGCGGCCCGCTGTACGGCAAGCAGGACCTGGACGACGACGCCAAGATGGGCTTCGGCATCGTCACCTCGGCCGACGTCTACCGCCGCGGCGCCGACGAGGTCGCCGACCAGCTGCGCCAGCGCATCGGCGACCGCCCGCTGTACATCTCCATCGACATCGACGTGCTCGACCCGGCGCACGCGCCCGGCACCGGCACCCCGGAGGCGGGCGGCATGACCTCCCGCGAGCTGCTGGAGATCATCCGCGGTCTGTCCTCCTGCAACCTCGTTTCCGCCGACGTCGTCGAGGTCGCCCCGGCGTACGATCACGCCGAGATCACCTCGGTCGCGGCCTCGCACACCGCGTACGAGCTGACCACGATCATGTCGCGACAGATCGCGCAGGCGAAGGGCAAGTAAGCGAAGTGACGCACGACCACGACCTGGTACTCCGTCCCACCGAAGCCCAGAAGGCGGCCGCGCTCGCGCCGCCGCCGGGGCGGACGGGCGGGGACCTGGTCGTGGAAACGCTGCGCTCGCTCGGCGCGAACACCGTCTTCGGCCTGCCCGGCCAGCACGCGCTCGCCCTCTTCGACGCGGTCGGCCGCTCCGACCTGCGCCTCGTGGGGCTGCGTACGGAGAACAACGCGGGCTTCGCGGCCGACGCGTACGGCCGGATCACGGGCGAGGCGGTGCCGCTGCTGCTCTCCACCGGCCCGGGCGCGCTGATGGCGCTGCCCGCCCTGGCGGAGGCGGCGGCCGCCTCGGCCCCGGTCCTCGCGATCTCCTCCCAGGTCCCGGTGGCGGGCCTGGGCGGCGGGCGGCGCGGCCACCTGCACGAGCTGCGGGACCAGTCGGCGTCCTTCCGCGACGTGGTGAAGTCCGTCCACACGGTCCGCACCCCCTCCCAGCTCCCCTCCGTGATCGCGGAGGCCTGGGAGTCGGCCCTGACCGCCCCGCACGGCCCGGTGTTCGTCGAGATCCCCGAGGACGTGCTGCGGGCCGAGACCGTCATCCCGCAGGTCACGGGTGTGGACGCGACCCCGCACGAGCTGGCCCCGCGGCCCGAGCTCACGGCGCTCGCCGCCCACTGGCTGGAGAACGCCACCCGCCCGGTGATCATCGCCGGCGGCGGTGTCGTCCGCTCGGACGCGGCCGGCAAGCTCAAGCAGCTCGCCGAGCGCCTGAACGCACCGGTCGTCACCACCTTCGGAGGCAAGGGCGCCTTCCCGTGGACCCATCCGCTCTCCCTCCAGTCCTGGCTGGAGGACCGCCACATGACGGACTTCCTGGAGGACGCGGACGTCCTGCTGGTGGTCGGCTCGGGACTCGGTGAGCTCTCGTCGAACTACCACACGTTCTTCCCGACGGGCCGGGTCGTCCAGATCGAGGCGGACCTCGGCAAGCTGGAGTCGAACCACGCCGGCCTCGGCATCCACGCGGACGCCCGCCTGGCGCTGCAGGCCCTGCTGGAGACGGTGGCCGAACGCGAGGACCCGTCCGCCCCGGAGCGCGTCCGCCTGCTCCTCGCGGACATCGCGGCCCGCCTCGCCGGCCAGGACGTGGCCCTCGAACAGGAGCTCCTCGGCTCGATCCGTGCCGCCCTCCCGGCCCGCTCCCCGTCCTTCTGGGACATGACGATCCTGTCCTACTGGGCCTGGTCCGCCTTCGACCCCAAGCACCCCAACACCATGCACTCGGCGCAGGGCGCGGGCGGCCTCGGCTACGCCTTCCCGGCGGCCCTCGGCGCGTGCGTCGCGGAACCGGACACCCCGGTGCTGGCGGTCTCCGGCGACGGCGGCGCGATGTACTCCGTCGCGGACCTGGCCACGGCGAAGCAGCACGACCTCGACGTCACCTGGCTGATCGTGGACGACGGCGGCTACGGCATCCTGCGGGAGTACGGCTGCGGCACCGGAACCCGGCTGGCCGGCCCCGACTTCGTGGCCCTGGCACAGTCCTTCGGCGTCCCGGCCTCCACCACCACCCCGGAGTCCCTCCGCGAGGACCTCGCGCAGGCCCTCAAGACCCCGGGCCCCTCGGTGGTGGTCCTTCCGGCCACCCTGAAGATGTTCGCCCCGACGCATCTCTGAGGGGCGACCGAGCCCGTCAGCCGTCAGCCGTCAGCCGTCAGCCGCCGGTCGCCGGGTGCCGGGCGGGTCGGCCGTCAGTCGCGACGGCGCCCTTCCTGCTCCTCGTGGGGATGGAGGAGGAGGCTGACCACGGCCACCCCCAGCGCCGTCCACAGCCGTGCCCACGGGTTCTCGGTCAGCACTCCGACGATCTTCGCCGCGAGCAGCGCGATCAGGAACGCGGTGACGTAGGGGACGACGGCGCGGACGGTGCGCTGCATGAAGCTGCTGCTGGTCGGGTGTTCGTGATGAGTGGACATGGTCCTCGATCCCTTCGCTGCGCCACCGGGTCGGCGGGCGGCCGACTTCCAGCATCGGCACCGCGACCCGGGCGGCACAGATCCGGAAAGTCGTGACTTGACAGGGTCCGGCCCTGCCGCCCCCGCGCCTCCCCGATGCCGCCTCCCTGTCCCTGTGCCGCCTCCCCGCCCCGGTCGGACGCGGTCCGCGCGCCCCCGCCGTACGGCAGTGCGATTGTTGCGGCGGGATGAAATCCACCGGTCGGAGCGTTGGCGCTTCCGGCAGGACAGGACGAACGGGGAGGCCTCACGTGGCGGCGGCAGAGACAGCGGCTGGGGAGAAACAGGGCTGGGGCAAGCGGCTGGCTGCCTACACCTGGCGGTACAGGACCAATGTGCTGCTCGCGCTCGGCTCCTCGCTGGTCGGCATGGCCGTGATGGCGGTCGTGCCGCTGGTCACCAAGGTGATCATCGATGACGTCATCGGGGACCGGACCAAGCCCATGGCGCCCTGGGCCGGCATGCTCATAGCCGCGGCCCTGCTCGTGTACGTGCTGACCTACATACGCAGGTACTACGGCGGGCGGCTCGCCCTCGACGTGCAGCACGACCTGCGCACCGACATGTACGACACGATCGCCCGCCTCGACGGGCGGCGCCAGGACGAGCTGAACACCGGTCAGGTCGTCGGCCGCGCCACCAGCGACCTCCAGCTGATCCAGGGCCTGCTCTTCATGCTGCCCATGACGATCGGGAACTTCCTGCTCTTCGGGATGTCCCTCGGGATCATGCTCTGGCTCTCGCCGCTGCTGACCCTCGTCGCCCTGCTCATGGCCCCCGCCCTGTGGTTCATAGCCAAGCGCAGCCGCAAGAAGCTCTTCCCCGCCACCTGGTGGGCCCAGGGCCAGGCCGCCGCCGTGGCGACCGTCGTCGACGGGGCCGTGACCGGCGTCCGCGTCGTCAAGGGCTTCGGCCAGGAGGAGCAGGAGACCGGCAAGCTGCGCGAAGTCGGCCGCCGGCTGTTCGCCGGGCGGATGCGGACCATCCGGCTCAACTCGCGCTACACCCCCGCCCTCCAGGCCGTCCCCGCGCTCGCCCAGGTCGCCATGCTGGCCCTCGGCGGCTGGCTGGCCACCAACGGCCAGGTCACCCTCGGCACCTTCGTCGCCTTCTCCACCTACCTCGCCCAGCTCGTCGGACCCGTCCGCATGCTCGCCATGGTCCTCACCGTCGGCCAGCAGGCCCGGGCCGGCGCGGAGCGCGTGTTCGAGCTCATCGACACCGAGCCCGAGATCCACGAGGGCACCCACGAGCTGCCCGCCGACGCACCCGCCACCGTCGAGTTCGACGACGTCCGCTTCGGCTACGCCCCCGGGCGGCCCGTCCTCGACGGGTTCTCGCTCTCCGTGGCGCAGGGCGAGACCGTCGCCGTCGTCGGGTCCTCGGGCAGCGGCAAGTCCACCGTCGCGCTCCTGCTGCCCCGGTTCTACGACGCCGACGGCGGCGCCGTCCGCGTCGGCGGCCACGACGTCCGCGAGCTGACGTACGACTCCCTGCGCGGCGCGATAGGCCTGGTCCCCGAGGACTCCTTCCTCTTCTCCGACACCATCCGCGCCAACATCGCCTACGGGCACCCCGGCGCCACCGAGGAACAGATCGAGGCCGCCGCCCGCGCCGCCCAGGCCGAGGGGTTCATCCAGGCCCTGCCCGCCGGGTACGACACCAAGGTCGGCGAGCAGGGGCTCACCCTCTCCGGCGGCCAGCGCCAGCGCATCGCCCTCGCCCGCGCCATCCTCACCGACCCCCGGCTGCTGCTGCTCGACGACGCCACCTCCGCCGTGGACGCCCGCGTCGAGCACGAGATCCACGAGGCCCTGCGCTCCGTGATGGCGGGCCGGACCACCCTGCTGATCGCCCACCGCCGCTCCACGCTCGCGCTGGCCGACCGGATCGCCGTACTCGACCGCGGGCGGCTCGCCGACATCGGGACGCACGCGCAGCTGGAGAGCCGGTCCGCGCTCTACCGCAGGCTGCTCACCGACCCGGACGCGCTCGGCGCCGCCTCGCCGCGGACCCCGGACGCCCGGGTGATGACCGAGTTCGAGCGTGAGCTCGACCGGGACCTCGAACGCGGCATCGAACTTGAGGCCGAGATCGACTCGGAGCCCGTCAACGCCAAGCGCCGGGTCGCCGACGGGGTCACCCCCGAGCTCTGGCGCCGCCAGGACGAGCCCGACGGCACGGCCGCGCCCGCTTCCGGCTCCGCGCCCGCTTCCGGCTCCGCCCCCGCTTCCGGCTCCGCCCCCGCCGCCGCGGGTGGCGTGCCCGGAGCCGGGCATTCCATGGCCGGGTCCGTCTCCGGCATGCCCGCCACCCCCGAACTGCTCGCGCAGGTGGCCGCGCTGCCGCCCGCCGACGACCTGCCCGAGGTGGACGAGACCCGCGCCGCGGCCGCCGAGGAGAGCTACGGCCTGCGCCGCCTGCTCCACGGGTTCTGGGCGCCGCTCGCCATCAGCCTCGGCCTCGTCGCCGTGGACGCGGGGGCCGGACTGCTGCTGCCGATCCTGATCCGGCACGGCATCGACCAGGGCGTGGAGCAGGCCGTGCTCGGCGCCGTCTGGGTGGCCGCCGGGCTCGCCCTCGCCGTCGTCGTCGCCCAGTGGGCCGCGCAGTTCGCCGAGACCCGCATGACGGGCCGTACCGGCGAGCGCGTGCTGTACGCCCTGCGCGTCAAGATCTTCGCCCAGCTCCAGCGCCTCGGCCTCGACTACTACGAGCGCGAGCTGACCGGCAAGATCATGACCCGGATGACCACCGACGTGGACTCGCTGAGCTCCTTCCTGCAGACCGGACTCGTCACCGCCGTGGTCTCCGTCTTCACCTTCTTCGGCATCCTGATCGCGCTGCTCGTCCTGGACGTCGAGCTCGCGCTGATCGTCTTCGCGACCCTGCCCGTCCTGGTCGTCGGCACGATCGTGTTCCGCCGCAGGTCGGTCGCCGCCTACGAGCTCGCCCGCGACCGGGTCAGCCTGGTCAACGCCGACCTCCAGGAGTCCGTCTCGGGCCTGCGCATCGTCCAGGCCTTCCGCCGCGAGGGCTCGGGCGCCAAGCGCTTCGCCGAGCGCAGCCACTCGTACCGCGAGGCCCGGGTCCGCGGCCAGTGGCTGATATCCGTCTACTTCCCCTTCGTGCAGCTGCTGTCCTCGGGTGCCGCGGCCGCCGTGCTGATCGTCGGCGCGGGCCGGGTGGAGGCCGGGACGCTCACCACCGGCGCGCTGGTCGCGTACCTGCTCTACATCGACCTGTTCTTCGCGCCCGTCCAGCAGCTCTCCCAGGTCTTCGACGGCTACCAGCAGGCCACGGTCGCCCTCGGCCGCATCCAGGGGCTGCTGCGCGAGCCCACCACCACGCCGCTGCCCGAGCGGCCGCGCGCACTGGAAACGCCGGTCGGGGAGATCGCCTTCGAGAACGTCCGCTTCCAGTACGGGACGGCAGAGGAGCGGGGCGAGAAGGGCGAGGCCCTGGCCGGGATCAGCCTGCGGATACCCGCCGGGCAGACCGTCGCCTTCGTCGGCGAGACCGGAGCCGGAAAGTCGACGCTGGTCAAGATGGTGGCCCGGTTCTACGATCCGACCTCCGGCCGGGTCACCGCCGACGGCGCCGACCTGCGCGAGCTGGACCTGACGGCGTACCGCCACCGCTTGGGCGTCGTCCCCCAGGAGGCCTACCTCTTCCCGGGGACGATCCGTGACGCCATCGCCTACGGGCGCCCCGGCGCGAGCGACGCCGAGGTGGAGGCCGCGGCCCGCGCGGTCGGCGCCCACGACATGATCGCCACCCTCGACGGCGGCTATCTGCACACCGTCGCCGAGCGCGGCCGCAACCTCTCCGCGGGCCAGCGCCAGCTGATCGCACTGGCCCGGGCCGAACTCGTCGACCCGGACGTGCTGCTGCTCGACGAGGCCACCGCCGCCCTCGACCTGGCCACCGAGGCCCAGGTCAACCGGGCGACGGACCGGCTCGCGGGCAAGCGCACCACCCTGGTGGTCGCGCACCGGCTGACCACCGCGGCGCGCGCCGACCGGGTCGTGGTCATCGACCGCGGCCGGGTCGTGGAGGACGGCACCCACACCGAACTCCTGGCGCGCGGCGGCCGGTACGCCGAACTGTGGCGCACCTTCGTCGGCGAGGACGAGCGCGCCGCGGCCTGAACGGACCGCCTGTCAGGGGACGCCCCGGGATCAGAACTCGCCGAAGAGCAGGTTCCCCGGGGCGTCCTCGTCGGTACCGGTGTAGTACTCGCGTACCGCGGCGAGCAGTTCGTCGACGCTGAGGCAGCCGTCCCCGTTCGCGTCGATGCGGTGGAAGAGCGCCTCGGTGTCGGCGGGGCTCAGCCGCGTGTCGAAGGCCTCCTGCGCCCGGTGGAACTCCTGCGGGCTGATGAGCCCGTCGCCGTCGGTGTCGACGATCGTCAGGATCGCGCTCATCATCGGGCGGAACGAGCGGTCGTACGCGGGCCCGCCCTGCGCGTACAGGCGGGTCATGCCCTGCTTGTACTCCTCGGGCGTGACCTTGCCGTCCCGGTCGATGTCCAGCTCGGTGAACAGGTCCTGCCAGAAGTCGGCCAGCCCGCCCATCACCAGCTCCGCCTTGGGCGAGCCGGCCGGCTCCGCGAGGGCCGTCAGCAGCCGGGAGCCGAGCGCGATGATGTCGTCGGCGTCGATCACGCCGCTCCTGTCGGCGTCCAGGTGCGTGAAGGCGCGCGCCAGCTTGCGGTCGAGCAGGTCGTTCGTCATCTCATGGCCTTTCACGGCTGCAGCCACGGCTGCGGTCACGGCGAGCGGGGTGTCGATCACCTAGCGTAATCGTGGTCCTGGGTGTGAACTCCCGCTGCTGCGCAGGGGGGTGGCGGATGCACCCGTACGAGGGAGGCCGGCCGGTGCCGGCGGGCCGGTCCCTTGCGCGTGGCAACCATCCGGGGGGTTCGGGCGTCGTACGTGCGTGCGTGTGCGGTACGTACGACCGATCGGGGGACAGGGTGTTGCAGGGGTGGAGGAGGCGTGGCCGCCGGGTCGTGTCCCTGGGGGTGTTCACGGCGGCGCTGTGGCTCTCGGTGGGCGGGCTGTGCACGCCGCCGACGGCGCAGGCCGCGACCGAGGGCTGCGGGGGCCGGCTGACCCGGACGGTGGCGTTCGAGACGGGCGAGGTGCGGGTCTACGAGAGCCGCAACCAGGCCTGTGCGATGACCGTGGCGCGGGTCTCCGGCGAGCGGCGCCGGATGGCGGTGAGCATTCAGCCGCGCGGCGGCGCCCCGGTGCACGAGGCCGGGCGATTCACCCGATATGCCGGGCCTGTCACCGTGGGGGCGATCAACCGCTGCGTGTATGTAAAGGGGAGCGTGGGGGCCGGATCCGTGGATTCCGGCTGGATCCTGTGCTGACGGACAGGCCCAACTGGGTCTGGTCAGTGATGCGTTGGCCCGGCTAGGTTCACGGCGACCGAAGTGAACTCAAGGGGAGGGTGAATGCGCAAGACGCTCGGATGGCTGCTGTCGCTCGTGGTGCTCATCGGCACCATGGGCGCGGCGGGCTCCACGGCTCAAGCGGCCACAGCCGCGCAGCCCGCGGCCGCCACGGACATCAAGGACCAGATCCTCGGCATTCCCGGGATGAGCCTGATCGAGGAGAAGCCGTACCCCGGCTACCGCTTCTTCGTACTGAACTACGAGCAGCCGGTGGACCACCGGCAGCCGTGGAAGGGCACCTTCAAGCAGCGCCTGACCCTGTTGCACAAGGACGTCTCGCGGCCGTCGGTGTTCTTCACCTCCGGCTACAACGTCAACACCAGCCCGCGCCGCAGCGAGCCGACGACCATCGTCGACGGCAACCAGGTGTCCCTGGAGTATCGATTCTTCACTCCCTCCCGGCCCGACCCGGCCAACTGGTCCAACCTGGACATCTGGCAGGCCGCCAGTGACCAGCACCGCATCTTCACCGCCCTGAAGAAGATCTACAAGAAGAACTGGCTGGCCACGGGCGGCAGCAAGGGCGGTATGACGGCGACGTACTACGAGCGCTTCTACCCGCGCGACATGGACGGTGTCGTCGCGTACGTCGCGCCCAACGACGTCGTCAACAACGAGGACTCGGCCTACGACCGGTTCTTCGCCAAGGTCGGCACCAAGGAGTGCCGCGACAAGCTGAACGCCGTCCAGCGCGAGGCGCTGGTGCGCCGCGTGCCGCTGGAGGCCAAGTACGCGGTCGCCGCGGCCGAGAACGGCTGGACCTTCACCACCGTCGGCGACCTCGACAAGGCCTACGAGGCCGTCGTGCTCGACTACGTGTGGGCCTTCTGGCAGTACAGCCTGCTCGCCGACTGCTCCTCCATCCCGGCCGCGGCCACCGCGAGCGACCAGGAGATCTGGGACACGGTCGACGCGATCTCCGGCTTCTCGGCCTACGCCGACCAGGGACTGGAGACCTACACGCCGTACTACTACCAGGCGGGTACGCAGCTCGGCTCCCCGGACATCAAGCAGCCGCACCTGAAGGGCCTGAGCCGCTACGGCTACCAGCCGCCGCGCAACTTCGTGCCCCGCGACATCCCCATGACCTTCCAGCCGGGGGCGATGGCGGACGTGGACCGGTGGGTGCGCGACAACGCCCACCAGATGCTCTTCGTGTACGGGCAGAACGACCCGTGGGGCGCCGAGCCGTTCCACCTCGGCTACAACGTGCGCGACAGCTACGTGATGATCGCGCCGGGGGCCAACCACGGGGCGAACGTCGCCAAGCTGATGGACGGCGAGAAGGCCCTCGCCACCTCGAAGATCCTGCAGTGGGCCGGGGTGGCCCCGGCCGCCGCGCTCGCCGACGCGGGGAAGGCGGCGCCGCTGGCGGCGCCGGACGCGCAGCTCGACCAGCGTGACCTGGAGCGCGAGCCGCAGCTGCGGCCGTAACCGGGAAACGGGACACGCGGGACAGGCGGGACAGGCGGGAACACGCGGGCCGCGGGCCGGCGCCTGAGCGATCAGCGCGTCAGCCCGTGGCCCAGCGGGTAGCGGCCCGGGACCGGGACGGGGAGGCGGCCCGCGGGCCGCAGCGCCCCGGTGAGCACCCGGGCCGCCGCCCGCATCTCCACGTCCGTCCAGGAGTACGTCGCCAGCTCCGCCGCGCAGGCCGGCAGCCGGGCCGGGTCGTACGGGTTGCGGACCGCCAGCGAGACGACCGGGACGCCGGAGGCGATCAGCTCCGCCACCAGCGTGCGCTGCGGACTCTCCCCCTCCGGGACGTTGTACGTGCACACCAGCACCGCCGCGTGACCGGCCGCGGCGGCCACGGCGCGGGCGGGCGGCACCGCCGTGGCCCGGCAGCCCAGGGCGGTCAGCTCCCGGGCCAGTACGGCCGTAGTGGGCCCGGTCGTACCCGTGGGGGAGACCGGGTCCGCCCCGGTGACCAGCAGGCGTGGCCCGGCCGTCGCGTCGAACGGCACCAGCCCGCGGGGATTGGCCAGCAGGGTCGTCGTGGCGGCCGCGATCGCGTCGGCGGCGTCGAGATGCTCCTGGACGCCCACGGCGGCGTCCACCTCCCGGCCCGTGGTGTACGCCTCGTCGAACAGTCCCCGGCGGGCCTTCAGTTCCAGGATCCGCAGCACCGACTCCTCGACGCGCGCCTGGGTCAGCTCGCCCGACTCCACGGCCGCCCGCACGCTGCGGTACGCGAGGCCCAGGTCCGGCGGGTTCAGCAGCTGGTCGCAGCCCGCCAGCAGGGCCAGGACCGGGACGCGGTCGTCCCCGTACTTCTGGCGGACCCCGGCCATGTCCAGGGCGTCGGTGACCACCACCCCCTCGAAGCCGAGGCGTTCGCGGAGCAGACCGGTGACGATCGGCCGGGAGAGGGTCGCCGGGTCCCCCGAGGGATCGAGCGCGGGGAAGACGATGTGCGCCGTCATGATGGCGTCCACACCCGCCTCCACCGCTGCCCGGAAGGGCGGCTCGTCCAGCTCCTCCCAGACGGCCCGGGTGTGCCGCATCACCGGCAGCCCGACATGGCTGTCGGTCTCGGTGTCCCCGTGGCCCGGGAAGTGCTTGGCGGTGGCGGCGACCCCGGCTCCCTGGTAGCCACGGACCTGGGCGGCGACCAGCTCCGCCACGGCGCGCGGGTCGGAGCCGAAGGACCGTACGCCGATCACCGGATTGGCCGGGTCGACGTTCACGTCGGCCACCGGCGCGTAGTCCTGCCGGATGCCCATGGCGGCCAGCTCGGAGCCCGCGATGCGCGCCGCCCGCAGGGCGTGGGCGGTGGAGTCGGCCGCACCGAGCGCCATCGCCCCCGGGAGCAGGGTCGCGGGCCTGCCGATCCGGGCGATGGCGCCGTGCTCCTGGTCGGTGGAGAGCAGCAGGGGGATCCGGGGACCGGTGGTGAGGGCGGCCTGCTGGAGGCCGACCGAGAGCGCGGCGATCTGCTGCGGGGCGCGGGTGTTGTGGGCCCAGGCGAAGTAGATGATCCCGCCGAGGTGGTAGCGGGAGACCAGCTCGGCGGCGGTGCGCACCCCGAACGCCGCCAGGTTCTGCTCGGCGTCCGCCGGATCGGGATCGGTCGCCGAATGCCCGTAGGCCCGTGAGACGAAGAGCTGCCCGACCTTCTCGTCGAGGCTCATCCGGTCCACGAGGGCGCGCAGCCGCGCCCGGCCGGGGCGGCGGCCCGGCGGCCGTGAGTCGTCGGGGGTGTGGTGGGGGCCCACCGCGGCGGAAGCCGCCCCGGCGGCCGTGACGGCGACCATGGCGGCCGCGGCGAGCAGGTTCCGGCGCGAGGCGTGGTTCGGCACGCGCCGGACCCTACCGCTGCTGTTCGGGCGGGGCCGGGCGTGTCGCTGCGTGTCGCCCCTCCGGGGCGGGGCGGTAGGCGGCCTGCGGGGCGGCCTGCGGGCGGGGCCTGTCGGCCGGGGGCCGACGGGGTCGGCCGCGCGCCGGGGTGTCTCCTGCCCCTCCCAGCGGTGTGGCTGGGGGAGATGCACGGCACCGGACACCGCGGGCTTGACCGGCAAGATCCGAAAGAGACGGCCTAGGCCCAGTGCTCCTGGAGGCTCCGCACGGCCTCCGTGATCGCGGGGCGCCGGGCGGCCCCGGTCCGCCACAGGGCGTACAACCGGCGTACGGGGCCCGGCTCCAGCGGTACGGTCACGGCCCCCGGCGGCAGCGCGCCGGTGCCCAGCCGGGGTACGACGGCCACCCCGAGCCCGGCCGCGACCAGGGCGACGATGGTGTGGTTCTCCTCCGCGACATGGGCGATGTCGGGCTCGAACCCGGCGGTGCGCAGGGTCCGTACCAGCCAGTCGTGGCAGACCCGGCCGGGCGGCTGGCAGACCCAGCGCTCGCCGCCGAGGTCGGAGCGCCGGATGACCCGGCGCGTGGTGAAGGGATGCCCGGCCGGTACGACCAGGTCGCAGAGGTCGTCCCCGATCACCGCCTGCTCGATCCCCTCCGGCGCGGGCAGCGGGGCGATGTCCCAGTCGTGGGCCACCGCGAGATCGGTGACCCCCCGGGCCACCAGTTCCACGGACAGGTGCGGGTCCACCTCGGTGAGCCGGACGTCCAGCGCCGGATGCCGACGGGCCAGGTCGGCCAGCACCCGCGGCAGCAGCCCGCGCGCCGCCGAGGCGAACGCGGCCACCGTCAGCAGCCCGCTGGGCTGCCCGCGCCGCTCCTCCAGGGTGGTTTCGGTGCGCTCCACGATCGCCAGCAACTCCTGGGCGGCGTCGGCCAGGTGGCGGGCCTCCTCGGTGAGCGCGACCCCGCGCCCGCGCCGCTCCAGCAGGGTGGTGCGGGTCTCCCGTTCCAGCTTGGAGATCTGCTGGGAGACCGCCGAGGGGGTGTAGCCGAGGGCGGCCGCCGCGCCCGCGACCGAGCCGTGGACGGAGACGGCGTGCAGGGCGCGCAGCCGGGCGAGATCGAGCATGCCTCCATCGTGGCACCGCGGATACCCGTAAGCAATGCTTCATCCATCCCGGAAGACATCCGAGCTGGTGCTACACGGTCGGGCGGCGGATGCTCGAAGCATGCGTCCCGTACACACCGCCCTGGCCGTGCTCGTCGCAGCCGTCTGGGGCTTCAACTTCGTGGTCATCGAGATCGGCCTCGACCACTTCCCGCCCCTGCTCCTGTCCGCCCTGCGCTTCCTCGTCGCGGCCCTGCCCGCCGTGTTCTTCGTCGGGCGTCCCAAAGCCGCCTGGAAGTGGATCGCCGGCGTCGGGATCGCCCTCGGCGTCGCCAAGTTCGGCCTGCTCTTCACCGGCATGGACGCGGGCATGCCGGCCGGACTCTCCTCGCTCGTCCTGCAGATCCAGTCCGTCTTCACCGCCGTCCTCGCCGCCGTCGTGCTGCGCGAGCGGCCGGGCCGGGTGCGGGTGCTCGGGATGGCCGTGGCGCTCGCCGGGATCGCGGTCGCCGCGGTGGACGGCGGGACCTCCGGGCCGGTGCTCGGCTTCACGCTGGTCGTTGCGGCCGCCGCCTGCTGGGGCGTGTCCAACGTCCTGACCCGCAAGGCCGCCCCGCCCGACGCCCTGAACTTCATGGTGTGGGTGTGCACGGTCCCCGTCCTGCCGCTGTTCGCGCTCTCGCTGCTGCTGGAGGGCCCCGAGCGGGACCTGGCCGCGCTGCGGGCCCTGGACTGGTCCGGGGTTGCCGTCATCGGCTACGTCGCCTGGGTGTCCACCGTCTTCGGCTTCGCCGCCTGGAGCTACCTGCTGCGCCGCTACCCGGCCTCTTCGGTGGCCCCGTTCTCGCTGCTGGTCCCCGTCTTCGGGATGTCCTCCGCGGCCCTGGTCCTCGGGGAGTCCGTCTCGGGGCTGCGCTGGCTGGCGGCCGTACTGCTGGTGGGCGGGGTGGCGCTGACCTCGCTGGCCCCCGCGCGCGCCGTGAACCGCACGGGGGTCGGTTCGGGCGTCAGCGCGGGGAGCCCTCCTGCAACGGCAGCCGCCAGTCCTGTCCCGTCAGGCTCACTCCGTACGAGCGGTGCGGCCGCTCCGCGATCAGGGTGAACCCGGCCTTCAGGTAGAGCTCACGGGCGTCGGTCAGCACGTCGTTGGTCCACAGCACCAGCTCGCGGTAGCCGACCGAGCGGGCGAAGGCCACGACGGTGTCGACCAGCAGGGTGCCGACGCCGCGGCCGCGGCCCTGCGGGTCGACCAGGAGGAGCCGCAGCCGGGCGGTGCCGGGCGCGCCCTCCTCCCGTACGCACATCACCGAGCCGACGGGCCGGCCGTCCAGCTCCGCGATCCACACCCGTTCCAGGTGGGGATCGTGGTCCTGGGCGAAGTCCGCGACGATCCGGGCGACCAGGCCCTCGAAGTCGCTGTTCCAGCCGTACTCGGCGGCGTACAGCGCACCGTGGCGCTGCACGATCCACCCCAGGTCCCCCGGTTCCGGGTCGCGGAGCCGCACGCTCTCAGCCATGGGGCAACTCTAGGGGGAGGGCGGGCCGGCGGGACCTGGAAGGGGCGATTTCCTGCCGTCTACTTCTTGCCACCGCCGAGGATCTGGCCGAGCAGGTCGCCGAGGCCGCCGCCCGCGGCGGGGGCCGCTCCGCCGCCCGTTCCGGGGGCGCCGCCGGGGGCCGCACCGGGGGCCGCACCGGCCGCCCCGGTGCCCGCCGCCCTGCCGGAGGCGCGCTTGGCGAGGACCGCCAGGACGACCGGGATCAGCATCTCGATGACCCGGCTGATGGTGGCCGCGGGGATGCCGGTCCGCTTCGAGACGGCGGCGGCAACCGGCTTGCTCACCTTGGCGAGCACCCCGGCCATCATGCCGCCGCTGAGCAGGCCGCCGAGGCCGCCGAGCGTGGCCACGCCCTCCAGCGGCGGCTCGGCCTCGGCCACCTCGACGATGGCCTGGCGCACCTCCACGCCGTCGGCGTCGTCGGCGTCGGCCTTCTGCCGGAGGTCGCCGGTCATGGCGCCGACGGTCTCGGCGACGGTCTCCTTGGCGCCGGCGGTGTCCGTGCCGAGCAGGCCGGCGATCTCGGTCAGCTTGTCGTCACCGAGTTCGCCCAGCACGTCGTCCTGGAATGAAGATTCGCTCATGCCGGAAACGCTACTTCTGTGGTGATTCACCGGCACCTTGAGTAGGCATTGGGTAACGGAAACGTAAAGCTGTGGCTCCGGGTGCAACCCTGTGGGCGTATCGCGGGTCGTATGGTGCGTCGGTGCTTCCGGGGAGGGATCTGGGGGGATCGGGAAGTCCGACACGGGAGGGGTAACCGTGAGGGGGTCCGGCCGCGAGGCGGGACCCCCTTTGCGTTCCCCCGCCGCATCGCCCCTGCCGCCCCGCCCCCGCGCGTTGTCCACAGGCCTGACGCGCTGTCGGCGCCGCCCGGTAGTTTCGGGTCATGGCAGCAGCAGACGGGGCGCCGCGGGCGGTGCAACTGGCGGTGGTCGACGGCGTGCTCGAACGCATCACCTACGCCAACGAGGAGAGCGGGTACACGGTCGCCCGCGTGGACACCGGCCGCGGCGGCGGTGATCTGCTGACGGTGGTCGG
Source organism: Streptomyces sp. NPDC001502 (assembly GCF_042894785.1). NCBI lineage: Bacteria > Bacillati > Actinomycetota > Actinomycetes > Kitasatosporales > Streptomycetaceae > Streptomyces > Streptomyces sp. NPDC001502. The sequence continues at coordinate 64,345 of NZ_JBIAVW010000021.1, forward strand.
CTCGCTGCGCGGCGCCCAGCCCGGCGAGTCCCTGCGCATGGAGGGCCGCTGGGGCTCCCACCCGCAGTACGGCAAGCAGTTCACCGTGGAGAACTACCGGACCGTGCTCCCGGCGACCATCCAGGGCATCCGCCGCTACCTCGGCTCCGGCCTGATCAAGGGCATCGGCCCGAAGATCGCCGAGCGGATCGTGGAGCACTTCGGCACCGACACCCTCGACGTCATCGAGGGCGAGCCGAAGAGGCTGATCGAGGTACCCGGGCTCGGCCCCAAGCGCACGAAGCTGATCGGCGCGGCCTGGGAGGAGCAGAAGGCCATCAAGGAGGTCATGGTCTTCCTCCAGGGCGTCGGCGTCTCCACCTCCATCGCCGTGCGCATCTACAAGAAGTACGCCGACGCCTCCATCTCCGTGGTGAAGAACCAGCCGTACCGGCTCGCCGCCGACGTGTGGGGCATCGGCTTCCTCACCGCCGACCGCATCGCCCAGGCCGTCGGCATCCCGCACGACAGCCCCGAACGGGTGAAGGCCGGCCTCCAGTACGCCTTGTCCCAGTCCACCGACCAGGGGCACTGCTTCCTGCCCGAGGACCGGCTCATCGCCGACGGGGTCAAGCTGCTCCAGGTGGACACGGGGCTGGTGATCGACTGCCTGGCCGAGCTCGCCGCCGACCCGGAAGGGGTCGTACGGGAGCCCGTACCGGATCCGCAGGGCGGGCCGGACCCGCTGACCGCCGTATATCTGGTGCCCTTCCACCGGGCCGAGCTGTCCCTGGTGGGGCAGGTGCGCCGGCTGCTGCACGCCGAGGACGACCGGATGCCGGGCTTCCAGGACGTGGACTGGGAGAAGGCCCTGGGCTGGCTCGCCGGGCGGACGGGGGCCACGCTCGCCCCCGAGCAGCGGGACGCGGTCAAGCTGGCGCTGACCCGCAAGGTCGCCGTCATGACCGGCGGGCCGGGCTGCGGGAAGTCCTTCACCGTGCGCTCGATCGTCGAGCTGGCCCGGGCGAAGAAGGCCAAGGTGGTGCTGGCCGCGCCCACCGGCCGGGCGGCGAAGCGGCTGTCCGAGCTCACCGGGGCCGAGGCCTCCACGGTGCACCGGCTGCTGGAGCTCAAACCGGGCGGGGACGCGGCGTACGACCGGGAGCGGCCGCTGGACGCGGACCTGGTCGTCGTCGACGAGGCCTCGATGCTGGACCTGCTGCTGGCCAACAAGCTGGTCAAGGCCGTGGCGCCCGGGGCACACCTGCTGCTGGTCGGCGATGTGGACCAGCTGCCGTCGGTCGGCGCCGGGGAGGTGCTGCGGGACCTGCTCGCCGAGGACGGACCGGTGCCCGCGGTGCGCCTGACCCGGATCTTCCGGCAGGCCCAGCAGTCCGGTGTGGTCACCAACGCCCACCGGATCAACACCGGGTTGCCGCCGATCACGGACGGGCTGCCGGACTTCTTCCTTTTCCCTGAGGAGGACACCGAGGCGGCCGGGGTGCTGGCCGTGGACGTGGCGGCCCGAAGGATTCCGGCCAGATTCGGGCTCGACCCGCGGCGGGACGTCCAGGTGCTCGCGCCGATGCACCGCGGCCCGGCCGGCGCCGGAAACCTCAACGGACTGCTGCAGCAGGCGATGACACCGGCCCGGCCGAACCTGCCGGAGAAGAGGTTCGGCGGCCGGGTCTTCCGGGTGGGCGACAAGGTGACCCAGATCCGGAACAACTACGAGAAGGGCGCCAACGGTGTCTTCAACGGCACGGTCGGCGTGGTCACCGGTCTGGACGTGGACGAACAGCGCCTGACGGTGCGGACGGAGGAGGATGAGGAGATCGTGTACGAATTCGGTGAGCTCGACGAGCTGGCCCACGCGTACGCCGTCACCATTCACCGTTCACAGGGGAGTGAATATCCGGCGGTGGTGATCCCCGTCACCACCGGGGCCTGGATGATGCTCCAGCGCAACTTGCTTTACACGGCGGTGACCAGGGCCAAGAAACTGGTCGTCCTCGTCGGGTCCCGCAAGGCACTCGGCCAGGCGGTGCGTACCGTTTCCGCAGGCAGGAGGTACACGGCGGTCGCTGCCAGGCTGTCCGGCCGGATACCGGTGGGAAACATCACCTAGATGATCGATCATTTGGGGTTCCGGCAACCGGCGCGGGGGGGCAGGATGAGCAGGTTGGCGGCACTCAGTGCCGTCAAAAGCACCAAAGGCCGACCCCGAGTGCACTCTCCTGCGCCAAATGGGGGAAGGTAGAGGCAGTCAGGGCACCTCGAAGAAGAGGCACTACGTCGGTGAGGGATGACGTGAGCGACAACTCTGTAGTACTCCGGTACGCGGACGGTGAATACACCTACCCGGTGGTCGAAAGCACCGTCGGTGACCAGGGCTTCGACATCTCGAAGCTGCGGGCCCAGACCGGGCTCGTCACCTTGGACAGTGGCTACGGCAACACCGCCGCCTACAAGTCCGCGATCACCTACCTCGACGGTGAGCAGGGCATCCTGCGTTACCGCGGCTACCCGATCGAGCAGCTCGCCGAGCGTTCGACCTTCATCGAGGTCGCGTACCTGCTGATCAACGGCGAGCTGCCGACCGTCGACCAGCTCGCGTCGTTCCGCAACGAGATCACCCAGCACACGCTGCTGCACGAGGACGTGAAGCGCTTCTACGACGGCTTCCCGCGGGACGCGCACCCGATGGCGATGCTGTCCTCCGTGGTCAGCGCGCTGTCGACGTTCTACCAGGACAGCCACAACCCGTTCGACGAGAAGCAGCGCCACCTCTCGACGATCCGGCTGCTGGCCAAGCTCCCGACGATCGCGGCCTACGCGTACAAGAAGTCGGTCGGCCACCCGGTGGTCTACCCGCGCAACGACCTCGGCTACGTCGAGAACTTCCTGCGCATGACCTTCTCCGTGCCGGCCCAGGAGTACGACCTGGACCCGGTCGTGGTCTCCGCGCTCGACAAGCTGCTGATCCTGCACGCGGACCACGAGCAGAACTGCTCCACCTCCACCGTGCGCCTGGTCGGCTCCTCGCAGGCGAACATGTTCGCCTCGATCTCCGCCGGCATCTCGGCCCTGTGGGGTCCGCTGCACGGCGGCGCCAACCAGTCCGTCCTTGAGATGCTGGAAGGCATCAAGAACGACGGCGGCGACGTCGACGCCTTCATCCGCAAGGTGAAGAACAAGGAGGACGGCGTCCGCCTCATGGGCTTCGGACACCGTGTCTACAAGAGCTTCGACCCCCGGGCGAAGATCATCAAGGCGGCGGCGCACGACGTCCTCTCGGCGCTCGGCAAGAGCGACGAGCTGCTCGACATCGCGCTCAAGCTGGAAGAGCACGCGCTGGCCGACGAGTACTTCGTCTCGCGCAACCTCTACCCGAACGTGGACTTCTACACCGGTCTCATCTACCGGGCGATGGGCTTCCCCACCGAGATGTTCACCGTGCTCTTCGCGCTCGGCCGCCTTCCCGGCTGGATCGCCCAGTGGCACGAGATGATCAAGGAGCCGGGTTCCCGCATCGGTCGCCCGCGCCAGATCTACACCGGCGAGGTCCTGCGCGACTTCGTTCCCGTAGAAGCCCGCTGACCCGAGGCTTTCCTCCGCGCGGCGTGCGGCCGCGCGGAGCGCACCGCAGGCAACCCTGAGCATGCGAGAAGCGCCCCGCCGTCGATCCCCCCACGGGTCGACGGTCGGGGCGCTTCCCTTTTCCCCGAAACGGATTCCCCCCACGGGACCCGAGCCGGGGCGTCGGTGTGCCGGGACCCGTTCGTCCGGGAGGGCCGCTCAAAGCCTCCCGCGGGCACGTGTCCCGGCCGGCTGATACCCACGGAAACCCCCCAGGTCTCCGTGAAACGTCCCCCAAGACGTTCTTGGCATCGCCCCATTAGACCCACGACGACCCCGGATGGTTACGTTGCGGTCACTGTGATCTGCGTCTCCCGTGAAGGAAGTGTGCGGACCGTGAGGAGGAACGTTACTAGCGGAAGGACCGCAACCGGAGGCTGTTGGTCACAACGAAGACCGAGGAGAAGGCCATCGCGGCCCCCGCGATCATCGGATTGAGCAGACCGGCGGCCGCCAGCGGCAGGGCCGCCACGTTGTAGCCGAAGGCCCAGAACAGGTTGCCCTTGATCGTGGCCAGGGTCCGGCGCGAGAGCCGGATCGCGTCCGCCGCGACCCGCAGGTCACCCCGTACGAGGGTCAGGTCGCCCGCCTCGATGGCCGCGTCCGTGCCCGTGCCCATGGCCAGGCCCAGGTCCGCCTGGGCCAGCGCGGCCGCGTCGTTGACCCCGTCGCCGACCATCGCGACCGTACGGCCCTGCGCCTGCAGGCGGCGTACGACGTCCACCTTGTCCTGCGGGAGGACCTCGGCGATCACCTCGTCGATCCCCACCTCGCGGGCCACCGTCGCGGCGACGGCCTTGTTGTCGCCCGTCAGCAGGACCGGGGTGAGGCCCAGCGCCCGCAGCCGGGAGACCGCCTCGGCGCTGGTCTCCTTGACCGCGTCCGCCACGGTCAGGACCCCGCGCGCCGCACCGTCCCAGGCCACCAGGACGGCGGTGCTGCCCGCGGCCTCGGCGGCCGCCTTGGCCTCGGCCAGTGGGGCCGGCAGCTCGATCGACCAGTCGGCCAGCAGCCGTTCGCGGCCCACCAGGACGGCGTGCCCGTCGACCACGCCCTGGACGCCGAGCCCGGCGACGTTCTCGAAGGACTCCGGAACCGGCAGGGAGCCGGCCCGCTCCGCCGCCCCGGCGGCGACGGCCCGGGCGATCGGGTGCTCCGAGGCGTGCTCCAGGGATCCGGCGAGGCGCAGGAGTTCGCGCTCGTCGACGCCCGCGGCGGTGAAGACGCCGTCGAGGGTCATCCGGCCGGTGGTGACGGTGCCGGTCTTGTCCAGTACGACCGTGTCGACGCGGCGGGTGGATTCCAGCACCTCGGGGCCCTTGATCAGGATGCCGAGCTGCGCGCCCCGCCCGGTGCCGACCATCAGCGCGGTCGGGGTGGCCAGGCCCAGGGCGCACGGGCAGGCGATGATCAGGACGGCCACGGCGGCGGTGAAGGCGGCGGTGGGGTCGTCGGTGATCAGCAGCCAGGTGATCCAGGTGCCGATGGCGAGCACCAGGACGACGGGGACGAAGATCCCGGAGATCTGGTCGGCGAGGCGCTGCACCTCGGCCTTGCCGTTCTGCGCGTCCTCCACCATCTTCGCCATCCGGGCGAGCTGGGTGTCGGCGCCGATCCGGGTGGCCTCGACGACCAGGCGTCCGGAGGTGTTGACGGTGGCTCCGGTGACGGAGTCGCCCACGGCGACGTCGACCGGTACGGACTCGCCGGTCAGCATGGAGGCGTCCACGGCGGAGCTGCCCTCGACGACGGTGCCGTCGGTGGCGATCTTCTCGCCGGGGCGGACGACGAACCGGTCGCCGACCGCGAGCGCGCCCACCGGGATCCGGATTTCCTCGCCCGCGCGCAGGACGACGACGTCCTTGGCCCCCAGCTCCAGCAGGGCCCTGAGGGCCGCGCCCGCCTTCCGCTTCGAGCGGGCCTCCAGGTAGCGGCCCAGGAGGATGAAGGAGACGACGCCGGCCGCGACCTCCAGGTAGATGGCGGAGGAGCCGTCGGTGCGGGAGACGCCGAAGTCGAAGCCGTGCCGCATGCCGGGCATGCCGGCGTGACCGAAGAACAGGGCCCACAGAGACCAGGTGAAGGCGGCCAGCGTGCCGACCGAGACGAGGGTGTCCATGGTGGCGGCGCCGTGCCGGGCGTTGGTCCAGGCGGCCTTGTGGAAGGGGAATCCGCCCCAGACGACGACGGGGGCCGCGAGGGTCAGGGAGAGCCACTGCCAGTTGTCGAACTGGAGGGCCGGGATCATCGCGAGCAGGACGACGGGCAGGGCGAGCGTGACGGAGACCAGCAGGCGCTGGCGCAGTGCGGCGAGTGCCGGGTCGGGGGCCTCGGCCGCCTCGGCCGCCTCGCTCCGCGCTTCCTCGGCGGCTTCCGGGGCGGCTTCCGGGGCGGGCGGCGGCGGGGGCTCCTCGGCGGTGTAGCCGGTCTTGACGACGGTCGCGATCAGATCGGCGACCTGCACACCGCCGCTGTAGGAGACGCGGGCCTTCTCGGTGGCGTAGTTCACCGAGGCTTCGACGCCGTCCATCCGGTTGAGCTTCTTCTCGATGCGGGCGGCGCAGGAGGCGCAGGTCATCCCGCCGATCGAGAGTTCGACCGCCGTTATCGGTCCGTCGTGCACTGTGCTGCTGCTCATGTTCCGGCTCCAGAGGGATGGCCGGGCCGTACGGGACCAGTATGAGCTGGCCGGCACGGCCCGGCAGGGTGCCGCGGGGCTGCCGCGGGTGCCGTGCGGGTGGGGCGGGCCGCTCAGACCTGTCCGGCGAACTCGTAGCCGGCCTCGTCCACGGCGGCGCGGACGTCCTCGTCCGCGAGCGGGGCGGCGGAGACCACGGTGACCTCGCCGGTCGCGGCGACGGCCTTGACCGTGCTGACGCCCGGCAGGGCGGAGATCTCGGTGGTCACCGCGCCCTCGCAGTGTCCGCAGGTCATGCCGGTCACCCGGTAGACGGTGGTGGTCTGGGTGTCCGTCTCGGCGGTCATGTCGTTCTCCTCTTCAGGGGCGTGTGCCGGTCACCGGGAGGGGCGGCCGATGGCTCCACCGTCCTCCCGACACTTCGAGACTATACCCCTGGGGGGTATCAAGGCGAGTATCGGCTCCCGGTTTCTCGATCCTGGTGGGAAACCCGGCCGGTATGGGCGAACTGTATGTAATTGGCTGAATGGATCACCCGGGAAGCCTCGCGAGGGCGCGCAGCGCGGGCACCGCGCTCACCGGTACGGCGGTGGGCGCGGTGGGTGCGGTGGGCGCGGTGGGCGAGTTCGGGTGCCGGGCCGGGTGGGCCGGGCGGTCAGTGCGGGGGAGTCCTGGTGATCATCGGCTCCAGGTAGCGCAGCAGGACGGTCTTGAGCTCCGCGGTGTAGGCGGCGCGCTCGTCGCCCTCGTGGGCCAGGATCAGGTCGAGGGACGACTTGAAGATGCCCAGGATCATGTTCGAGGTGTGGGCGAGCTCGTGGGCCGAGGTCTGCGGGCAGAAGTCGCGCAGCACGGCCTCGATCCGGGTGAGCAGGCCGGCGTGCAGTTCCTCGTGCTCCTGGGCGATGCCGGGGACGCCGGTGCCGTGCATGAGGGCCCAGAAGGCCGGGTTCTCGCAGTTGAAGGCGATGACCGGGTCGAGGACGGCGTCGAGCAGCTCGGGCAGGGGGCGCTGGAGGTTCTCGGGGCGGAAGGCCTGTCCGTGCGTCTCGTGCGCGCGCTGGAGCAGCTGGCCGCCGAGCTCGACCGCGATGGCCTCCTTGTTGGGGAAGTACTGGTAGAGGGTGCCGGGCGACACGCCCGCCTCGCGGGCGATGGCGTTGGTGCTGGCCGAGGCGTAGCCGGTACGGCAGAACACCCCGGCGGCGGCGGCCAGCAGCTGGGAGATCCGGCGCTCGCCGCGGGCCTGGCGGCGGCGCGGGGTGGCGGCACCGGCACCCGTGTCGGCGGTGGTCGCTGCTGTGGCGGCGTTGCCGGTCGAGGCGCTGTCCGTCGCGGTGCTGCCGGTCGCGGCGGCGGTGTCTACAGCGGAGCCCTTGGTCCCCTTTTCTGCGTTTTTGCCCATGCGTGTCCCTGGCATGTCCAATCCCCTGCTTCCCGTGGGTGATTGACAAACGCGAGAGATCGCTCGCATTCTTGAGAAACGCGAGCGACTGCTCGTGTTTGCCAGTCTATGTGGCCTGGCAATCACGGTGAAGGGGACACCGAGCCATGTCCGAAGTCAAGAAACCGCCGTCCTCCGGGGCGGACGCGGGGTGGACCCGCTTCGTCACGGCCCGGCCGCGGCTCACGCTGCTGCTCGCCCTGCTGGTCACGGCCCTGGCCGTGGTCGCGGGCGGCGGCGTCGCCGACCGGCTGGGAAGTGGCGGCTGGGAGGACCCGGGCGCCCAGTCCACCTACGCCGCGCGGGCCCTGGAGCGGGAGTTCCCGCACTCCGAGCCCAATCTGATCCTGCTCGTCGACGCCGCGCCGGGCACCACGGGGGTCGACGACCCCGCCGTGGCCGCCGAGGCCGAACGGCTCGCGACCGCACTCGCCGCCGAACGGGGGGTCGTCGGCGTCGGCTCGTACTGGCGCACCCAGCTGCCCACACTGCGCTCCGAGGACGGCCGGCAGGCGCTCGTCGTCGCCCGCGTCCAGGGCGACGAGAAGACGGCCACCGCGGCACTGGACCGCATGGCCCCGCGCTACGAGGGCGAGCACGGCCCGGTGCGGGTGTCCCTCGGCGGCCCCGCGGCGGTCCAGCGCGAGGTCACCCGGACCATCCAGGAAGACCTGCTGCGCGCCGAGCTCATCGCCCTGCCGGTCACCCTCGTCCTGCTCGTCCTCGTCTTCGGCAGCGCGGTCGCCGCCCTGCTCCCGCTCGGCGTCGGCATCGTGGCCATCCTCGGCACCAATGCCGTACTGCGCGGGCTCACCGAGTTCACGGACGTCTCCGTCTTCGCCCAGAACCTGACCACCGCGCTCGGCCTCGGACTCGCCGTCGACTACGCCCTGTTCATCGTCCGCCGGTTCCGCGAGGAGCTCGCCGCCGGGCGCGATCCGGTCGCCGCGGTCGGGGCCACCCTGCGCACCGCCGGGCGCACCGTGCTCTTCTCGGCGCTCACCGTCGCCGTCTCGCTCTCGGCGATGCTCTTCTTCCCCATGTACTTCCTGCGCTCCTTCGCCTACGCCGGGGTCGCGGTGGTGCTGCTCGCGGCGGCGGCCGCGCTGATCCTGCTGCCGGCCGCCCTGGTGCTCCTCGGCGACCGGGTCAACTCCCTCGACCTGCGCCGGCTGTGGCGACGGGGCCGGCCGCAGACGGCCGCAACCGGGCCCGCGGAGACCGGCCGGGGCTGGGGGCGGACGGCCGCCCTCGTGATGCGGCGCGCCCCGGTCTTCGCCGTGGCCACCACCGTGGGCCTGCTGCTCCTCGGACTGCCCTTCATGGGCGTCAGGTTCGGCACGGTCGACGACCGGCAGCTCCCGAAGGACGCCCCTTCCCACGTGGTGCAGGAGCAGATCCGCGACGGCTTCCCGAACAGCCCCGGCGGCGGTATCACCGTGCTAGCCGAGGGAGCGCCCGGCCCCGAACGCCTCGCGGCCTACCGGGACCGGCTGGCCGCCCTGCCCGGGGTGATCCGGGTCGACGGGCCGACCGGCTCCGCGACGGGAAGCGAGTACACCTCCTTCTCGGTGTCCGTCGAGGGCGAGGCCGTGGGGCAGACGGCCCGGGACCTGGTCGACGAGGTCCGTGCCGTGGACGCCGGCTTCAAGACCTCGGTGACCGGACAGGCGGCCGTCCTCGTCGACGCGCAGAAGGCCATCGCCGGCGCGTTGCCCGCGGCGGCGGCCCTGGTGGTCCTCGCCACGCTGCTGCTGGTGTTCCTGCTCACCGGGAGCCTGCTGATACCGCTGCAGGCGGTGCTGCTCAATGCCCTCAGCCTGACCGCGATGTTCGGGGCGGTGGTGTGGGTGTTCCAGGAGGGCAACCTCTCCGGGATCCTCTCCTTCACCGCCACCGGCGACATAGAGACCACCCTGCCGGTGCTGATGTTCTGCATCGCCTTCGGGCTCTCCATGGACTACGGGGTGTTCCTCATATCCCGCATCAAGGAGGAGTACGACCGGACCGGGGACCACGAGAGCGCCGTCCGGACGGGGCTGGCCCGCACCGGCGGGCTGATCACCGCGGCGGCCGTGATCCTGGCGGTGGTGATGGTGGCGATCGGCACCTCCCGGGTGACCAACACCAAGATGCTGGGGCTCGGGATCGCGCTGGCGGTCCTCATGGACGCCATGGTCGTCCGCAGCCTCCTGGTCCCGGCGGTGATGAAGCTGACCGGACGGGCCACCTGGTGGGCCCCCGCCCCGCTGCGCCGCCTGCACGAGCGGTTCGGCCTGAGCGAGGGCGAGTCCGCGCCCCCGGCGCCGGAGCCGGACCGGATACCCGTGGCAGCCGGCGCCTAGGTGGTTCGGACGCGGGTTCGGATGCGGGGTGGGTGAGGGTCAGGACGGGCCCCTCACCCGGCGCCGCGGGAGTCAGTCCTCGCGGCGGCCCCGGTTCCCGGGCCGGCGGGCCACCCAGGCGCGCACGGTTTCGGCGTACCAGTACGGCTTGCCCCCCTCCACATGGTCGGGCGTGGGCAACAGCCCGTGCTTGCGGTAGGAGCGCACGGTGTCCGGCTGGACCCGGATGTGGGCAGCGATCTCCTTGTACGACCACAGCTGTCGGTCGCTCATGCTGGACACCTCCTTGTCCACGCCGCGGGGCCGGCCGGGAGGCCGTCGGGGGAGCCGGCGCGTGGACACTGACGATCACTCGGGTTGTGCCCGGGGAACGACGCGGAGTGACGACAGGGGAGGGGCTGTTGATCTTCTGTGACGGAAGACCCGCGTAATGCGGACATGCGTGACAGAAGGGGGACCCCTGTGACAAGAGAGCCACAGGGGTCAGGTGGGGAATTGACGGGGTGTCAGCGGTACAGGGCCGGCCGTTCCGACAGCTCCACGACGGCTCGTACGCCGGTGCGCGCCGCCGCGAGGCCGGCTTCGGAGACGGCAGCCGCCGCGTAGCCGTCCCACGCGTCGGGCCCCGCCACCCCGCCGCGCGCCGCCGCGGCCACCCAGCTCCGCAGCTGGCGGTCGTAGGCATCGGCGAAGCGCACCGTGAAGTCCTGGTCGATGGCGCCGCCCCACCGGCCCGCCGACTGCACCACCATCGCGTGTCCGTCGCCGATCCGGGCGCTGCCCGCCTCGCCGACCGCCTCGCACTGCACCTGGTAGCCGAAACCGCAGTTGACGAAGATCTCGACGTCGACGACGGCCCCGCCGGAGGTCTCCAGCAGCACCAGCCGGGGATCGCTCAGCCCCTCGGGAGCGGCCGCCGAGGGCCGCGGGGAGAGCACGGTGACGGCGGTGATCTCCTGCCCCAGCAGCCACCGGGCCGCGTCCACCTCGTGCACCACCGAGTCGCTGATCAGCATGTCGCTGGTGAAGAACGACGGCGAGGAGGCATTGCGGTGCCGGCAGTGCAGGAAGAGGGGCCGCCCGATCCCGCCCGCGTCCAGCAGCTCCTTCAGCCGGGCGTACTCGGCGTCGTACCGCCGCATGAACCCCACCTGCACCAGGCGCCGCCCCAGCCGCTGTTCGGCCTCCATGACGCGCAGCGCCCCCGCCGGGTCGGGGGTCAGCGGCTTCTCGCACAGCACCGGCAGCTCCCGCTCCAGGGCGTGCAGGATCGCCTCCTCGTGGGCGGGTCCGGGCGAGGCGATCAGCACGGCCTGGACCCCGGGCGCGGCTATCGCGGCCGCCGGGTCGGTGTGCGCCGTCGCCCCGTCCAGGGTGCCCGCGACCTCCTTGACCCGGTCCCCGTCCGGGTCGGCCACGGCCACCACACGGGCCCCGCCCACCGTCCGCCCGATCCGGCGGACATGGTCGGTGCCCATCTTCCCGGTGCCGATGACGGCGATGCCGAGCGTGCTCATGTCGTACTCCTCTTCCTTCCGAAGGGTCAGCGGGCGCCGCAGGAGCGGAGGTAGGCGCGGGTCCGCCGGGCGATCGGCAGCGGCCGGTCGGGCGGACAGGGGTACATGTCCTGCTCCACGATGGCGAACAGGTCCACGTCCAGACGCTGGGCCGCCGCGAGCACCGGTTCCAGCGCGGGCACCCCCGAGGGCGGTTCGCACATCACCCCGCGGCCCACGGCCGGCCCGAAGGGCAGCTCCTGCGCGACGACTTCGGCGAGGATCCGCGGATCCACCTGCTTGAGGTGGAGGTAGCCGATCCGCTCGCCGAAGGTCTCCACGGCCTGCACGCTGTCCCCGCCGCAGTACGCGTAGTGCCCCGTGTCCAGACAGAGGGAGACCAGCCCGGGGTCGGTGGCGTCCAGGAAGCGGGCCACGTTCTCCGGAGTGTCGATGTGGGTGTCGGCGTGCGGGTGGACGACGATCCGCAGCCCGTACCGGTCCTGGACCTCCCGGCCGAGGCGCTCGGTCTGAGAGGTCAGTTCACGCCATTGGGCGGGCGTGAGGGTGCGGTCCTCCAGCACCTCCCCGGTCTTGTCGTCCCGCCAGAAGGACGGGATGACGACGAGATGGGCCGCGCCCATGGCCTGGGTGAGCGCCGCGATCCGCGACACGTGCTCCCAGGTGTCCTCCCACACGGCGGCCCCGTGATGGAGTCCGGTGAAGACGGTTCCGGCCGAGACGCGCAGTCCGCGCTTGGCCGTTTCCCCGGCGAGGCGGGCGGGATCGGTGGGCAGATAGCCGTAGGGGCCGAGTTCGATCCACTCGTACCCGGCGTCGGCGACCTCGTCGAGGAAGCGTTCCCACGGGGTCTGCCGGGGGTCGTCGGGAAACCAGACACCCCAGGAGTCCGGAGCCGAGCCGATGCGGATACGGGTCAACGCGGGCGGGGAGGACGTCATAACGGCCACCTTAGGGTGGAGGACCAATGGGAGGACTGACTGTGACCGGCACCGGCGATCCGTTCGCGTTCGACCTGATCACGATGGGCCGGATCGGGGTGGATCTCTACCCGTTGACGACGGGCATACCACTGGCCGAGGCGGAGACGTTCGGCAAGTTCCTGGGCGGCTCCCCGAGCAACGTGGCCGTCGCGGCGGCCCGGCTGGGACGCCGGGTGGCGGTGATCACCCGTACCGGAGCGGACCCCTTCGGCGGGTATCTGCGGTCCGAGCTGCGGGGGTTCGGGGTGGACGACCGGTGGGTCGCCGAGGTCGCCGGGCTGCCTACCCCCATCACCTTCTGCGAGATCTTCCCGCCGGACCACTTCCCGCTGTACTTCTACCGGCTGCCGAAGGCCCCGGATCTGCAGATCGTGGCGGACGAGGTGGACCTGGCGGCGGTACGGGCGGCCCGCGTGTTCTGGATGACGGGCACGGGCCTGAGCGAGGAACCCTCACGGGCGGCGACGCTGGCGGCGCTGGAGGCCCGCGCGCGGACCGGGACGACCGTCTTCGACCTGGACTGGCGGCCGATGCTCTGGCGGGAGAAACCCGGGCCGTACTACGAGCGGGCGCTGCGGTCGGCGACGGTGGCCGTGGGGAACGCGGAGGAGTGCGAGATCGCCACGGGTGAGTCGGATCCGCATGCGGCGGCGCGGGCGCTGCTCGCGGCGGGTGTGGAACTGGCGGTGGTCAAGCGCGGCCCGGAGGGCGTACTGGCGGTCCACCGCGACGGCACGGTGGCGGAGGTCCCGCCGGTGCCGGTGGAGGTGGTCAACGGGCTGGGCGCGGGCGACGCGTTCGGCGGGGCGCTGTGCCATGGGCTGCTGGCGGGCTGGGAACTGGAGCGGGTGATGCGGTACGCGAACGCGGCCGGGGCGATCGTCGCCACGCGGCTGGCGTGCGCGGCGGCGATGCCGTTCTCTCACGAGGTGGAGGAGGTGCTGGGGCGTGCCGGTGGTGTCTGAGTGGCGGATGGAGTGGACGAGGTTGATGGTCCTCGACCTGGCCCCGGGGGAGGTGTACGCGCACGCGAGCGGGGAGTGCGAGTGGATCGTGCTCCCACTGTCGGGCGGGTGCCAGGTCCGCTGCCGGGCTCTGCCCCATCAAGCCTCGCCGGCGTTCGAGGCGCGGGGCTGCGGGGGCGCCCCCGCAGCGGAGCAGCACGTGTTCGAACTGGCGGGGCGAGAAGGGGTGTTCAGCGGTATCACCGACTTCGTCTACCTGCCGCGGGACGCGGACGCGGAGATCCGGTCGGCCGCCGGGGGCCGGTTCGCCCTCGCCGGGGCCCGGTGCGAGCGGCGGCTGCCCGCCCGGTACGGCCCCGCCGCCGGCGTCCCCGTAGAGCTCCGCGGCGCGGGCCAGTGCTCGCGGCAGGTCAACAACTTCGCCGCCGCCGGCCCGGACGGCTTCGACTGCGACCGGCTCATCGCCGTCGAGGTGCTCACCCCCGGCGGGAACTGGTCCTCGTACCCGCCCCACAAGCACGACGAGCACCACGCCGGCGAGGAGTCCCGCCTGGAGGAGATCTACTACTTCGAGATCGCCCCGCACGGGGACACCCCCGGGCTCGGCTACCAGCGCGTCACCCCCTCGCCGGCCGGGAAGACCGACATCCTCACCGAGGTGCGGACCGGGGACGCGGTGCTGATCCCCGACGGCTGGCACGGGCCGTCCATGGCCGCCCCCGGGCACGACATGTACTACCTGAACGTGATGGCCGGACCGGATGCGACCCGGGAGTGGCTGATCCGGGACCATCCCGACCACGGCTGGATCCGCGGCAGCTGGGACGGCCAGGCCGTCGACCCCCGGCTGCCCTTCTCCCGAACGGAGGACCACCGGTGAGGCTCACCGTCGCGCAGGCGCTCGTCCGCTTCCTGTCCCGCCAGTACACCGAGCGCGACGGACACCGGCACCGGCTGATCGCCGCCACCTGGGGGATCTTCGGGCACGGGAACGTGGCGGGCATCGGCCAGGCCCTCCTGGAGAGCGGGCCCGAGGCCATGCCCTTCCTCCAGGGCCGCAACGAGCAGGCCATGGTGCACGCCGCCGTCGGCTACGCCCGCCAGTGCGGCCGCCTCTCGGCGCACGCCGTCACCACCTCCATCGGGCCCGGCGCCACCAACCTCGTCACCGGCGCCGCCCTCGCCACCATCAACCGGATCCCGGTGCTCCTGCTGCCCGGCGACACCTTCGCCACCCGGCCCGCCGACCCCGTGCTCCAGCAGCTGGAGGTCCCGTACGCCGGGGACATCTCCGTCAACGACACCCTGCGCCCCGTCTCCCGCCACTTCGACCGGATCACCCGCCCCGAGGCCCTGATCCCGGCCGCCCTCCAGGCCGTACGGGTGCTCACCGACCCCGTGCAGACCGGCGCCGTCACCCTCGCGCTGCCGCAGGACGTTCAGGCACAGGCGTACGACTGGCCGGAGGAGTTCTTCGCCGAGCGCGTGTGGGGCGTGCGCAGGCCGCGGCCCGACCGGCACGAGCTGGCCCGCGCCGCCGAGGCCGTACGGGGCTCCGCGCGCCCGCTGATCGTCGCCGGCGGCGGGATCCGGCACAGCGAGGCCCGCGCGGCGCTGGCCGCCTTCGCCGAGGCCACGGGGATCCCGGTGGCCGTCACCCAGGCGGGCAAAGGGGTCCTGCCGTACGGGCACCCCGCCGACGTGGGCGGGATCGGTCACACCGGCACCTCCACCGCCGCCGCGCTCGCCCGGGAGGCCGACCTCGTCATCGCCGCCGGGACCCGGCTGACCGATTTCACCACCGCCTCCGCGACCCTCTTCCAGAACCCCGACGTCCGGTTCGTCGGACTCAACCTGGACCCGTACGACGCCCACAAACTCGCCGCCCTGCCCCTGGTCGCCGACGCCCGCGAGGGACTCGACGAGCTGCGGGGCGCCCTCTCAGGCCATCGCACGGACCCGGCGTACGGGGCGCGGTACGGGGCGGAGCGGGCCCGCTGGGAGAGCCGCGTCGAGCAGGCCTACGCCGTCCCCGAGGCGGACGAGGACGCCCCGCCCACCCAGTCCCAGGTGCTCGGGCTGCTCGACGCCCTGGTCGACGACACCGACATCCTGATCAACGCGGCCGGCTCCCTCCCCGGCGACCTGCACAAGCTGTGGCGGGCCCGGTCGCAGGACCAGTACCACGTGGAGTACGGGTACTCCTGCATGGGCTACGAGATCCCGGCGGCGATCGGCGTGGCGCTGGCCGCACCCGGCCGGCCGGTGTGGGCGCTGGTCGGCGACGGGACGTACCTGATGAATCCGACCGAGATCGTCACGGCCGTACAGGAGGGCATCCCGATCAAGGTGGTGATCCTCGACAACCACGGCTACGCCTCCATCGGCGGCCTGTCGGGGGCGGTGGGCGGCGAGGGCTTCGGCACCGCGTACCGCTTCCGGGCGCCCGACTCCGGATACACCGGGGACCCCCTTCCGGTGGACCTCGCGGCCAACGCGGGCTCCCTCGGAATGGCCGTGATCCGCGCCCGCACCACGCGTGACCTGCGCGAAGCCCTCACCGAGGCCCGCTTCGCGACCCGACCCACATGTGTCTACGTACAGACCCGAACGCCCGACACTGTGTCGGGCCCACCTCCGCCGCAGGCGTGGTGGGATGTTCCTGTGGCCGAGACCGCGACCCGCAAGGCCGCTGCCACGGCCCGTGAAGAGTACGACCGGCAAGCCGCGCAGCGACGTCGCCATCTGTGAAGGAGCAAGGCAATGAAGACCGTCAACCACTGGATCGGTGGCAAGACCGTCGAGGGCGCGTCGGGCAACTACGGCCCGGTCACCGACCCGGCCACCGGCGAGGTCACCACGCAGGTGGCGCTCGCCTCGGCCGACGAGGTCGACGCGGCGGTACAGGTCGCCAAGGAGGCCTACCTCAGCTGGGGCCAGTCCTCGCTGGCCGCCCGCACCAAGGTGCTGTTCGCCTACC
Source organism: Streptomyces sp. NPDC001502 (assembly GCF_042894785.1). Classification (NCBI taxonomy): domain Bacteria; kingdom Bacillati; phylum Actinomycetota; class Actinomycetes; order Kitasatosporales; family Streptomycetaceae; genus Streptomyces; species Streptomyces sp. NPDC001502. The sequence goes on from NZ_JBIAVW010000021.1 coordinate 80,835, forward strand.
GCGCCCTGCTGGACGCCAACCGCGACGCCATCGCCGCCCTGATCACCGCCGAGCACGGCAAGGTCCACTCGGACGCGCTGGGCGAGGTCGCCCGCGGCCTGGAGATCGTCGAGCTGGCCTGCGGCATCACCACGCAGCTCAAGGGCGAGCTGTCCACGTCGGTCTCCAACCGGGTGGACGTCTCCTCGATCCGCCAGCCGCTGGGCGTCGTCGCGGGCATCACCCCGTTCAACTTCCCGGCGATGGTCCCGATGTGGATGTTCCCGCTGGCCGTGGCCTGCGGAAACACCTTCATCCTCAAGCCCAGCGAGAAGGACCCGTCGGCCGCCAACAAGCTCGCCGAGCTGGCGACCGAGGCCGGTCTGCCGGCGGGCGTGCTCAACGTGGTCCACGGCGACAAGGTGGCCGTGGACGCGCTGCTCGCCCACCCCGGCATCGCGGCCGTCTCCTTCGTCGGCTCGACCCCGATCGCCCGCCACATCCACACCACCGCCTCGGCCAACGGCAAGCGCGTCCAGGCCCTGGGCGGTGCCAAGAACCACATGCTGGTGCTGCCGGACGCCGACCTGGACGCCGCCGCCGACGCGGCCGTGTCCGCGGCCTACGGCTCGGCCGGCGAGCGCTGCATGGCGATCTCCGCCGTCGTGGCCGTCGGCGCGATCGGCGACGAGCTCGTCGAGAAGATCCGCGAGCGCGCCGAGAAGATCAAGATCGGCCCCGGCAACGACCCGGCCTCCGAGATGGGCCCGCTGATCACCGCCGCCCACCGCGACAAGGTCGCCTCGTACGTCAAGGGCGCGGCCGACCAGGGCGCGGAGGTCGTCCTCGACGGCACCGGCTTCACGGTCGACGGCAACGAGAACGGCCACTGGATCGGCCTGTCCCTGCTGGACCGCGTGAAGACCGACTCCGACGCATACCGCGACGAGATCTTCGGCCCGGTCCTGTGCGTGCTGCGCGCCGAGACCTACGAGGAGGGCGTGGCCCTCATCAACGCCTCGCCGTTCGGCAACGGCACCGCGATCTTCACCCGAGACGGCGGCGCCGCCCGCCGCTTCCAGCTGGAGATCGAGGCCGGCATGGTCGGCGTCAACGTCCCGATCCCGGTGCCGGTGGGCTACCACTCCTTCGGTGGCTGGAAGGACTCGCTCTTCGGCGACCACCACATCTACGGCAACGACGGCATCCACTTCTACACCCGCGGCAAGGTCGTCACGACCCGCTGGCCGGACCCCGCCGAGGGCCACCTCGGCGTGGACCTGGGCTTCCCCCGCAACCACTGACCCGCCCCGCCCCCAGCAGTCCCAGCAGCCCCCGGCCACCTTCCCCCGGCCGGGGGCTGCTGCCGTGACCGCCGGACGACGTCGTTCGCGGGCAACAGCGCCGGTCACGCCGCTCAGTGCGTCCGGGCCAGGTCCGGTACGGACTGAGGCCGTTCGCCCGCCGCGCGGCGACGGCGGCGCAGCACCCACACCGTGGCGCCCGCGCCCGCCAGTACCAGGAGCAGGCCCACGGCCGGCCAGGGTACGGCGACGAAGTCGGTCCCGGACTCCGAGACCAGATCGGGGTGGGCCGCCGCGCCCGCCGTGATCTTGACGGTCACCCAGTCCGACTGGGGAGCGTCCGGCCACGGTTCGCTCAGTTCGATCCGCTGGCCCGGCAGCAGGGACAGCTTCAGCTCGCGGGCGGGCCGGTCCAGCACCTCGCGCCCGAACAACCCCTCGGCGGACACCGCCACCTTGGGCTCGACGACCACGTTGCCCCGGTTGACCAGCGCGTACGAGATCGTGGCGCGGGCGTTGCGCATCCAGGGCAGCAGCGGCGCCGAGCGGCCGACCCGTACGTCCTCCACGCTCAGCCCCGCCGTGATCGGCCCCGGCACCCGGAAGTACAGCCGGGCGCCCACCGAGCGCTTCACCCCGACCTGGACCTTGCCCTCCTGCTGCACGCCCTCCACGGCGGTGCCCAGGGCGACGATCCCGCCGACGTGGTCACCGGGCGTCGCGTCCGCCGGGACCTTCACGGTGAACGGGATGTCCTTGCGGCCCTTGGCCGGCACGGCCACGGTGCTCGCGGTCTCCGGCGCCAGCGTGACCCACGCGCCGACGTCCTTCGGCTTCGTCTCCACCGGCAGCAGCGCGAAGGCGCCGCCCGCCGGGGTGTTCACGGCGTCGGTGGCGAAGACCTGGAACGTCAGCTCCTTGTCGGAGGAGTTCACGATCGTCACGCTGTCGCTCAGCGTGTTCCCGGCCGCGCCCTGGTGGAAGAAGTACGCGCGGTCGGTCATCGCCGCACCGGCCGCGGGCGTCGGGAACACCCCCCACGTGCCGTTGTCCGCGGCGCTCGCCGCGGTGGCCGGCAGCAGGCCCGCGCCGCCGAGCAGCAGGCCGAGGAGCAGACCGTACAGGAGGGTGCGGCTGCGGGTGCGGCCGCGGGTACGCGTGCGCATGGGCGGTCTCCAGTGGGCGCGGAAAGGGGAAAGGGGTGGTGGGGGGGGGGGGGGGCCCCCCACCCCCCGGGGGGGGGGGGGGGGGGGGGCGGGGGGGGGGGGTTTGGGGGGGGGGGGGGGGGGGGGGGGGGGGGGGGGGGGGGGGGGGGGGGGGCCCGCGGCGCCGTTGCTGGGGCTCCGCCCCAGACCCCGCGCCTCAAGCGCCGGCGGGGCTGGGGGAGCGCCTCAAGCGTCGGCGGGGCTGGGGGAGCGCCTCAAGCGTCGGCGGGGCTGGGGGAGTGGCTCAAGCGCCGGCGGGGTTGGGGGAGGGCGGGCGGGCCTGGGGGGCGGGGTCAGGTCCAGTGGGTGGGGCGGGTGAGGGTGGGGGGGATTTGGGTGGTGGGGTCGCCCTGGGCTGCGTTCAGCTGGGGCTGGGTGAGGAAGATGGCGTCGCGGAGGTCCGCTCCGCGGAGGTTGGTGTCGCGGAGGTCCGCGCCGATCAGGTCCGCCGTGCGGAGGTCGGCACGGGTGAGGTCGGCGGCGATCAGGTAGGCGCCGCGGAGGTTCGCGCCGCGCAGGTCGGCTCCGGAGAGGCGGGCGCCCATCAGGTCGGCGCCGCGGTGGTTCTTCTTGCGGCCCGCCACCTTCGCCCGTACGAGTTCGCTGGTCTTCAGGAGCAGGGTGTTGATCTGCTGGCGGAGGGGGCCGACGTCCAGGTCGGCCAGGGCCTGCGCGTCGGCGCGGGTCCATTCCTCGGTCTCCGCCAGGGCCCGGCGCAGGTCCGCGTGGACCGGTGCGGCGGCCGGGAGGGTCAGGGCCTGGCTCACGTAGAAGAGCAGTTCGTGGAGGTGCCGCAGTACCGGGAAGACCTCGAACATCTGGCGGGACGTGCCCGGGTGGGTGCGCCAGTCGCGGCCGCCGAAGGTGACCTGGGAGACCTGCTGCCCCGCGCCGAAGCAGTCGAAGACGGTGCAGCCCTGGAATCCCTTGTCGCGCAGCCGGGTGTGGATGCCGCAGCGGAAGTCCTGCCGGAGGTTCTTGCAGGGTGTTCCGGCGGGCTTGTTCATGGCGAAGTCGTTGGACTTGGCGAAGGGCAGCGCCACGCAGCAGAGCGCGAAGCAGTTCGCGCAGTCGGCCTGCAGGACGGGGAGCGCGGGGAGGTCGGAGGCGGCGGGGTGGTTCGGCACGCCGTCCATTGTCCTCGGTTGCGCCGGGTGCTCGGGGTCTTGATCGACGGGGCGGCGGCGGTGAGCATCCCCGTATGACAGAAGTGATCGCAGTTGCCGTTATTACTCTCCTCGCCGTGATCAGTCCTGGTGCCGACTTCGCCATGGTGGTCCGTAACAGCTATCTCTACGGGCGCCCCACCGGGCTGTTCGCCGCCGCCGGGGTCGCGGCCGGCGTGCTGGTCCATGTCTCCTACACGATGCTCGGGGTCGGTCTGCTGATCGCCTCGTCCACCGCGCTGTTCACCGCGATCAAGCTGGCGGGCGCGGCCTATCTGGTGTGGATCGGGATACGCACCTTCCGGGCGCGGGCCGAGGTGACCGTGGACCTGGAGTCGAAGCCGCAGCTGACCCGGCTGGGGGCGATGCGGTCGGGCTTCCTGACCAATGTGCTCAATCCGAAGACGACGCTGTTCGTGGTGTCGACTTTCACGCAGGTGGTGAACCCGGAGACCCCGGTGTGGCAGCAGGCGGGCTACGGGCTGTTCATGTCGGCGGCGCACCTGGGCTGGTTCGGGGCGGTCGCGCTGTTCTTCTCCGTCTCGCGCCTGCGCGACCGGATGCTGAAGGCGCAGAAGGCGCTGAACCGGGCGATCGGGTCGGTGCTGGTGGGGCTGGGGGTGGGGCTGGGGTTCGCCCGCTGAGGCGATCGCAGGGGCTGGTGGCCGGGGTTACCTGTCGGTAGCGTGGTCGGCATGGGCGCTGCCGAGGGGTACGAGGGGTACGAGGGGTTCTTCGAGAGGGTCGGTGCCGGGCGGTTCCTGGCCACCGAGTACACGCGGGGGCCGTGGGACCCGGGCTCGCAGCACGCCGGGCCGCCGGCCGCGCTGCTCGGGCGGGCCGTCGAGGAGCGGCCGGGTGCGCGTACGGACATGCGGGTCGCCCGGATCACGTACGAGATCCTGCGCCCGGTGCCGATCGGCGAGCTGGAGATCACCACCAGTGTGCTGCGGGCCGGTCGCGGGACCGAGGTGGTCGAGGCGGCCCTGGCGCCGGCGGGCGGCGCGCCCGTGATGCTGGCGCGGGCCCTGCGGATCCGGGTCGCGGAAGAGGCCGTGCCGGCCGTGGTCCCGGGGCCGCAGCTGCCGCCGCCCGGGGAGGTGGAGGTGACGCCGTTCTTCCCGGTGCCGTGGGAGACCGGCTACCACTCGGCCATGGAGACCCGGTTCACCGAGGGCGCATTCGTCGAACTGGGCCCCGGCACCTGCTGGATGCGGATGAAGGTGCCGCTCATCGCCGGGGAGGAGACCAGGCCGCTGGACCGGGTGCTGATCGCCGCCGACTCGGGGAACGGGATCAGCTCGGTGATGGACTTCGGGCGGTACGTCTTCATCAACGGTGACCTGACCGTCCATCTGCACCGCCATCCGGTGGGCGAGTGGGCGTGCGTGGAGGCCCGTACGAGTGTGGACGCGGCCGGGATCGGGCTCGCGGACGCGCGGCTGCACGACGAGAAGGGGCCCATCGGGCGGAGCGCGCAGAGTCTTTTCGTGGCGCCCCGCGCTTAGCCGGTCCTGCGCGTCAACCCGGGTCCGTGGCGCGGGAGTCGGTGTGGCAGGCTCGTGCCGGTGGAGGCCCTGAGAGACGTCGACCCCGCGCAGATCGGGGCGCATGCGCTGTTGGCCCGGCTCGGTGCCGGGGGGATGGGGCAGGTGTACCTCGGGCGGTCGCCCGGTGGGCGCCTGGTCGCCGTGAAGGTGATCCGGGACGAGATCACCGGGCATCCGGAGGCGCTGGCCCGGTTCCGGCGTGAGGCCGAGACCGTGCGTGCGGTGCGGTCGGCGTACACGGCGAACCTGATCGACGCCTCGCTTGCGGCGGCGCCGTACTGGCTGGCGACCGAGTACGTGGCGGGCCCGACGCTCGCTCATGCGGTGGTGGAGCGCGGTGGCTTGCCCGCGGACACCTGCCGGCGGTTGTTCGCGGCCCTCGCGGAGGGGCTGGCGAGCGTGCACGCGTACGGGGTGACGCACCGGGACCTCAAGCCGCAGAACGTCATCCTGGGCGCGCAGGGGCCGCAGCTCATCGACTTCGGCATCGCGCGGGGTGTGGGCGAGACGGCTCTCACCCAGGACGGGCAGGCCCCGGGGACGCCGGGGTACACGGCGCCGGAGGTGCTGCTGGGTGCGGAGGCCGGGGCCGCGGCGGATGTCTTCGCGCTGGGCGCGACCCTCGCGTACGCGGCGACGGGGCGGCCGCCGTTCGGGACGGGCGTGGCGACGACGGTGAGCTACCGGGCGGTGCACGAGCCGGTCGACGTGGCCGGGGTGGAGCCGGGGCTGGCGGGGCTGATCGAGGCGTGCGTGGCGAAGGATCCGGCGGTGCGGCCGGGGCCGCGTGAGGTCATCGCCCGGTGCGGGGTCCGGGACGCGCTGATCGACGATCCGGTGTACGTCGGGCTCGGTGCGCTGGGTGAGGCGGTTCCGGTGCACGAGATGCGGACGCAGGGGCCGGGTCGCCCGTACGTCCCGACGGCGGTCGACCCGGCGCCGCGGGCCGCGCGGGTTGCGGGGCTGCGGCGCGGCGCCATGGTCGGTGCCGGGGTGGCCGTGGCGGTGGCGCTCTCCCTGACGGCCTGGAAGCTGATCCCGTTCGACGGCAGTGGCAGTGGCGGCAACGGTGGTGGCGGCGCCGCTGCGCGGGACGGGGCCGACAAGGGCGGCGCCACGGCCACGCCGCCCGCGGCGCAGGGCGGGCAGCCACCCGCGGCCACCGGTTCCAAGGGTGCGTCCAAGCCACCGGCCGAGTACATCGACAACAACCAGATCTCGCGCTACGTGTGGAGCGGCTCCCCCGACCTGGACCTGGCCGTTCAGGGGGTCGGCCAGTGCAACCAGCCGGCCGAGGAGAAGTCTCCGGGCGCGGGCTTCCAGTCGGCCGTGTCGACCACCAGCGTCAACGGGAAGCCGGGCAGGACCGCGTCCGTCAAGATGCGGATCAAATACGCGGAGATGGCCCAGTCCGCACCGGATCCGTACTACGTGTCCGTGGCGGTCAAGTCCCCCCACGACATCGAGCCGTCCACGGGCAAGCCCTTCCCCATGGACAACCGGGCCGTCGGCTACACGAGCAAGCCCGTCGACATCTACACGCATGGGAAGTCGGGTGGCGACGTGACACTCACCTACCCGGACGACTTCACGATGCACGCCGCGGGCAAGACGTGGCCCGCCGTGCCCCTGTCCGCCGACCCTGGGGACTGGACGGTGGTCTTCTACCACGTCGAGGATGACCCTACGAAGTACGCGAGCATCGCCTGTTCGGGCTTCCGAGTGGGGTAGTAGGACATGCGACACGGCCGAATCGCACGTTGAAGTGACGGGGATGGGGGAGGGTTGACGGGTGCGCAGATTCTGGATGGCCGGCGGGATCGGGATCGGGCTGTGTCTGACGTTCGTGGCGCTCCTCGTCGTGGGGACGTACTCGGCGGCGGCGGGCCTCGTGGGGTCCGGTGCGGGTGGCCGCACGATGGGGCTGGCGAAGGGGGCCGTACCCGCTAAGTACCAGGCATTGGTGGAGAAGTGGGGCAATCTCTGCCCGGCCATCAACCCGGCCCTGCTCGCTGCCCAGCTGTACTCAGAGAGCGGCTGGAACCCGAGTGCCGTGAGTCCGGCGGACGCGCGCGGTATCGCGCAGTTCATTCCGGGCACGTGGGCGGGCCACGGCATCGACGGGGACGGGGACGGGGACCGGGACATCTGGGATCCGAACGACGCGATCCCGTCGGCGGCCTCGTACGACTGCGAGCTGGCCAAGGACGTGGCGAGCGTGCCCGGGGACGACGCGTCGAACATGCTCGCGGCCTACAACGCGGGGGCGTACGCGGTCATCAAGTACGGCGGAGTGCCCCCGTACAAGGAGACCCAGGGGTACGTGAAGGCCATCACCACGCTGGCCAAGAGTTTCGAGCGGCCCGTCGGGCGGGTGGCGCCTTCGCAACAGGCTGCCGGGGCCATCTACTTCGCGCAGAAGCAGCTCGGGACGCCGTATCTGTGGGGTGGCAACGGGACGCCCGATCAGGACGGGCGGTTCGACTGTTCCGGGTTGACCAAGGCCGCGTACGAGACCGTGGGGATCGAGTTGCCGCGGGTGGCGAACGACCAGTACAACGCCGGGGCGCACCCTTCGCGTGATCAACTCCTGCCCGGAGACCTGGTCTTCTTCTCCGATGATCTGACGAACTCTCGGGAGATCCGGCATGTCGGGCTCTACGTGGGGGGCGGGTACATGATCAACGCCCCTTACACCGGTGCCGTGATCCGGTTCGACAAGATCGACACCCCGGACTACTTCGGTGCGACGCGCGTGACCAAGGATGGTGCGGAGGCCCTTCCGGAGCGTTCCGCCCCCGCTCGCGCGGCATAGCAACTCTCCGTAATGCAAAGGCCCTGAGCTGCGACGATGGGTCACTCTTCGATAACGTTGGAGTGATCATTGCGTGGAGAATGGAACGTAGGAGCCAGAACGGGCGTTCCATGGGCGCGGGGGTTGATCAAGTGGGGGGCGGAGGGGCGCACACAGGGGTGCGTTCCGCAGGGGAACCACGGCAAGGGCAAGGGGCCGCATCACCATGGCTGGACTCACAACAGGTGGGCCGAACGTGGATGTCAGCCTGCTGTACGAGATCAACGGAGCCGCCCGGCATGCTCCGGCGTGGCTGGACCGGGTCGTGAGCCTGGCCGGGGAGTACGGGATCCTGCTGGCCCTGGTGCTCCTGGTCCTGTGGTGCTGGCGCGGTGCCCGCCGGCAGGACGAGGCCGCCGCCGTCGAGTCCGTCGCCGCGCTCGTCTGGGCCCCGCTGGCCGCCGGGCTGGCGCTGCTCGTGAATGTGCCGCTGCGTGAATTCGTGGGACGGCCGCGGCCGTTTCGCCAGCACGAGGGCCTGCAAGTGCTCGACCCCGCCTTCGGCTGGGGGCTCGGGCGCACCGAGTTCTCCTTCGTCAGCGGCCACACCACCCTCGCGATGGCCCTGGGCGTAGGCCTGTTCGTGGCGAACCGGAAGTTCGGCCTCCTGGGGATCGGGCTGGCTTTCGCCGAGGGCCTGTGCCGGGTCTACATGGGCATCCACTACCCGACCGACGTCATCGGCGGTCTCGCCCTCGGCACCGCGGTGGTGCTCGTGCTCGCGCCGCTCGCCATGGCGGCGCTGACCCCGGTGGTGCGGGCGGTGGCCCGCTCCCGGCGCGGCGGCCGGCTCGTACGGGCCAAGAACGCCGCGCTGCCCCGGCCGGTCGGGCTCCCGCAGGCACAGACCCCGCCCGCGGGGCAGCGTACGCACGAGAGCGATCTCGCCGCCTGACACCGGTGGCGGTGCGGGGCCGGGATCAGCCCTGCGCGTACGCGTTCCATACGGCGAGCAGTACGGCCGCCAGCAGGCACAGCAGCGCCGCCCCGAAGCACATCCGCACCGCCTTCGGCCGGGACCGGGACCGGGACCGGGTCCGGGTCCGGGTCCGGACGCGGGGCATCAGGGATCACCGTCGTCGGTGTCGCGGCGGTACCGGGAGCGCAGCCACCAGCCGGTCGCCCCGGCCGCGGCCGAGGTGAGTCCGATGGCCAGGGCCACGTCGGCCGGGCTGTCCGCCGAGCCCACGGGTCCGGCCCAGGCCGCGGCGGCCGGGGCGGACACCACGAGCAGAGCCCAGAGAAGGGTCGCGAGGCGGGCTGCGGAACCTGGCATGGATCAAGGTCATCCGCTGCGGCCCGCCCCGGCCAGCCGGGCGGTCCGAACGGCCTACCCCGCCCGGCTACGGCTGCGTGTGGCGGGCCGCGTCTTTGCGGGCCAGGTCGCGGGAGCGGCGGGCGGGACCGCTCCAGCCGCACGTGCAGACGGCCAGGCAGAACGATCCGCGGTCGGCGGTGGATGTGGTGTGGCCCGCCGGTGGCTCCGGCTGCGCGTGCGGCCGCGGGAGCGGCAGGGAGTCAAGCGGAGGGACCAGTCTCGCTTCGGTGTGCGGTTCCACAGGTCCACGGTACCGGGGCGGGCGGCGCGCGGGGAGGGCGCGCCCCCGTGACGGGAAACCCCGGACCTCGTTAAACGGAGCGGGTGGGGGCCTCGGGCAAGCAGCGGTCATGCGTTGGGGGTTGGCAGGCGATGGTGGATCACCAGCACAGGCGGCCGCGCGGGCGTGCGGGTGAGGCGGTGCTCGCCGCCGGCGTCACCCTGGCGGTCACGACGATGACCGGGTGCGCGGGCGACGCGAGCGACGGCCGGCCTCCGCCGGACCCGGCGGCGGTGGTCCGCGGGGCCGCCGACGCACTGGCGAGGACCGGCAGTGCCCGGGCCCGAACGGCCATGGAGATGGCCACGGGCGGCACCCGGGTCACGATCCGCGGCGAGGGCGGGGTGGACTTCAAGAAGCGGATGGGCCAGCTCATCGTGATGCTCCCGGCCGACGTGAAGGGCAAGGCCGAGCACCGGCCCATCACCGAGCTGCTCGTGCCGGGCGCGCTCTACATGAAGAACCGCGGCGCGGGCGTCCCGGACGACAAGTGGGTCCGGGTCGACACGACGGCCCTGAACGACGGGAACCTGGTCACGGGCGGGGCCACCGATCCGCTGGTCGCGGCCGAGCTGCTGCGGGGCGCGCAGGAGGTGACGTACGTGGGGGAGACCGAGGTGGCGGGCACCAAGGTGCGGCACTACCGGGGGATCACCGACATCGGGCGGGCCGCGGGGAGCGCGTCACCGGAGGTGCGGGGGGCGCTGCAGGCGGCGGCGAAAGGGTTCAGCACGGACACGGTGCCGTTCGACGCCTACCTGGACGAGGAGGGGCGCCTGCGGAAGGTCAGGCACCGGTTCACGTACGTCAACAATGGCGTGATCGATGTGTCGTCGACCACGCTGCTCTACGGGTTCGGGACTCCGGTGACCGTCGTATTGCCTGCAAACAGGGACATTTACGCCGGGAAGATCTCCGACCAGTGAGGCGGGCGAGGGGCGGGCGGCGCGATCGGGCCATGGCCCGGTATCCGGAAATGGTCCATCCGTGTCATGCGGGGGACGGCACGGCCTCCCTACGCTGAGAAGCCGGGCGCCGGCGCGTGGTGCGGTGCGGTATGACCGATGACGGCCGGTGGCCGGTGGCAGATTGAGGTGACACGCGTGACTCCCGCAGGCGGTACGACGGTGCAGGACCACGTTGCTCTCGCCGAGATCGAGCTGTGTGGTGAGCTGATCATCGCCGCGTCGGCGGCCGCCGAGGAGCGGCTCAGCCTGGACCGTATCGACGAGGTCCTGCTCGGGCAGTAGCCGGTCGCCTCCCGGCGGGGGTGCGGATGCGGGTGTGCCGATGCGGGTGTGCCGCGCGCTGTGTGCCGGCCTGCCGCGCCGCTGCTGGGGCTCCGCCCCAGACCCCGCGCCTCAAACGCCGGCGGGGCTGGAGGGTGCGCCTCAAGCGCCGGCTGGGATGGAGGGCGCGCCTCAAACGCCGGCTGGGATGGAGGGCGCGCCTCAAGCGCCGGCTGGGATGGAGGGCGCGCCTCAAGCGCCGGCTGGGATGGAGGGCGCGCCTCAAGCGCCGGCGGGGATGGGCGGGGCCGGGTTGGCCGGGCTTGGGGGTCTGCGGTCAGGTGCGGAGGAGGCGGGCGATGGCCTTGGTGGCTTCCTCGACCTTCGCGTCGATCTCGGTGCCGCTCTTGACCGCGGCGTCGGCGACGCAGTGCCGCAGGTGTTCCTCCAGCAGCTGGAGCGCGAAGGACTGCAGTGCCTTCGTGCTCGCCGAGACCTGGGTGAGTATGTCGATGCAGTAGACGTCCTCGTCGACGAGCCGCTGGAGGCCGCGGATCTGGCCCTCGATCCGGCGCAGCCGCTTGAGGTGCTCGTCCTTCTGGTGGTGATAGCCGTGGACGGCTCCGGAGCCCTCCGCCTCGATGGTCGTCATACGTCCTCCCGTGGTCCGGAACGAGGGGTGCATGCGGAATGCATACCCCTCATGGGTATAGGGTACTGGGCCCCGTCGTCCTGGGCAGGGGCCCGTGGTCCCCACTCTGCCCGATGGAGGACACTGTGGAACGGCCGGTTAGCCGTGGCCGGGGGATGCGCCTAGCATCAGCCTGACCGAATCCAATGCACCCCGAGGACCTCACGTGCGATTTCGTCTGACCCCCAGGGAGACGAGCTTCTACGACATGTTCGCCGCATCCGCGGACAACATCGTCACGGGCTCCAAGCTCCTGATGGAACTGCTCGGAGCGGACTCCTCCGCCCGGGCCGAGATCGCGGAGCGGATGCGGGCAGCGGAGCACGCGGGGGACGACGCCACTCACGCGATCTTCCACCAGCTGAACTCCTCCTTCATCACGCCGTTCGACCGCGAGGACATCTACAACCTGGCCTCGTCGCTCGACGACATCATGGACTTCATGGAGGAGGCCGTCGATCTCGTCGTCCTCTACAACGTGGAGGAGCTCCCCAAGGGTGTCGAGCAGCAGATCGAGGTGCTGGCGCGCGCGGCCGAGCTGACCGCCGAGGCCATGCCGCACCTGCGGACGATGGACAACCTGACCGAGTACTGGATCGAGGTCAACCGCCTTGAGAACCAGGCCGACCAGATCCACCGCAAGCTGCTCGCCCAGCTCTTCAACGGCAAGTACGACGCCATCGAGGTGCTGAAGCTCAAGCAGATCGTCGACGTGCTCGAAGAGGCGGCCGACGCGTTCGAGCACGTTGCGAACACGGTGGAGACCATCGCGGTCAAGGAGTCCTGAACCTCGTGGACACCTTTGCTCTGGTCGTGACCATCGGTGTCGCGCTCGGCTTCACGTATACGAACGGTTTCCACGACTCGGCGAACGCGATCGCGACGTCCGTCTCGACGCGGGCGCTGACCCCGCGCGCGGCGCTGGCGATGGCGGCCGTGATGAACCTCGCCGGTGCCTTCCTGGGCAGCGGCGTGGCCAAGACGGTCAGCCAGGGCCTGATCGAGACGCCCACGGGCGCCACGGGCATGTGGATCCTCTTCGCGGCGCTGGTCGGCGCGATCGTCTGGAACCTGATCACCTGGTACTTCGGGCTGCCCTCGTCCTCCTCGCACGCGCTGTTCGGCGGCATGGTGGGCGCGGCGCTGGCCGGCGGTACGGAGGTGATCTGGTCGGGGGTCCTCGACAAGGTCGTCATCCCGATGTTCGTCTCGCCGGTCGTCGGCCTGGTCGTCGGTTACCTGGTGATGGTGGCCATCCTGTGGATGTTCCGCCGGTCCAACCCGCACAAGGCGAAGCACGGCTTCCGTATCGCGCAGACGGTCTCGGCGGCCGCGATGGCGCTCGGCCACGGTCTGCAGGACGCGCAGAAGACGATGGGCATCGTCGTGATGGCCCTGGTCATCGCCGATGTGCAGAGCGCCGACGCGCCGATCCCGGTCTGGGTCAAGGTCGTGTGTGCCGTGATGCTGTCGCTGGGTACGTACGCGGGTGGCTGGCGCATCATGCGTACGCTCGGCCGCAAGATCATCGAGCTGGACCCGCCGCAGGGCTTCGCGGCGGAGACCACGGGTGCCTCGATCATGTTCGGTTCGGCGTACCTCTTCCACGCGCCGATCTCCACCACCCACGTGATCACCTCGGCGATCATGGGTGTGGGCGCGACCAAGCGCGTGAACGCGGTCCGCTGGGGCGTCGCCAAGAACATCATCCTGGGCTGGTTCATCACGATGCCGGCCGCGGCGCTGGTCGCGGCACTCAGCTTCTGGATCGTGGACCTGGCGTTCGTGTAGTCCCCGGGTCCCCGGACGAAAGCGGGCCGGCTCCCCCCACCCAGGGGGAGCCGGCCCTTTTCTTTCTTTCGCCTTGCGGTGGCACCGCCATGCAGCACCGCAGGACGTCTTGCCACGCGGCGGAGCCGCATGGAGTCTCGTGGTTTAGCCGAAGCGACCCGAGATGTAGTCCTCGGTCGCCTGGACGGACGGGTTCGAGAAGATCCGGTCCGTGTCGTCGAGCTCGATGAGCTTGCCGGGCTGGCCGACGGCCGAGAGGTTGAAGAAGGCGGTGCGGTCGGAGACGCGGGCCGCCTGCTGCATGTTGTGCGTCACGATGACGATCGTGAAGCGCTCCTTGAGCTCGCCGATCAGGTCCTCGATCGCGAGGGTGGAGATCGGGTCCAGGGCCGAGCAGGGCTCGTCCATCAGCAGGACCTGGGGCTCGACCGCGATGGCGCGGGCGATGCACAGACGCTGCTGCTGGCCGCCGGAGAGGCCGGAGCCGGGCTTGTTCAGACGGTCCTTGACCTCGTTCCAGAGGTTGGCGCCCTGGAGCGACTTCTCGACTATGTCCGTGAGCTCGGACTTCTTGAAGCTGCCGTTGAGCCGCAGGCCCGCCGCCACGTTGTCGAAGATCGACATGGTGGGGAAGGGGTTCGGGCGCTGGAAGACCATGCCGACCGTGCGGCGGACCGCGACGGGGTCGACGCCGGTGCCGTACAGGTTCTCGTCGTCCAGCAGGACCTTGCCCTCGACGCGGCCGCCCGGGGTGACCTCGTGCATGCGGTTGAGGGTGCGCAGGAAGGTGGACTTGCCGCAGCCGGAGGGGCCGATGAAGGCCGTCACGGAGCGGGGCTCCACGGTCATCGAGATGTCATCGATGGCCTTGTGGGTGCCGTAGAAGGCGGACAGTCCGGAGACGTCGATTCGCTTCGCCATGAGGGGTCACTTCGCTTTCATAAGTCGCGTCAGCGACCGGTCTTCGGGGCCTTCCAGCGGGCGATGCCGCGGGCCACCAGATTGAGGATCATGACGAAGGCGATCAGGACGAGCGCTGCGGCCCATGCCCGGTCGTAGGAGGGTTCACTACCGACCTTGTACTGCTCCCAAATGTAGAGCGGGAGCGAGGACTGGGCGCCTTCGAAGGGGTTGCCGTTGATCAGCTGGGTGCCGAAGACCAGCAGCATGATCGGCGCGGTCTCGCCGGCGATGCGGGCGACGGCCAGCATCACGCCGGTGGAGATACCGCCGATGGCGGTCGGGAGCACGACCTTGAGGATCACGCGCCACTTCGGCACACCGAGGGCGAGGGCGGCCTCGCGCAGCTCGTTCGGGACGAGCTTGAGCATCTCCTCGGTGGAGCGGACCACGACCGGCATCATCAGGATCGACAGGGCCATGGCGCCGGCGAAGCCGGACGGGCCGAAGCCGAGCATCAGGTTCCAGGTCGTCAGGATGAACAGGCCCGCGACGATGGAGGGGATGCCGGTCATGACGTCGACGAAGAAGGTGACGGACTTGGCCAGGCGGCCCTTGCCGTACTCGACCAGGTAGACGGCGGTCAGCAGGCCGATGGGGGCCGCGATCAGCGTGGCGAGGGCGACCTGCTCGATGGTGCCGAGCAGGGCGTGGTAGACGCCGCCGCCCTCGTCGAAGCTGGTCACGCCGTTCATGGAGTGGCTGAGGAAGGTGCCGCTCAGGAGCTCCAGACCGCGGGTGATCGTGGTCCACATCAGCGACAGCAGCGGGATGACCGCGAGGACGAAGCAGACCCACACGAGGGAGGTCGCGACGCGGTCCTTGGCCTGCCGGCGGTTCTCGATCACCGCGCTGGCGGTGTACGTGATGGCGATGAAGAGCAGCGCCGCGAGCAGACCCCACTGGATCTTGCTTTGGAGGCCGAAGGCGAGGCCGATGCCGCAGCCGAGTGCGATCGACAGGGCTGCGATGGCGGCCGGGGCCCAGCGGGGCAGGCCGCCGCGGGTCAGGCTGGCGGGGGCGGCGGACTTGCGGGCCCGGGTGGGCCGCTGGTCCTGGATTGCGTGGCTCATCAGGCGTTCGCCCCCGAGAAGTCCTTGCGGCGAGCGATGATCAGGCGAGCTGCACCGTTGACCAGCAGGGTGAGCAGGAAGAGGACGAGACCGGAGGCGATCAGTGCGTCGCGGCCGAACTCGTTGGCCTCGTCGAACTTCGCGGCGATGTTCTGCGCGAAGGTACCGCCGCCCGGGTTCAGGATGTGGCCCGAGATCAGGAAGCTCGGGGAGAGGACGGTCGCGACGGCCATGGTCTCGCCGAGCGCGCGGCCGAGGCCGAGCATCGAGGCGGAGATGACGCCGGAGCGGCCGAAGGGCAGCACCGACATGCGGATGACCTCCCAGCGGGTCGCGCCGAGGGCCAGTGCGGCCTCCTCGTTCATGCGCGGGACCTGGAGGAAGACCTCACGGCTGACGCTGGTCACGATCGGCAGGATCATGATCGCGAGCAGGATGCCGACGGTGAAGAGCGAGCGGGCGACGCCGACCTGGGTCTTCTCGAACACGTACGTCCAGCCGAGGTACTCGTCCAGCCAGAGGTTCAGGCCGCCCAGCTGCGGGACGAGGAAGAGGGCGCCCCAGATGCCGTAGATGATCGACGGCACGGCGGCCAGCAGGTCGACCACGTAGGCGAGGGGCGCGGCCAGCTTGCGCGGCGCGTAGTGCGAGATGAACAGGGCGATGCCGACAGCGATCGGGACGGCGATGGCCATCGCGACGATCGAGCTGACGACGGTGCCGAAGAGCAGGACGGCGATGCCGAAGACGGGCGGGTTGGCCGACGCGTTCCAGTCGAAGGTGGTGAGGAAGTTCCCCTCGTTCTTCGACAGGGCGATCGCGGCGCGGTAGGTGAGGAAGGCGGCGATCGACGCCATGATCACCAGGAGCAGGATGCCGGAGCCCTTGGAGAGCCCGGCGAAGATCTTGTCACCGGCGCGACCGGTGGATCCTCCGCTACGGGTGACAGGCGGAGCCGTGTCTATCTGGGTGGGTGTGGTGGAAGCCATGGTCTTTCCGGTCTGTGTGGGGGTCAGGCCCCCTGGCGGCGGTGCACCGGATTCCCCCGGGTGGAGGGGAAGGGTCCCGGGCCCGGTCCGCCCCCGGACGGGGGAGCGGACCGGACCTGGGGTCAGGATTTAGCCGAGGGTGTTGATGACCTCGCGGACCTTGGTGTTGATCTCGGCCGGGATCGGCGCGTAGCCGTTCTCGAGGAGGACCTTCTGGCCCGCGTCCGAGGCGGCGTAGTTCAGGAAGGACTTCACGGTCGGCAGCGTCTCGGCCTTGTTGCCCTTGTCGCAGACGACCTCGTAGGTCACCAGGACGAGCGGGTAGGCGCCCTCGGCCTTGGTGGTGTAGTCGAGCTTGAGGGCCAGGTCGGAGCCGGTGCCGGCGACCTTGGCGGCGGCGATGGCCTTGGAGGCGTTCTCACCGCTGGCCTTGACCGGGGCGGCGGCACCGGTGTTCAGGTCGACGGTCTTGATGCTCTGCGAGCTGGCGAAGGAGAGCTCGAAGTAGCCGATCGCACCGTCGACCTGCTTGACCTGGGCGGCCACGCTGGAGGAGCCGGAGGCCGACTGACCGCCCGGGGCGGCCCACTTCTTCGCGGCCTCGTACGGCCAGGCGTCGCCCGCGGTGGCCTTGAGGTACTTGGTGAGGTTCTCGGTGGTGCCCGAGTCGTCGGAGCGGTGGAAGGCCTGGATGGCGGTGGAGGGAAGCGTGACGCCCGGGTTCAGCTTCTTGATCGCCTCGTCGTCCCACTTCTTGATCTTGTCGTTGAAGATGTTGGCGACCGTGGCGGCGTCCAGGTTCAGCTTGTCCACGCCGGCGACGTTGAAGCCGAGGGCGATGGGGCCGCCGACCATCGGGAGGTCGATGCCCTGGCCGCCGGTGCAGATCTTCTTCGACTCCTCGACCTGCTCCGGCTTCAGCGCCGAGTCGGAGCCGGCGAAACCGACCGTGCCCTGGTTGAAGGCGACGATGCCCTCACCGGAGGAGGAGGACTTGTAGTTCACCTCGACGCCGGAGCAGGCGGCCATGTAGTTCTTGATCCACAGCTCGATCGCGTTCTTCTGCGCGGAGGAGCCGGAGGCCAGGAGCTTGCCCTTGGCGTCGTCGCACTTGATGTCGCCCGCGGCGGCCGCGGAGGGCTTCGCCGAGCCGTCGGCGGCCTTGGTGTTGTCGTCCGAGCCGCACGCCGTGAGGACCAGGGCGCCGGACACGACAAGCGCCCCGAGGGCGGAGGCACGAAGCATGTTCTTGCGCTGAAGCTTCACTTTTCGGGTGTTCCTTCCAGAAGCCGCCGGCCGCTTTCTGTATCGGGGCGGCGTGCGAAGAGGACTACGTCGGTGGTGCGCGGCTGAGCTGCTCGGCTTCCGGGCGACTCGCTCCGTGCATCACCGAAATTAGGCAGAACAGGTGAAGCAGCCGACCGGCCCGAGTGAACGGATGGTGAACCGTGGCGGACGACCCGGTGCGTCCCGGGCCGGTCGCACGCATCCGTCATCATCCGTTATCCGCACGTTATCGCGGCGTGACCGCGGGCTCGGGAAGCCAGAGATGCCGGAATTCGAGGCGGGCCGCCTCGACCTCGTGGCGCTGGTCGGCGTGCAGGACGCCCAGGGCGTAGGCCGTGGCCGGGGCGATGCGCGGGGTGCGGGCCGCCGTCGCCGAGGCGGTCGCGGCCTCGGCCGCGTCACGGTGGCGGTCCAGGGCCTCGCCCGCGGCCGCCGGCCGCGTCACGTCCTCGCCGAGCGCCTCGCGCGCGTACCGGTGGACCCGCAGCAGGCGGCGTACCTCGTGCCAGAGCCCGTCGTGGTCCGCGTTGTACGGGTGGGCCCCGTCGACCGGGGGCAGCGCCGCGACCGCCGCCGACAGGCGGGTTTCGGCCACGGCGGCCAGCGGGACGAGTACCTCCGCCACCCGCCCCCGGGCCGCGACCGCGTCCAGCGGGACCTCCGAGGCGAGCACCGCCACCGCGTCCGCCACCGCGTGGAAGCGGGAGGAGCCGAGCGCCTGGAGGGTGGCCGAGTGGGCGCGCGTACGGGCCAGGGTCAGCTGCCGTTCCAGCAGCGCGCCGGCCCGCGCCGAGCCCACTGTCAGCGCGCCGGCCGAGCCGCGCGGCGCCGGCAGTTCCGGGGACCCCGACAGCCGGTGCAGGGCGTCCATCAGCCGGGTCAGCCGGGCCGCGTACGCGTGCTCGTCGGCCAGGGTCGAGGACAGCCACACCAGCTCGGTGCGCAGCCCGTCGGCCCAGGAGGACTCGGTCACCACCCGGAAGGTGGCCAGGGAACCGCTGATGCGGCGCGCAGCCCCCCGCAGGCTGCGCGCCGCGTCGCTTCCTTCGGCGGCGTCGGCCCCGCTTTCCTCGTGCAGGCGCAGCCCGCGCAGGAAAGCGGTGGCCTGGGCGCGCAGGTACGCGCCGAGCACGGCACCTGCGTCCGCCGTCGCCGTAATCGGGTCATGGTTTGGCTGAGCCACGCCGGCGCCTCCGGGCGTCTATGAGCGTCTCCTGTACGTGCCGCAGCGGCTGGCCGTCCGCATCCGTGCTGTGCCGGGTCCACTCGCCGTCCGGGCCCAGGTGCCAGGAGGAGGTGGCGTCGGACATCCCGGTTTCCAGCATCCGGTCCAGTGCCGCGCGGTGGGCCGGGTCGGCGACCCTGACCAGTGCCTCGATACGGCGGTCGAGGTTGCGGTGCATCATGTCGGCGCTGCCGATCCACACCTCGGGTTCGCCGCCGTTGCCGAAGGCGAAGACCCGGGAGTGTTCCAGGAAGCGGCCGAGGATCGAGCGGACCCGGATGTTGTCCGAGAGCCCGGGGACGCCGGGGCGCACGGCGCAGATGCCGCGCACCCAGATGTCGACGGGCACTCCCGCCTGGGAGGCCCGGTAGAGCGAGTCGATGAGGGCCTCGTCGACGATCGAGTTCATCTTGAGCCGGACGTAGGCGGGGCGGCCGGCCTTGTGGTGGGCGGCCTCCTTGTCGATCCGCGCTATCAGTCCGTCCCGCAGCGAGCGGGGCGCCACCATCAGCCGGCGGTAGGTCTCGCGGCGCGAGTAGCCGGACAGCCGGTTGAAGAGGTCGGAGAGGTCCGCGCCGACCTGCGGGTCGGCGGTGAGCAGGCCGAGGTCCTCGTAGAGCCGGGCGGTCTTGGGGTGGTAGTTGCCGGTGCCCACGTGCGAGTAGCGGCGCAGCGTCTCGCCCTCCTGGCGGACGACGAGCGACAGCTTGCAGTGGGTCTTGAGGCCGACGAGCCCGTAGACGACGTGGCAGCCGGACTCCTCCAGTTTGCGCGCCCACTTGATGTTGGCCTGCTCGTCGAAGCGGGCCTTGATCTCGACGAGTACGAGGACCTGCTTGCCGGAGTCGGCGGCGTCGATCAGGGCGTCCACGATCGGGGAGTCGCCGGAGGTGCGGTAGAGCGTCTGCTTGATGGCGAGGACGTCCGGGTCGGCGGCGGCCTGCTCCAGGAAGGCCTGCACCGAGGTGGAGAAGGAGTCGTACGGGTGGTGCAGCAGGACGTCCCGCTCGCGCAGGGCGGCGAAGATGTCGGGCGCGGACGCGGACTCGACCTCGGCGAGGTCGCGGTGGGTGCCGGCGACGAACTTCGGGTACTTGAGCTCCGGGATGTCCAGCGAGGCGATTCCGAAGAGGGCGGTCAGGTCCAGCGGGCCGGGCAGCGGGTAGACCTCGGAGGCGTTGACCTTCAGCTCCTGCACCAGCAGGTCCAGGACGCCCGGGTCGATGGACTCCTCGACCTCCAGGCGCACGGGCGGGCCGAAGCGGCGCCGCATGAGCTCCTTCTCCAGGGCCTGGAGCAGGTTCTCGGCGTCGTCCTCCTCGACCTCCAGGTCCTCGTTGCGGGTCACCCGGAACATGTGGTGCGCGAGCACCTCCATGCCGGGGAACAGCTCCTCCAGGTGCGCGGCGATGACGTCCTCCAGCGGGACGTAGCGCTGCGGGGAGGCCTCCAGGAAGCGGGAGAGGAGCGGCGGGACCTTGACCCGGGCGAAGTGGCGGTGGCCGCTGACGGGGTTGCGTACGACCACGGCCAGGTTCAGGGAGAGGCCGGAGATGTACGGGAAGGGGTGCGCGGGGTCCACGGCCAGCGGGGTCAGCACCGGGAAGATCTGGTTGCGGAACAGGGTGAAGAGGCGCGCCTGCTCCTTCTCGGTCAGATCGGGCCAGCGGATCAGGTGGACGCCCTCCTCGGCGAGTGCCGGGGAGATGTCCTGCTGGAAGCAGGCGGCGTGCCGGGCCATGAGCTCGCGCGAGCGCGTCCAGATCTGGTCCAGCACCTCGCGGGGCTGCAGGCCCGAGGCCGAACGGGTGGCGACACCCGTCGCGATACGCCGTTTGAGGCCGGCCACGCGGACCATGAAGAACTCGTCGAGGTTGCTCGCGAAGATCGCCAGGAAGTTGGCGCGCTCCAGCAGGGGCGTCGTGGGATCCTCGGCGAGTTCCAGCACCCGCTCGTTGAAGGCGAGCCAGCTGCGCTCCCGGTCGAGGAAGCGTCCCGGCGGGAGCTCGTCGCCGTCCTTGTCGTCCTCGTAGGCGTCCAGATCCGCGTCGAGATCGGGCTCCAGGTCGACGTGCGGGCGGTGCGCCGAGATGGAGCCTATGCGGGCGTGGGCTCCGGTGACGGCGCGGCCGGGGGCGGCGGCGGGGGTGTGAGACGGGTGCTGGGCGGGGACCTCGGTGGGGCCTGCGCTGGGCTGGTGGCTCATGACTCCATTCTTCCGCGCACGCGGGAGGACAGGCACGTCGGAAGAGTCGGCCGTCAGTCGGAGTCGGGGCTGCATTGGGGGAGAGTCGCAAGCGCTTCTGAATGCCTGGTTAATGGCGTGTGGCTTCCCGGGTCCGGATGGCGCACGAGTCGCCTCCCGGCGGGGGTGGCGGGGGGCCGGTGCGCCCCGGCGTGCGCGGGTGCGGCGCCGGTGCGGGGGCTTCCCCCCGGCCCCCGCCGGGCGCTGCCCGGACCCCGCGCCTCAAACGTCGGCGGGGCTGGATGAGCGGGGCTCCGCCCCGGCCCCGCGCCTCAAACGCCGGCGGGGCTGGATTTGGCCCGGCGGGGGTGGAAGGGGCGGCGCGGGGGGCGGGTCAGCTTTCGGTGCGGTACATCAGGTCGACCTCGTGGGTGGTGAAGCCGAGGCCCGCGTATACGGCCAGGGCCGCCGGGTTGTCGGCGTCCACGTAGAGCATGGCCGTCGGCAGGCCCTGGGCCGCCAGGTGGCGCAGGCCGATCGCGGTGAGGGCCTTGCCGAGGCCGCCGCCCTGGGCGCCCGGGCGGACGCCGACCACGTAGACCTCGCCCAGCTGCTCCGCCGCGTGGACCTTCGTCCAGTGGAAGCCGACGAGCTCGCCGTCGCGCTCCGCGAGGAAGAAGCCCTTGGGGTCGAACCACGGCTGCGCGATCCGGTCGTCCAGGTCGCGCTGCGTCAGCGAACCCTGCTCGGGGTGATGGGCGAAGGCGGCCGCGTTCGCCGTGAGCCAGGCCTTGTCGTCGGCGCCGGGCACGTAGGTCCGTACGGTCACCCCGGGCGGGAGCACCGGCTCCGGCAGCGGGTCCCCGCCGGCCAGCGGCCGGCGCAGCTGGCGCAGCTCGCGGAAGAGGGTCAGGCCGAGCACCTGCGCGAGGTGCCGGGCGGCCGACTTGCCGCCGTGCGCCCATACCCGCAGCCGCTTGCCGGAGGCGGCCAGCAGGGCCGTGCCCATGGCCCGCCCGTGTCCGCGACCGCGCAGGGCCGGGTGCACGACGAGTTCGGCGGCCGGGGCCTCCACCGGATCGGTGTCCTCCAGTTGTCCGTAAGCGGAGAGCCGGCCGCCCTCGGTGAGCAGGAAGTGCCGGATGCCCTCGCGCGGTCCGCCGCGCAGCTGGAGCCGTCCCTGTTCGGACACGGCGGTGGTGCCGTCCGTACGCGCCGCGTCCTCGATGAGTTCGAGTACGGCGATCGCCTGTTCCTCCGTCAGCTCGTCGAGAGTCTGAATCTGCCGTCCCGGCTCAAGGGCCGCTGCTGCGTCAGTCATGGCACGAGCCTACGACCGCCGTGGGGGAGGGGCGGAGTGCGGGCGCGTGGTCGGCCCTTCTTCTGCGCGTAACCAACGCGATACCGCTACCCCCTGGTAGAGCTACGCGCGTTGACCATAGGCTTCGGCGGACCTCCCATGTCTTACCGCTGTCACATAAGGGGACTAAATGTCAGCGACGCCACAACGGCACCGCCGAACCCGCCGGTTGACCCTCACCGCCCTCGCCGTCACGGCCGGGGCCGGGGCCATGGTCGCCGCCGCACTTCCGGCCGGTGCCGCGAGTGGTGGCGGTGCGGCCAAGAGCCGGACCGTCGATGTGCAGATGCTGTCGTTCAACGACTTCCACGGCACGCTGGAGCCCCCGCAGGGCTCCTCCGGCACCGTGACCGAGCGTCAGGCCGACGGCACCACCAAGGCCATACCCGCGGGCGGTGTCGAGTACCTCGCCACCAGCCTGCGCGAGGCCCGCAAGGGCCACGAGTACTCCGTCACGGCCGCGGCCGGTGACATGATCGGCGGCAGCCCGATGCTGTCCGGGCTCTTCCACGACGAGCCGAGCATCGAGGCGCTGAACAAGATCGGCCTGGACGTCTCCAGCGTCGGCAACCACGAGTTCGACGAGGGCAAGACCGAGCTGCGCCGCATGGGTTACGGCGGCTGCCACCCGGTCGAGGGCTGCTTCGAGTACGGCAAGGAGTTCACCGGCGCCGAATTCCAGTACCTCGCCGCCAACGTCACGGACGAGAAGACCAAGCGTCCGCTGATGTCGCCCACCTACATCTGGAAGAAGGGGGACGTGAAGATCGGCTTCATCGGCGTCACCCTGGAGGGCACTCCGGACGTCGTGACCGCCGAGGGCGTCAAGGGCCTCAAGTTCGGCGACGAGATCGAGACGATCAACAAGTACGCGGCCGAGCTGAACAAGCAGGGCGTGAAGTCGATCGTCGCGCTGATCCACGAGGGCGGCCTGCCCGCCAACGGCGCGTACAACTACGACTGCAACGTCCCGGGTGCCGGCGCCGGCATCTCGGGCGCGATCGTGGACATCGCCAAGAACGTGGACTCCAAGGTCGACGCGCTGGTCACCGGCCACACGCACCAGGCCTACGCCTGCAACATCCCGGACCCGGCGGGCAACCCGCGTACGGTGACCTCGGCCGCCTCCATCGGCCGCCTGTTCACCGACACCACCCTCACCTACGACCGGCAGACCAAGGACATCGTCCGTACGCCGGTCACCTCGCCGAAGCCGGTGAACAAGATCGTGGGCCGGGACCAGCCGAAGGCCCCGGACATGACCGAGCTGATCGACCGCTGGAAGGCGCTGGCGGCCCCGATCGCCAACCGTCCGCAGGGCTTCATCTCGGCCGACATCCCCGGCCGCGGTTCCGAGGCGCCCGAGAAGCCGCTCGGCGACCTGATCGCCGACGCGCAGCTCGAAGCGCTCGCCCCGGCGGACAAGGGCGGCGCGCAGCTGGCCGTCATGAACCCGGGCGGCATCCGCTCGGACCTCGCCTACAAGGCCTCGGGTGACGAGGGCGACGGTGTGGTGACGTACGGCGAGTCCTTCACGGTCCAGCCGTTCACCAACATGATGAACATCGTGGACCTGACCGGCGCGCAGCTGATCACCGCGCTCCAGCAGCAGGTCAGCGGGCCGGTCAACGGACCGAACCCGAAGATCCTGCAGGTGTCGAAGGGCTTCACGTACACCCTGGACATGACGAAGGCGGGCGCGGACCGCATCGTCGTGGACTCGGTGAAGCTGAACGGCGCGCCGATCGACCCCGCCAAGACCTACCGGGTCGCGATGAACGAGTTCCTCGCGGGCGGCGGTGACGGTTTCACCGTCCTGAAGGAGCACAAGAACAAGCTGGTGGGCGCGTCCGACCTGGACTGCTTCAACGCCTACCTGACGAAGAACTCCTCGGAGGCGGCGCCGATCGCCCCGCCGGCGGCGAACCGGATCACCGTCGTCAAGTAGTACGCGCGTACAGCACGCCCGAAGGGGGCGGTGGGCCGACCGGCCCGCCGCCCCCTTCGGCGTTCGCCCCGCACCCCCGTGGCGGGGCTGCTGCCTCACAGGGTCGCGAGGAACGTCCCGACGGCGTCGTTGACGCCCTGGGGGTCGGTGAAGGGCACGAAGTGGTCGCCGTTCAGGGGGGTGTACGAGGTCTTGGGGCGGCGCGTGACCATCGCGTCGGCGGTGTCCTGGCGCAGGGCCTGGCTGTGGATCCCGTGGATCAGCAGGGCCGGGCAGGTGCTCGCGAGCCAGGCGTCCCAGTGGTCGCCCCGGCAGGCCTCGATGGAGTCGAGCATGTCCTGGGGGTGGAACGGCAGCCGCCAGCCCTCGCCGGAGGGGAGCGGGCGCAGGGCCTGTTCGACGAACTGGGCGCCCACCGGCCCGGCGGCTTCGAGGAGTTCCTCGCGGGTGGGGGCGGTGTACCGCATGCCGTGCAGGAAGTCGAAGAGGGGGGCCTCGGTGGTGGGCCGGATCTCGACGGTGGCGTCGATGTCGACGAGTGCGGAGATCCGGTCGGGGTGGGCGGCGGCGAGGTGGTAGGCGTTGAGGCCGCCGAGGGAGTAGCCGAGGAGGGCCACGGGGGCGTCCAGGCCGAGGTGGTCGAGGAGGGCGACGGCGTCGGAAACGTAGCCCTCGCGGCGGTAGTGCGGGGCCCGGGCGGAGCTGCCGTGGCCGCGCTGGTCGGGGGCGATGACCCGCCAGGCGTCGCCGAGGTGCGCGGCGAGTCCGGCGAAGGCGAGGCCCTCGGACAGTCCGCCGTGCAGGGCCAGCAGCGGGCGGCCGGTGCCGCCGGAGTCCACGTAGGACAGGGTGCGGTCGTCGATGTTCATTTCGTGGCGGTGCATGGTGGTTCTCCCCGTTTCGTCGATCTTGCGATCTGTCGATGCCTGAAGCCTGCCAGGATTTGGGCAAGCGTGCAAGACGTTTGTCTTGGGCGCTTGCCCAAGAGGCTGCGCGGCTACGATCCCCGCATGGGAAATCGCGAGGACCTGCTGGCCGGAGCCGGGCGCTGCCTGGAGGAGAAGGGCTATCTGCGGACGACCGTGCGCGACATCGCCACGGCCTCGGGGGTGAGCATGGCCGCGATCGGCTACCACTTCGGATCCCGGGAGGCCCTCCTCAACCAGGCCCTGTTCGCCGCCATGGAGGAGTGGGCCGCGGGGTCCGGCCGGCTCACCGGCCAGGGCGAGACCGCGGGGGAGCGCTACGCCGACACCTGGGACCGCAAGATCCGCGACTTCGGCGAGATGCGCTGGCTCTGGCTGGCTTCCGTCGAGGCCTTCGTCCACGCGCAGTCCTCGCCCGAGCTGCTCGCGATCCTCGCCGAGGGGCAGCGCCGCAACCGGCGGATGGTGGCCGCGGCCCTGCGCGGAGTGCCGCAGGAGGAGGTCTCCGAGGCGGACGTACGGGCCCTCGGCTCGCTGCACATCGCGCTGCTCGGCGGGGTGATGGTGCAGACCCTGACCGATCCGGAGCAGGCGCCCGACGGCCGTGAGCTCCTCCAGGGGCTGCGGTCCATGGTCGAGCTGCTCGAAAGCTGACCGCTACCGACAGGTAGTAAAGCTGACGTGTGCACGCCATAATCCGGCCATCACCGGGTCGGCAAAGGGGCGGGCATGGGCATCGGCATGGGCACGGTCGCGAGCGAGGGCACGGGCACAGGCGCGAGCACAGGCACGGGCACAGGCACGGGCACAGGCACGGGCACAGGCACGGGCATGGACCGGCGGGCGTTTCTGGCCGGAGCGCTGGCCGCGGGCGCGGCCGTCGGACTGGGAGCCGCACCCGCCTCGGCCGCGACGCTCGGCACCCAGGACTGGATGGCCGGCCTCGGGGACTCCACCGCCCTGCAGCGCATGACGATCCCCGGCACCCATGACTCCGGCGCCACCAAGGGCGGCCTCTACGTCGCCTGCCAGAACACCTCGATCGCCCAGCAGCTCGACTCCGGGATCCGCTTCCTCGACATCCGCTGCCGGGTCACGGGCGGCTCCTTCGCCATCCACCACGCGGCCTTCTTCCAGGACCTGATGTTCGGGGACGTCCTCGTCGCCTGCGGGAACTTCCTCGCCGCGCACCCCTCCGAGACCGTCCTGATGCGCGTCAAGCAGGAGTACTCCGGGGAGAGCGACGCCACCTTCCGCGCCGTCTTCGACGACTACCTGGACCACCGCGGCTGGCGGCCCCTGTTCCGGATCTCCGACACCCTGCCCGCCCTCGGACAGGCCCGCGGCAAGGTGGTCCTGCTCGCCGACAACGGCGGCCTGCCGGGCCTGCGCTACGGCGACGGCAACGTCTTCGACATCCAGGACGACTACAACACCGAGCCCTTCGCCAAGCGCGGCCGGATCGAGAACCACTTCCGCAAGGCCGTCCAGCAGCCCGGCAGGCTCTTCGTGAACCACGTCAGCACCGCGGCGTACATGCCGCCCCGCTGGAACTCCGACCGGCTGAACCCGCAGGTCCACGGCTTCGTCGACGGCGGAGAACTGGCAGGCCGGACCGGGCTCGGCATCGTCCCGATGGACTTCCCGAACACCCGCTCCGGCCTGGTCGCCTCACTGATCCGGCACAACTGACGGATCGGACGGCGGCGGCATCGGCGCCCCCGGGATGCGGAGCACCGCCTCCGTGCCCGGGCCGCCGTCGGCCGCCGCCCGCAGCTCGGCGCTGCCGCCCGCGCGCGCCGCCGTACGGGCCACGATCGACAGGCCCAGCCCGCTGCCGGGCAGGGCGCGGGCCGACTCGGACCGCCAGAACCGCTCGAAGACGTGCGGGAGGTCCTCGGCCGGGATGCCCGGACCGTGGTCCCGTACGGTCAGCTCGCCCGCCCGCAGGGTCACCGCGACCGTGCCGCCGGGCGGGCTGAACTTCACCGCGTTGTCCAGGACGTTGACCACGGCCCGCTCCAGCGCCGCCGCCTCGCCCCGTACGTACCAGGGCCGCAGGTCCGAGTCGAAGCGGAGCTCCGGACCGCGCAGCCGGACCCGGGACAGCGCGGCCCCGGCGATCTCGTGCAGGGCGACCACCTGGAGCGGTCCCGGGGAGGCCGCGTCCGGCCGCGACAGCTCCTGCAGGTCGCCGATCAGCGAGGCCAGCTCCGTCATCTGCGCCTTCACCGAGGCCAGCAGCTCACGCCGGTCGTCGGGCGGGATGGCCCGGCCGGTCTCCTCGCTGCGGGCGAGCAGCTCGATGTTGGTGCGCAGCGAGGTCAGCGGGGTGCGCAGCTCGTGCCCGGCGTCCGCGATCAGCTGGGCCTGCCGCTCCTGGGAGGAGGCGAGGGCCGCCGTCATCGAGTTGAAGGACCGCGACAGGCGGGCGATCTCGTCGTCGCCCGTGTGCGGGATCCGTACCGTCAGGTCCTCGGTCCGGGCGATGTGCTCGACCGTGTCGGTCAGTTCGTCGACGGGCCGCAGCCCGGTCCGGGCCACCCACAGACCGGCGATCCCCGCGCCGACGACGCCGATCCCGGAGACCAGGAGCAGCACCCAGGCCAGGGTGGACAGCGGCTTGTCGATGTCGGCGAGCGGCTTGGCGATGGAGACGCCGCCGAAGACCTGGCCGGTGTTGGGGGCCACCACCGGGATCGTGTAGACGCGCATCTCGACGCCCTCGGAAGTCGTCACGGTCTGCAGGGTCTTGCCCCGCCTGCCCAGCGCGATCTCCTTGTCGGCCTCGGTCACCGGCAGGGCGGTCGGCCCGGCGACCCAGCAGTGGCTGCCGTCGGGCAGGACGATCTGGACGGTCGCGCTCAGGTTCCCGGCGATCTGCTGACGGGGCTGCTGCGGCGGCGGAAGACAGTCGTTCTGCATCAGGGTCCGGCTCAGCTCTGCGCCGACGTTCGTCGCGACGAGGGAGCGGTCGAGCTGCTCGCGAAGCTGGGTGCGGACCATCACCCACGACACCGCCGCGACCGCGGTCACCGCGAGCGCCACCGCCACCGTGACCAGCAGGGCGAGGCGGGAGCGCAGCGGCAGCGCGCGGAATCTGGCCGTCGGGCTCACTCGGGCCCGCTCTCGCCGGCACGCAGGGCGTAGCCGACCCCGCGCACGGTGTGGACGAGGCGCGGCTCGCCGCCGGCCTCGGTCTTGCGGCGCAGGTACATCACGTACACGTCCAGGGAGTTGGAGCTGGGCTCGAAGTCGAAGCCCCAGACGGTCTTGAGGATCTGCTCGCGGGTCAGGACCTGGCGCGGGTGCGCGAGGAACATCTCCAGCAGCGTGAATTCGGTCCGGGTCAGCTCCACCGACCGCCCGGCCCGGGTGACCTCGCGGGTCGCGAGGTCCATGCGCAGGTCGCCGAAGGTCAGGGTGTCCTCGTGGCTCTCGCCGACGGCCTGCGAGGTGGTGTAGGAGCTGCGGCGCAGCAGGGCGCGGACGCGGGCGAAGAGCTCGTCGAGTTCGAACGGCTTGACGAGGTAGTCGTCGGCGCCCGCGTCGAGGCCGGTGACGCGGTCGCCGACGGTGTCGCGGGCGGTGAGCATCAGGATCGGTGTGACGCTGCCGGAGGCCCGCAGTCGGCGGGCGGCCGTCAGCCCGTCCATCCGGGGCATCTGGATGTCCAGGACGATCAGGTCGGGGGCGTACGAGGCCGCCCGGTCGAGGGCGTCGAGCCCGTCGACGGCGGTCTGCACGGCGTACCCCTCGAAGGCGAGACTGCGGCGCAGGGCCTCGCGGACGGCCGGTTCGTCGTCGACGACGAGGATCCGCGCTTCGCCTTCGGCGGGATTCATGGATGGGTCTCCCAGGGGTGGTGGTCGGCCGTGGAGTGCGGCGCGTGACGGCGTCTCCAGCCTCGCACGGGTGGGTCAGAAGCTGGTGCCGAAGCCGCCCGCGGCGGAGCCGGCGCCGGATCCGCCGCCCGTGCCGGAGGAGCCCGCGCCGCCGGGGCCGCCCTTGCGCAGGGAGTCCAGGTCGGCCTTGATCGTGTCGACCGGGATGGCGAAGCCGAGGCCGACGCTGCCTGCGGCGGAGTTGCCGGAGGCGGGGGAGTAGATCGCCGACGGCATGCCCACGATCCGGCCGTTCATGTCGACGAGGGCGCCGCCGGAGTTGCCGGGGTTGAGGGAGGCGTCCGTCTGGAGGGCCTTGTACGAGGTGGTGTCGGAGCCGGTGTCCCCGTTGAACTGGCGGCCGCCGAAGGAGAACGGCCAGCTGTCCTCGCCCTGCTGCCGGCTCTGCGGGGACTGCTGCTCCGACTTCGGCACCTTCACCTCGCGGTTCAGCGCGGAGACGATGCCGCTGGTGACGGTGCCGGTGAGGCCGTCGGGCGAGCCGATGGCGACGACCTGGTCACCGACCTTGACGCCGCCGGAGTCGCCGAGCGTGGCGGGCTTCAGCCCGGATGCGCCCTGGAGTTTGATCAGGGCCAGGTCCTTGTCGGGGTCGGTGCCCACGATCTTGGCCGGGTACTTCTTGCCGTCGCTCATCGTCACCTGGATCTCGGCGGCGCCGCTCACCACGTGGTTGTTGGTGACGATCTCGCCGTCGGCGGTGAGGACGATGCCGGAGCCGGTGCCCTGGCCGGAGCCGGTGCGGACGTCGATGCGGACGACCGAGGGGCTGACCTGCTCGGCGACGCCGGCGACGGTGCCGGAGCTGGACTGCGAGACGGTGGTGCCGTCGACCCCGCCGGTGCTGCCGGCCTGCCGGTCCATCAGCTGCTGGACGGCGGCCGCGGTGCCGCCGCCGACCAGGGCCGCGGCGAGCACGACGGCGGCCAGCAGCGCGACGGGCCGCTTGGCACGGGGTGCGGGGGCCGCGGCGTGGGCCGGCCGGCCAGGGCCGCCGCCCTCACCGCCGCCGCCCTCGCCGCCGGCGCCCGCGGCCGCCGGGACCGTCTCGCCCGGGATGACCGGCGGCCGGTGCGCCTCGTGCCAGCCGGGCGCGGCCGGCGGGTACGAGGGCGGCGGCGGGTAGGCCGCCGCCCCGGCTCCGGCCCAGGCTCCCGCCCCGGCTTCGGCCCCGGCCTCCTGGGCCGGCCTGTTCCGCCCGCGCTGCCAGTCCTCGCCGAACGGCGCGTGCTGGGCCGGGCTGTTCTCCTGCGGGTACTCGCCTTCGCGGCGGAAGCTGTCGGTCATGACAACGACTCTGGCCGGAGATCATGAGAGCTTCCTGAGTCAGGCCTGAGAAGCCCGACAGAACCGCCTGCGACCGACATGAGAACCGGCCTTGACCCTCGACCTGGTGGAGGTCCCAGAGTCACGGGTGTGGAGAGCGAGATGCGCAGCATTGGCGAGATGGGCCGCGACAGCGGGCTGGGCGTGAGCGCGCTGCGCTTCTACGACCGGGTGGGCGTCCTGCCGCCCGCCCGGGTGGATCCGGCGACCGGATACCGCTGGTACGCGCCCGAACAGCTCGACGAGGCGCGGCTGCTGGCCCGGCTCCGGCAGGCGGGGATGCCGCTCGCGGACGTCCGGCTGGTCCTGGCGGCCTGGTCCGGCGGGGACACCGGCCTGGTGCCCCGGCTGCTGGACGGGCACCTGCGGCGGCTCGAACGCGAGCTCGCCGATGCGCGCGGCGCGCTCTCCGCGGTACGCGCCCGACTCGGACACAAGGAGAGCACCATGACCACCACCACCCGCACCCGCACGGCCCGGCTGACCGTGCCCGCCGCTGAGTTCGCGGCCGCGCTGGACTCCGTACGCTTCGCCGTCGGGACCGACCCCGAGCTGCCGGTGCTCGGCGGGATCCTCTTCGACGTGGAGGGGGAAGACCTGCACGTCGTGGCCACCGACCGCTACCGGATGGCCGTGGCCCGCGCGTCCACCACCGGCCACGGCGGTGAGCGGGTCCAGCTGACCGCGCCCGCCCCGCTCGTGGACGCCATGCGGGCCCTGCTGACCGGCGACTTCCCGGCCCTGCTCACCGTGGACGGGGACGGGATCGAGCTGGAGACGCAGGGCCGCCGGGTCGCCGGGCACGGCCTGGGCGAGGAGTTCCCCGACTACCGCCGCCTGACGCGGCTCCCCGAGGGCCGCCGCATCCCGCTGGACGTGCCGGCGCTGCGGCAGGGCCTGGCCGGGCAGGACGGCGAAAGGTGCGCCCTCGTCCTGACGGACACGGTGACCGTCGCCGACGAGGCCGTCGAGTCCGGCCTTGAGCCGGGCTACGGCTCCGGTGTCGCCGGGGACCGGGTGGGGGTCAACCCCGCCTTCCTCCTCGACGCGCTCGCCGTCGGGGACGACATGCTGCTGGAGTACGTCGGCCCCAAGGCCCCGCTGGTGCTGCTCCGCTCCGGCACCGAGGACGCCTTCTCCCTGCTGATGCCGTGCACGCTGGACGCGTGACCCGCGTTCAGCGGCAGCCGCAGGAGCGGCGGATCACCAGCGCCGACGGGAACTGCTTCAGCCGTTCCCGTCGGGAGCCGGCCACGCGCAGGCCGTCGTCCAGGACCAGGTCCACGGCCGCGCGGGCCATCGCCGGGCGGTCCGAGGCGATCGTGGTCAGCGGCGGATCGGTGAGGGCGGCTTCCTTGACGTCGTCGAAGCCGGCGACGGCCAGTTCCCCGGGCACGTCGATGCGCAGCTCGCGCGCGGCGCGCAGCACACCGATCGCCTGGTCGTCCGTGGCGCAGAAGACGGCCGTCGGCCGGTCGGGCCGCGCCAGGACCTCCAGGGCGACCCGGTACGCGTCGTAGCGGTTGTACGGGGCCTCGATGAGCCGGCCCTCGACCGAGCGGCCGGACTCCTGCATGGCCCGGCGCCAGCCCTCGACGTGGTCGGCGACGGGGTCGCCGACGGACGGGGTGTTCTCGACGCCGCCGATGCAGGCCACGTACTCGTGGCCGTGCTCCAGCAGGTGACGGGTGGCGAGCTGGGCGCCCCCGATGTCGTCCGTGACGACGGCGACGTCGTCGATCGCCTCCGGCCGCTCGTGCAGCAGCACGACCCGCGCGTCCCAGGCCTCGATCTCGCTTGCGGCCTGCTCGCTCATGCCCTGGCTGACCAGGATCAGGCCCGACACCCGCATGCCGAGGAAGGCCCGCAGGTAGTGGACCTCGCGCTCGGTGCGGTAGTCGGAGTTGCCGACCAGCACCATTTTCCCTCGCTCGGCGGCGGCCTGTTCGACCGCGTGCGCCATCTCCGCGAAGAACGGCTGGCGGGCATCCGGGACGATCATGCCTATGAGGTCGGTGCGCCGCGAAGCCATCGCCTGGGCGACCCGGTCCGGGCGGTAGCCCAGCTCCTTGATCGCGGCGAGGACACGCTCGCGCGTGGCCGGGGCAACCGGCCGGGGTCCGTTGTTGATGACGTAGCTCACGACGGCGGTAGAGGTACCCGCAAGTCGCGCCACGTCGTCCCGCGTCACCTTGGCCACGCGCGGCAGTCTACGCGGGGTGACCTACCTCTGGGCAGGGCGTCCTGCCGAGTGGATGCTCACAGCGCGTTCGGCCGATCAGGTGACGGACGAAGCCTGCTGCGCGGTGGTCTGCGCGGCCGTCTGCGGTGCCGTCCTCTCGGCGGCCTGGGCCGCGGCCTTGGCCGCCGCCTGGGCCGCGGCTTCCGCCGCCGCCCGCTCGACCTTCTCCGGCGTGACGAAGCGGTAGCCGACGTTGCGGACCGTGCCGATCAGGGACTCGTGCTCGGGGCCGAGCTTCGCGCGCAGCCGCCGTACGTGCACGTCGACGGTTCGGGTGCCGCCGAAGTAGTCGTAGCCCCACACCTCCTGCAGCAGCTGGGCGCGGGTGAAGACCCGGCCCGGGTGCTGGGCGAGGTACTTGAGCAGCTCGAACTCCTTGAAGGTGAGGTCCAGCACCCGCCCCTTGAGCTTGGCGGAGTACGTGGCCTCGTCCACCGACAGGTCACCGTTGCGGATCTCCATCGGGGAGTCGTCCGAGCCCAGCTGCTGACGGCCGGTGGCCAGTCGCAGCCGCGCCTCGACCTCGGCCGGACCGGCGGTGTCCAGGAGGACGTCGTCGATGCCCCAGTCGGCGGTGACGGCCGCCAGGCCGCCCTCGGTGACGACCAGGATCAGCGGACAGCCGGGTCCGGTGGAGCGGAGCAGCTGGCACAGCGACCGCACCTGCGGCAGGTCGCGGCGGCCGTCCACGAGGATGACATCGGCTCCCGGGGTGTCCACCAGGGCGGGGCCCTCGGCCGGGGCGACCCGGACGTTGTGCAGCAGCAGGCCGAGGGCGGGCAGCACCTCGGTGGACGGCTGCAGGGCGTTGGTGAGCAGCAGGAGTGAGCTCACGACCGACCACCTGCCCGGGTCGGACGGTGGTGCACGGTTCGCTGGTCCATCACGTCGGTTCCTCCTCGGTCCCGTCGAGGACATGCGTGGTACTGCTTCGTACGTCTTGCCCGGCGTCCCCGCGGTCCCCGCGCCCTGGGGTCCGCATGGATACCACTGTTCTCGGTCCGTTCAACGTGCTGAAAGCACAAAAGGACCCGGGGGCAACGTTGCCCGGATCCTCTCGCCAAGCAGAATAGCCCACCCGTCGATGCGTGGCCGAGGCTTCTTCCGCTTCCACTTCTGTGGTTCATGCCACGCTCCCGCCCTGCGTATGCCCGGGTTTCACCGGATCGGGGGCCCGCCGACCGGTACTTCGGGGCCACCCGGGCGCACACCCGGCGCGTCGGGGCACGCCGGGGTCGGCGGTGGGAGGGGCCATCATGGAGGCCGACGGTAGAGAGCCGACGATAGGAGCTGCAGTGGCAACCGGAACCATCCGCTACTGGGCGGCGGCCAAGGCCGCGGCCAAGACGGCGGAGGAGCCGTACTCGGCGGGCACACTGGCCGAGGCGCTCGACGCCGTGCGGGAGCGCCACCCCGGGGAGCTGACCCGGGTCCTGCTGCGCTGCTCCTTCCTCGTGAACGACGAGCCTGTGGGCAAGCGCCCGCATGATTCCGTCCCGCTGACCGAGGGGGGCACCGTCGAGGTGCTCCCGCCGTTCGCGGGCGGGTGAGCGGGAGCCGATGAGTACCCCTGAGGAACAGCAGCGCCGGCAGTACGCGCAGCAGCAGCACCAGCAGCACCAGCAGCAGGAGGACCCGTACGGGACCCAGACCTGGCAGTCCGACACCTGGGACACCAGCCACCAGCCGGTGCATCCGCCGCTGGGCGCGGTGCCCGGGCAGCCGGTGGCGCCCGAGGGCTGGTTCCGCGACGAGGCCCCGGCGGCCCCGTCCGCCCCGGGCCCCTGGCCGGACGGCTCCGCCCCCGCCGGCGGCGGCTACGCCCCGGCCCCCGAGCCGTACCGGCAGCCGGTGGCTCCGGAGAGCTGGTTCCGGGACGAGGCCCAGGCTCCGGCGCCTGCCGCGGCTCCGGTCCAGGACTGGCCGCAGGGCGCCGAGACGGCCTATCTGCCGCCGTACCCGGGCCCCGGGCCCGACCAGCAGTACCAGCCCCAGCAGGAGCAGCAGCAGGAGCAGCAGCACCGGCAGCCGGTGGCTCCGGAGAGCTGGTTCCGGGACGAGGCCCAGGCTCCGGCGCCCGCCGCGGCTCCGGTCCAGGACTGGCCGCAGGGCGCCGAGACGGCCTATCTGCCGCCGTACCCGGGCCCCGAGCACGACCAGCAGTACCAGCCCCACCACCACCAGCAGCAGCACCAGCCCCAGCAGTCGCCGCCGGTCGAGGAGACCGCCCGGGGGTACCTCCCGGCGGTAGCCGGGGGAATGCCGCCGGTGGTGGACGCACCCGCCGCCGAGCAGACCGCGTACATGCCGCCGGTGGTGGACGCACCCGCCGCCGAGCAGACCGCGTACATGCCGCCCCAGTCGGCGGCCACCCCGGGCGAGGACCCGGCCGAGGCCCCCGGCGAGCCGCAGGAAATCACCTCCTGGTCCCCGCCCACCCTCGCCGGCAACACCCTGCGCGCCGTCGACCCCGCCCAGGCCCGCGCCGAGGGCCGGTCGCCGATCATCGACCCCGGTCCGCAGTCCGCCATACTGACCGCCGTCCTCGGGCTGCTGCTCGCCGTGGCCGCCGCCTTCGGGCAGTACGCCCTGCTCCTGCCGCTGATCGCCCTGCAGGGCCTCACGGCGGCCGGCTGGTTCCGCCTGAACGGCATGTGGCCCGCCCGCCAGGGCATCGCCCTCGCCTTCGCCGGAGCCGTCGTCGCCGACGTGGCCGTGCTCGCCGTCGACCCCACGTACGGACCCGGAGCGATCGTCGGGACCCTCGGCGCCTGGGTGCTGCTCACGCTCGTCCTGCAGCTGCGCAGCCACGCCGATCCCGACGAGCGGATGTACGGGCTGATGGCCTCGGTGGCCTCGGCCGCCCTCGCCATCATCTGCGCCGGCTATCTCGCGGCCGATTCCGCCGCCGCCACGGTCGGCGCCGCGGCCGTCGCGGTCGCCGTCTTCGCCCGTGCGCTGCCGCTGCCCGCCGCCCCCTCGGTCGGCGTCTCGCTGGCCGCGGCCGCCGGCGCGGGCATCGCGGTCGGCGGGCTCACCTCGGTCGGTACGGGCGGGGCACTGATCGGCCTCGTCGCCGGGGTGTGCGCGCTGGTCGGGCTGCGCGTGGCGGCGTACGACTACCCGTCGAAGTTCGTGCACATGACGGCCGGCGTGGCCCTGCCGCTCGCGGCGGCCGCCCCCGCCGTGTACCTGATCGGCCGGGTGGTGGGCTGATCCCTGTCTGACGAGCCGCATGGTCAACTAGAACGCACGTACCGATTAGTAGGGGGAGGGAACGTGCGTTTCCTGCGCGTCGTTGTGATCATCGGAGTGGTTCTGGGGGCCCTGTTCGTGGGCGTGGACCGCTGGGCTGCGAGTTACGTCGAGAACCGGCTGGCCGACCGAATACAGGCCCGGCAGGGCCTGGCCGGTTCCTCGGAGGTAGAGGTCCACGGCTTCCCCTTCCTGACCCAGGTGCTCAGCCGCGACCTCGACCGGGTCGACCTCAAGCTGCGGGGCGTCGAGGTCACCGCCGAAGACCGCAAGACGCGGCTGTCGGAGCTGGACGCGAGCTTCCGGGGCGTGAAGCTGAACGGCGACTACAGCGGCGGCACCGCTGACCGGGCCGAGGGCAGCGCGCTCATCACCTACGCCGACCTGACGGCGGCCTCGCAGACCGGCGCGACCCTCTCCTACGGCGGGGCGCCGGGCAAGGTGAAGGTCACCGCGTCGGTGGACGTCTTCGGCAAGGTCCTGACGCACAGCGTGGTGTCGACCGTCACCCTTGAGGACGCGCCGGCCGGGAAGGGCGGAAAGGGCGGCAAGATCGTCCGCGTGCGCGCCGACGAGGTGCCCGGCGGGGGTGTTCCGGTGGTCGAGAAGGCGATCCGGAAGAAGACCGACTTCGACCGTGATCTCGGCAGCGGCATGCCGGCCGGACTCCAGCTCTCGTCCCTGACCTCGGACGAGGCCGGTGTGCACCTCACGCTGGGCGGCACGAACGTGGTGGTGGCCGGATCGTGAGACGGTGCGGTCCGATCCGCAGAAGGACGGGCCGCACGGCAGGTCCCGGGGGCGGCGCGGCGGCCGCCCTGGGGCTTCTTATCCCAATATTCGGACGATCCTGTCTCGATATATGACACGCCGGTGACAGGGCGGCTGATTCGTCCCTACGATCCATGGCTATGAAGCATCAGCAGGCGGACCTCACGAAGCGACGGGCAGTAGACCTGTGTCGCGTCGCCGCCATGCTCTGTCGATCCATGTGAACTGTGAGCGCATCCGCTCCATCGACCGGACGACGGCCCCAACGGCCTTTCCCGCGTGACCGCACCAGCCTCCTGAACCCCTGACGCCTCCCCGCGCAGGACCTTGAGTGCACCCGCAGGCACGCAGTACGCGTCACCCGCACCGCCCCGCCGCACACTGCCCCGGAGGAGAACATCATGAGCCGCAGCGACGTCCTCGTAGACGCCGACTGGGTCGAGGCCCACCTGAACGACGACAATGTCGTCATCGTCGAGGTGGACGAGGACACGTCCGCGTACGACAAGAACCACATCACCAACGCCGTCCGGATCGACTGGAAGACCGACCTCCAGGACCCGGTCCGCCGCGACTTCGTGGACCAGGAGGGCTTCGAGAAGCTCCTCTCGGCCAAGGGCATCTCCAACGACGACACCGTCGTCCTCTACGGCGGCAACAACAACTGGTTCGCGTCCTACGCCTACTGGTACTTCAAGCTCTACGGCCACCAGGACGTGAAGCTCCTCGACGGCGGCCGCAAGAAGTGGGAGCTCGACTCCCGCGACCTGGTCGACGGCAAGGACGTCCCGAACCGCCCGGCCACCGCGTACAAGGCCAAGGCCCAGGACACCTCCATCCGCGCCTTCCGCGACGACGTCGTGGCCGCGATCGGCTCCCTGAACCTGGTCGACGTCCGTTCGCCCGACGAGTTCTCCGGCAAGCTGCTCGCCCCGGCGCACCTGCCGCAGGAGCAGTCGCAGCGCCCCGGCCACGTGCCGAGCGCCCGCAACATCCCGTGGTCGAAGAACGCCAACGACGACGGCACCTTCAAGTCGGACGACGAGCTGACCGCCCTCTACCAGGCGGAGCAGGTCGATCTGGCGAAGGACACCATCGCCTACTGCCGCATCGGTGAGCGCTCCGCGCTCACGTGGTTCGTGCTGCACGAGCTCCTGGGCCAGGAGAACGTCAAGAACTACGACGGTTCGTGGACCGAGTACGGCTCGCTCGTCGGTGTGCCGATCGAGCTCGGCGCCAACAAGTAACCAGACGACCGGGCACGCGACGCCCCTCGTAGTACGACCTCTCTAGGACAGGACAGAGAACATGTGTGGAGCACAGATCGGCGGGCCCGACCTCGCGACGCTGAAGCCCGGTGAGACCGCCATCCAGGGCCAGATCACCAAGGACGGCGAGCCGGTGTCCGGCTACGTCCGCCTGCTGGACTCGACCGGCGAGTTCACCGCGGAGGTCCCGACCTCGGCGACCGGCCAGTTCCGCTTCTACGCCGCCACCGGCTCCTGGACGCTGCGGGCGCTCGTCCCGGGTGCCCAGGCGGACCGTGCCGTGGTCGTCGCCGAGGCCGGCGGCGTGACGGACGTGGCGATCGCGGTCTGAGCACCGCACATGTGATCGCCTGATCGAACGGCCGAAGGGCCGCACCCCCGGGGGTTGGACGCCACTGGAACGGGGTGCGGCCCTTCGTGCCGTCCGCGTCCGTCCACGTCCGTCCCCTCCCTCCGCCCCCTTGCGCGCGGGGGCGCCGGACCTACGCTGGAGGCATGTACGCCCGGCGCCGGCGCGCCTACTTCCTGCTCATGGGCGGATGCCTGGTCCTCTTCGTCTCCGCCTGGGCCGTCGTGCGCCTGTGGTCGGTCGAGGCGGCGGTGGCGATGTGCGTGGTCGCCATGGTCATTCCGCCGGTCGCCGCGATGATCGCCAACCGGCGCGGACCGGACGACCGCTGGTGGGACGACCCGTCGGGCGACCCGAAGTCCGACGAGTGGTGGGACGAACTGGACGGAAAGCGGCGGCACGAGGATTGAAACCTCACGAGACGAGAATGTGATCTTCGTTCGTACAACTGCTCCCTCGCGGTGTGGGTCATGGGGTACGCGCGGGTAATCAGCCTGCGCCTGCAGTCCTGTGGGGGACCCCTTTGGAACACGAACAGACCATCCCGGAGCAGCGGAAAGAGGGGGAGAGTGCACCGGAGCCGGACACTTCGGTCCCGCGCCGCCGGGTGGGGCGCACGGCTCTCCTGATCGCGGGCGCGGCCGTGCTCGGCGTCCTGGCCGGGACGATCACCGGCTACGCGGTCCAGTACCACCGCGAGCCCACCCCGCTGCCGCCGCTGGCCCAGCAGGAGATGGCAGCGCCGCAGCCGCAGGCGATGGGCGACGCCACGACCCGGCGCTCGATCAACGCCAACCGCTGGCACAAGGCGGACGAGGAACTGGCCAAGAAG
This sequence comes from Streptomyces sp. NPDC001502, assembly GCF_042894785.1. NCBI lineage: Bacteria > Bacillati > Actinomycetota > Actinomycetes > Kitasatosporales > Streptomycetaceae > Streptomyces > Streptomyces sp. NPDC001502. The sequence goes on from NZ_JBIAVW010000021.1 coordinate 120,103, forward strand.
CTGCTGGACGTGCCGGGCGGGGCGAAGACCGAGTTCTGGGGCAGCGCTTCCGTCGACGAGTTCTCCGCGGGGTACTTCGAGGACCCCTCCGGCGGTCTCGGCGGCCTCATCTCCGACCGGGTCCAGAGCATCGCCAGCGCGCAGTGGTCCGAGTCCGACCGGAACTTCGTCGAGATCAACCTGCTCCAGTTCCACGACCGCGACGGAGCCGAGGACTTCCAGAAGGGCATCGAGGAGTACATGCCCACCAAGAAGTTCGCGGGCAACGCGGGCAAGGAGGTTCCGGGTGTTCCCGAGGACTTCGGGCAGCTGTGGATCAACTCGAAGGCGCACGAGGAGCCCGGCTACCACCCGCTCCTGGGGGCCCGTGCCGTCGTCCGGCGCGGCGACATCGTGATGAGCGTCAAGTACACGAACAACCGCGGCGAGATCGACGAGAACGTCCTGGTCGAGCTGGTCAAGCGACAGATGGAGCGGCTGTGAGCGAGCAGCAGAACGTGACCGGGGCCGAGACGGAGGCCGTGACCGAGGTCAAGGCCGAGGTCAAGGCCGAGTCCGAGGCCGTGACCGGTGTCGTGACCGAGGCCGGGGTCGAGGCCGACGCAGCGGCCCCGCCCGGGCAGGAGCAGCCGCAGGACGCCGCCGGTCCCGCGCGCAAGGCGAACCGCAAGGTGGTCAAGCTGGTGGCGGCGGCCGTGGGTGTCGTCGTCCTCGCGGGCGCCGGCGTCGGCGCCGCGCTCGCGCTCAAGGACGCGGACCGGACCTCGCCGACTCGGTACTGGCTGGCGGAGGACCACACGACGGGCGGTACCCAGGCACCCGTGCCGTCCGTGCCCCCGAACGCGCTCACGGGCAAGCTGCTGCCGCTGCCCGACAACTACTGGGCCGGCCCCGACATCGACAAGGAAGGCAACTACTACTTCCTGTCGGGCGAGCGGGCGCTGGAGAGCTTCAAGGAAGCCCGTACGGGTCTGTCCAGCAGCGAGCGCGCCGAGCGGGACAAGGCCTTCGCCGACCTGAAGCTCAAGGGTCTGGCCGGACGCAGCTACTCGCGCAGGGACGGGGACGGGAACGCGACCGCCGAGATCGAGCTCCTCCAGGCCGACCCGGCGCAGCTCGCCAAGTTCGGTGAGTTCACCAACAAGCTCATCGAACTCGTCGGTTCCGACGGCGACGCGCCGAAGGTGGACGGCTACCCCCAGGCCAAGTGCTCGGTGGACCCCATCGTCATCGAGAGGGAGAGCAAGGAGGGCAAGAAGAAGGACCAGATCGAAGCCCTCGACTGCCTGGCCGTCGAGGGAGACGTCATGGTGAGTTTCCGGATGTACGGGACCAAGGGATTCGCGGTGAAGGACGCCGTGGGCCTCTTCAAGCAGCAACTCGACCACCTCAAGTCCCCCGGAGAGTCCGCGTGAGCGAGCAGACCGACACCGCCGCCGTGCCCACGCCCGAGGCTGAGCCCACGTCCGCGCCCGCTCCCGCGCCCGCTAACGCGCCCGCCCCGGAGGCGACCGAGGCGGCCACCGAGGCGGTCGCAGAGGTCACAGAGGCCCCGGAAGCCCCGGAAGCCCCCGAGGCCGCGACCGAGCCCAGCCCCGGGGCCGCCCCGCCCGCCCCGCCCAAGGACCGGCGGGGGCTGTTCGCCGCCCTGCGCTGGACCGCCGCCGTCGCCGTCTTCGCGGTCGTCGGCACGGGGGTCGCGTACGGGATCACCCAGCCCGAGCGCACCGACATCCCGGGCCTGTCCACCGAGGACGACGGCCGCTGGACGTTCCCGGTGCTGTCCCGGCCCGCGCTGCCCGCCGGCGCCCCGGTGCCCCAGGGCCCGGACAACAAGGACGGGACGCACTACGCGCCGCTCACCGGCCTGCTCCTGCCCGCTCCCGAGGGCGCCAAGGCCGACGACGCGGTCAAGGCGGACAAGGACGGGGCGGTGTCGGCCGACACCTTCCTGGAGGAGTACACGCCCGAGGCCCGCGAGAAGCTGAAGAAGTCCCTCGAATGGGACGGGCTGCGGCAGATCACCGGCCGGGGCTGGACCACGGCGGACGGCACGCGTACGCACGTGTACCTGCTGCGCTTCCACTCGTCCGGCTTCGTGGACGCGTTCAAGGGCTGCGACACCAACGCGCGGTTCAACGGCATCTCGGCCCTGGACCTGGACGACGTCTGGAGCAAGGCCAAGAACACGCAGATGAACAGCACCACGCTGGACTTCCCGGGGGCGGCCAACTTCGACGGCACCGACCTCAGCGTGTACCAGGAGGTGAAGCCCTTCCTCGGCGAGGAGCAGACCAAGATCGGGTGCCTCCGGACGGGTGATGTCCTGGGCATGGTCATCCAGACCCGCAAGGGCGAGGTGGCCCCCGTCACCTTCCACCAGTCGGTGATCCTGCAGAGCCAGCTGCTGAGCTGACCGCCGGCCGGCAGCCGGCCGGCAGCCGGGCCGCAGCCGGGCCGCAGCCGGGCCGGAGCCGGGCCGCAGCCGGGCCGGCTGCCGGGGTACGGGCCACCTCACACAGTGCGCCCGGCCCCGGGCCAGTAGGCTGGGGAACCGGCCCGTACCCCCCGAACGAATTCCGAGGAGCACCCCGTGCTTGAGGCAGTCTTCACCTCCCTGCTGGTCCTGGTCTGCGTCGGCGTCATGGCCTTCACCGGCCTGGCCGTCAAGAAGCTGTACCAGGGTCAGCGCTGAGCATCCGCCCAGCAGACCGCCCCGGAACCCCTCCCACAGATCGCCTGAGCAGCCATTCATGATCCAGATCCCGTCCGACCTGAACCCGGGCCTCGTCCCCCTCGCCTTCCTCCTCGGCAACTGGGAGGGTGCGGGAGTCTTCGACTTCCCCGGTGAGGAGAAGTGCAACTTCGGCCAGGAGGTCGTCTTCAGCCACGACGGCCGGGACTTCCTGGAGTACACCTCCCACACCTGGGTCCTCGACGCCGAGGGCAACAAGGTGCGCCCGCTGGAGTCCGAGTCGGGCTACTGGCGCATCGACAAGGACCGCAAGGTCGAGATCGTCATGGTCCGTGACCAGGGCGTCGTCGAGGTCTGGTACGGCGAGCTCGCCGACCAGAAGCCCCAGATCGACCTGGTCACCGACGCGGTCGCCCGTACCGCGGCCTCCGGCCCGTACAGCGGCGGCAAGCGGCTCTACGGCTACGTGAAGAGCGACCTCATGTGGGTCGGCGAGAAGGCCACCCCGGACGTCGAGCTGCGTCCGTACATGTCGGCCCAGCTGAAGAAGGTCGTCACGCCCGAGGAGGTCGCCGAGATGGCGCGCAACCTCCCGGACATGCCGGACGACGGCATCGCCTTCTTCCGCTGAGTCCACAGGCTGTACTCAACGCTGTACGCAAGGCTGTGCGAAAGGGGACCGCGGGAACGCCCGTGGTCCCCTTCGCGCGCATACACTGGCCGGGTGGGGAGCAGCGTGGACACCGAAAGCTCTGACTGGAAGAGCGACCTGCGGCAGCGCGGATACCGGCTGACACCGCAGCGCCAGCTCGTGCTCGAAGCGGTCGACGCCCTGGAGCACGCCACCCCGGACGAGATCCTCGCCGAGGTACGCAAGACCGCCTCCGGGGTCAACATCTCCACCGTCTACCGCACCCTTGAGCTCCTGGAGGAGCTCAAGCTGGTCTCGCACGCCCACCTCGGGCACGGAGCCCCCACCTACCACCTCGCCGACCGGCACCACCACATCCACCTGGTCTGCCGCGACTGCGCCGAGGTCATCGAGGCGGACGTGGACATCGCCGCCGAGTTCACGGCGAAGCTCCGTACCACCTTCGGCTTCGAGACCGACATGAAGCACTTCGCGATCTTCGGGCTGTGCCGCAAATGCGCTGCCAAGCAGCGTGCCGCTCAGGCATAGCAGGGTCGTACGCTTGGTCCCATGACCAGCAGCCCTTTGCTCCATCTCCCCGGCGCCGTACCGGCCGAAGGCCGTGACGAGGGCGTCGCCGCCCACTACGGCGAGCTGTACGGCGAACAGCGCACCCTCGCGGAGGGGCGCGGCTTCGTCGACCTCTCACACCGCGGAGTCGTCACCGTCAGCGGGCCGGAGCGCCTGAGCTGGCTGCACCTGCTGCTCACCCAGCACCTCACCGAGCTGCCCGCCGGGCAGGCCACCGAGGCGCTGATCCTCTCCGCCAACGGGCACATCGAGCACGCGCTCTACCTCGTCGACGACGGCGAGACCACGTGGGCGCACGTGGAGCCGGGTACCCAGGGCGAGCTGATCGCCTACCTGGAGTCCATGAAGTTCTTCTACCGCGTCGAAGTCGCCGACCGCACCGAGGAGTTCGCGGTCGTGCACCTGCCGGCCGGCTCCATCGCCGAGGTCACCCAGGACAAGGAGCACATCGTCCGGGAGACCGCGTACGGCCGGGACGTCCTCCTGCCCCGCGCCGAGCTGGAGTCCTTCGCCGCCGCGCACGGCCCGGCCGCGGGCCTGCTCGCGTACGAGGCCCTGCGCGTCGAGGCGCACCGGCCGCGGCTCGGCCAGGAGACCGACCACCGCACCATCCCGCACGAGCTGGGCTGGATCGGCACCGCCGTGCACCTGCAGAAGGGCTGCTACCGCGGCCAGGAGACGGTCGCCCGCGTCCACAACCTGGGGAAGCCGCCGCGCCGCCTGGTCTTCCTGCACCTGGACGGCTCGGAGGTGCTGCTCCCGGCGCACGGCACGCCGGTGCGGCTCGCCTCGGACGGCGAGGAGGGCCGTCAGCTGGGCTTCGTGACCACGGCCGTCCGCCACCACGAGCTGGGCCCGATCGCGCTCGCGCTGGTCAAGCGGAACGTGCCGGTCGACGCGCCGCTGCTGGCCGGGAAGACGGCCGCCGCGCAGGAGGTCGTCGTAGCGCCCTGACCGCTGCGGTCGGATGTCTCGGACGGTTCGGACGTCTCAGATGTCGATGACGATGGTGAACGGGCCGTGATTGGTCAGCGAGACCCGCATGTCCGCGCCGAACCGGCCCGTCTCCACCGTCGCACCCAGCGCGCGCAGCTGCGCCACGACCTCGTCGACCAGCGGCTCGGCCACCGGACCTGGAGCCGCCGCGTTCCAGGTGGGGCGGCGGCCCTTGCGGGCATCGCCGTAGAGCGTGAACTGGGAGATCACCAGCAGCGGTGCGCCGTTGTCGCTGCAGGACTTCTCGCCCTCCAGGATCCGTACGGACCACAGTTTGCGGGCCAGCAGCTCCGCCTTCTCCGGGGTGTCGTCGTGGGTCGCCCCCACCAGCACGCACAACCCCTCGCCGACGATCTCGCCCACGGTCTCGCCGCCCACGACGACGCTCGCGCCGTCCACCCTCTGCACCACTGCTCGCATACCACCTGTGTACCAGGCTTGCACCCGTCCGGGGCCGATCGGGTGGAGTGGGACTGCGTGGGGGCCACGGGGAGTGGCACGATGCACGCAGGCGGTGCGGGTACGCCGCACCGGTCGAGGGGACGGACCCGAACGCATGAATACTTCTGGTACCTCCGTACCTGCATCACCCACTTCCGTCGCAGCTGCCGCGGTACGACCGCCCGCGCAGCGCACGGCCGAGACGCAGGGGCCGCCGAGCCCGACCACCGCACTCGGGCTGCCGGAACTGCGCGCGCTGCGCCGTGACGCGCAGCGCGACGAGGCCGATCTGAGCTACGTGCGCAGACTGCTCCAGGGCCGCATCGACATCCTGCGGGCGGAGCTGGCCCGGCGGACGGACCCCGAGGCGCCGGTGGTGGACCGGCTCTCGGTGATCCTCGCCGACGCCCCGTCCAGCCGCAGCGCCTCCGCCCGGCACGTCACGCTCGGCACCCCGCACAGTGAGGAGTACCGGCTGCTGGCCGCGGAGATGCTGGCCGACGTGGAGCTCTCGGACCTGGGCGCCCGTACGGACGGCGAACTGCACGACGGGATGGGGCGGCTGGTGCGTTACGAGCAGCAGGTCTCACGGCGCCGCCAGCAGCTCCAGCGCACGGTGGACGACTGCAGCGCGGAGATCACCCGGCGGTACCGGGAGGGCGAGGCGCAGGTGGACGACCTGCTGGCGTAGCGACCGGGGTGGAGAACCGGCGGAGAAAATTCGGGCGACCGCCGGCGGCCGGGAGATTAGCGTGGGCGGCTATGAGTGCTGACGTCCGGCCGATCGCCGAATCCGAACTCCCCGACTGGGTGCGCACCGTGCACACCGGTTTCCTGACCATCTCCCGGGTGACCGAGGCCGACATAGCCCAGCGCGCCAAGTACTGCGACTTCTCCCGGACTCAGGGGGCGTTCGACCCTGACAGCGGTCGCTGCGTGGCCGCCCTGCGCTCCTTCCCGCAGGAGCTGACCGTGCCCGGCGGGGCGGCCGTCCGCACCACCGCGATCTCCAGCGTGGGCGTGCTGCCCACCCACCGCCGCCAGGGCCTGCTGACCCGGATGATGGCCGCGGAGTTCGCCGCCGCCGAGGCGCGCGGCGACGCGCTCGCCACGCTGATCGCCGCCGAGTACCCGATCTACGGGCGGTACGGGTTCGGGCCCGCCACCTCCCTCGCGGAGTGGGAGATCGACGTGGCGCGCACCGGGCTCGACCGGCGGCTGTCGGTGCCCGTGGACGGCGGGCGGATCGAGCTGGTGGACATCGAGGAGCTGCGGCGGGTGGGGCCCGAGCTGCACGAGCGCCTGCGGGCGATGACGCCCGGGGCCGTGAACCGGGACGAGCGCTGGTGGAGCCTGGCGACCGGCCTGGAGCAGTGGTCGTACCGCCCCTACCAGGACAAGTTCCATGCCGTGTACCGGACGGCGGAGGGGGAGGTGGCCGGCCTCGCCGTCTACAGCGCCGACGACCACTGGACGGACGCGAAGCTTCCGCAGAACACCGTGCAGGTCAAGGACCTGCTGGCGGTCACCCCGCAGGCGGAGCGGGCACTGTGGCAGTTCCTGTGCTCGATCGACTGGGTGCTGAAGGTCCGCACCGGCTACCGGGCCCCCGACGACCTCGTCCCGCAGCTGCTGCCCGACCCGCGTGCGGCCCGGATCGTCACCTCATCGGACTTCCTGTGGGTGCGGCTGCTGGACGTCGTACGGGCGCTGGGCGCGCGGACGTACGAGGTGCCCGGGGTGCTCGTCCTGGAGGTCACGGACGAGACGGGGCCGGCGGCCGGCCGCTACCGGCTGGACGCGGGCACCGGCGTGTGCGACCGGACCGAGGAGGCGGCGGACCTGCGGCTGGACGTGGCCGTGCTGGGATCCTTGTACCTGGGGGACGCGTCCGCGGTGCGGCTGGCCGCGCTGGGACGGGTCACGGAGGAACGTCCGGGGGCGGTCGTGCTGGCCGACGCGGTGTTCCGTACCGCGCGCCGCCCGTGGTGCCCCGACATCTTCTGAGGGCCTGGGACAACTGCGTACCGATGGCCGATGGCCGCCGGCCGAAGACCGAGGACCGAGGACCGAGGACTGAACTCTGTGACATCACTTGTGGAATCCCTGCGTGCGGCGGGCTGCGTCTTCGCGGAGGAGGAGGCGGAACTGCTGACCGGGGCCGCCACCGACGCGGACCACCTGGCGCGGCTGCTGGCCCGCCGGGTGGGCGGCGAACCCCTGGAACACGTCGTCGGCTGGGCGGAGTTCTGCGGGCTGCGCATGGAGGTCGGTGCGGGGGCCTTCGTACCGCGCCGGCGCACCGAGTTCCTGGTGCGGGAGGCGGTGGCGCTGGCCCGGCCCGGCGCGGTGGTACTGGACCTGTGCTGTGGGGTCGGCGCCCTGGGCGCGGCGGTGGCCGCGCAACTGCCGGGCGGCGTGGAGCTGCACGCGGCGGACATCGACCCGGCGGCGCTGGTGTACGCGCGGCGCAACGTGGCCCCGTACGGCGGCCGGGTGTGGGAGGGCGACCTGTACGCGGCGCTCCCGTCCTCGCTGCGCGGCCGGGTGGACGTGCTGGTGGTCAACGCCCCGTACGTGCCGACGGAGGAGATCGTCCTCATGCCGTCGGAGGCGCGGGACCACGAGCCGCTGGTCTCGCTGGACGGCGGGGCCGACGGCCTGGACATCCACCGCCGGGTGGCGGCGGGGGCGCTGCCCTGGCTGGCCCCGGGCGGCCACCTGCTGATCGAGACGAGCGCCCGCCAGTGCCCGTCGACGGCCTCGGCCCTGACCTCGGCGGGCCTCGCGGTGCGGGCGGTGACCTCGGAGGAGCTGTACGCGACGGTGGTCATCGGCACGGCCTGACACGGCCCGGTGGCCCTCGGGCCTTCGTAGGGTGGGGGCATGACGGGGAGCGGGGGGCCTGCGGAGGCGGAGCGCGCGGGGCTGCTGTCGGCACCGGGCGAACCGGCTGCGGCGTCGGACGGCCCAGAGGTGTTCGACGTGCTGCCCGGCACGGGTCTGGCTCTGCCGCACCGTGCCGGCGTCCTGCGGTTCGGCATGCCCGGGCGGGAGGCCCGGTGGGCCGTCGCGACCTTGGCGGACGTGCGGGAGACCTGGGTCTGCGGGACGGGCTGGGCCTTCACCGCCCGCTACGAGGGCCTGGAGCTGCTCGCCTACGGGGACTGCCCGGACCGCCTCGGCCGCCCCGGCCACGACCGGCACGGTCTGGCAGCCGTCCACCTCGGCCGGTGCGGGCCGGGACCGGCCGGGCCGTCCGCCGTCCCGGTGGTCCTCCACGACGTCGACCTGTTCGGGTACCCGGCCGGCGAGGTGCTGGAGGCCCTCGGAGCGGGCCCGCACCCCGGGGTGAGCCTGCCGCAGGCGGGATCCCCGACCGGCTACCTGTCGGAGGTACGGCTCTCGGTCCCGTAGTCGAGCGGGTCCTGGGCGAGCGGGACCGGCGCGGCCAGGGCCTCGTCGTAGGCGGGGCGCGGGAAGACGTACGGGCCCAGGGGCAGTTCGCCCCACTGCGGCCGGTGGATCTGGTGGAAGCCGGACCAGGTGACCTCGCTCTGCGTGGCGCGGACCGTGGCGAGCAGGGGCCAGCAGGCGTCGATCCCGCAGGGGCAGCTCAGGAGGTACAGGGCGCCGGTGTTGTCGTCGCGGAGCTCCGGTGGTGCCTCGCCCAGGAAGTGGGCCCGGGCCCGGGCGCCGTCGGCGTCGTCGTCCAGGTGCAGCGGAGCGTGCTGGCGCAGCAGGAACTCCTCGCGCTCCTGCGGGGTGTCGTCGTCCTCGTCGAGCTCCTGGCTCCAGAGCGCGCGCGTCGCCTGCGCGACGAGGACGCGCAGGTCGGTGCCGTCGATGCGGATGGCCCAGGCGGTGAGGTGCGGGAAGCCGGGGTGGGGGACGCGCAGGAACTCCACCCGGTGCGGGATGGTTGGGGCGGTCGGGACGGTCGGGGCCGGCGGGACGGGCGGCAGACTCATGCGCCCCATCCTGTGGGGCCCGCCCGACCGGATCCACCGAGTATCGCCACGGCAAGGGCGGGACGGACGGCGGAGGTCAGGGTCTCGACCGCGCCCCACCCGGTGGGAGATGTTGCAAGCGGGTCGCTTGCAATAGTTAGCAAGGTCGGGCAGGATCTGAGCATGGCATCGCTCAACGTCGGAAATCTCGGCGAGTACCTCCGTGAGCAGCGTCGGCAGGCTCAGCTTTCGCTGCGGCAGCTGGCCGAGCAGGCGGGGGTGTCGAATCCGTACCTGAGCCAGATCGAGCGCGGGCTGCGCAAGCCGAGCGCGGACATCCTGCAGCAGCTGGCCAAGGCGCTGCGGATCTCCGCGGAGACGCTGTACGTGCAGGCCGGGATCCTGGATGAGCGGGACCCGGACGAAGTGGAGACGCGAGCCGTCATACTCGCCGACCCGTCGATCAACGAGCGGCAGAAGCAGGTGCTGCTCCAGATCTACGAGTCGTTCCGCAAGGAGAACGCGCTCGACGCGCCCGCCGACGAGATGCCGTCGAAGCCGAACTGAAGTTGATCCGGGAGGACCAGCACATGGCCATCGCCGATGACCTGAAGAAGACCCTCACCGACCCCACTCCCCTCTACTTCGCCGCCGGCACCGCCGACCTGGCCGTGCAGCAGGCCAAGAAGGTGCCCGACCTGATCGAGCAGCTGCGCGCGGAGGCTCCCGCGCGCATCGAGGCCGTGAAGAACACGGACCCGAAGGCTGTGCAGGAGGCGGTCACCGCCAAGTTCGCCGAGGTGCTCGGCGCGATCGACCCGAAGAAGATCGGGGAGACCGCCCAGGACCTGGCGCTGCGCGGTGTCGGCGTGGCCGCGGAGTACGCGGTGCGCGCCAAGGAGACCTACGACAAGGTCGCCGTGCACGGCGAGCAGGCCGTGCGGAACTGGCGGGGCGAGGTCTCCGCCGAGATCGTCGACATCGCCGTGGCCGTCGAGCCCGAGGCCGAGCCGGCTTCGGAGCCGGCCGCCGAGGCCGCCGCAGCGGAGAAGCCCGTCGCGAAGAAGGCCCCCGCGCGCAAGACCACGGCCAAGAAGGCCGTGGTCACGGCGGACGACGCGAGCTGACGCGCAGCCGCATGAGCGACGGCGGGCCGGGCACCCTTCAGGTGCCCGGCCCGTTGTGGTTCATGAAGGGGCCTGTGCCGGTAGCGTGGAGTCGGGCGGCATCGGAAGTGCGAAGCAGAAGCTGAGAAGGCGGTCGAAGCGATGTTGATGGAAGGGTTCGATCGAGGCGTGATCCCGTTCCTCGGGCTCGTCATGCTGGTGCTCGCCGTCGTGGCCTTCGTGTTCGCCCTGGTGGCGCGGGAGGACGCGTACCGGGCGGCCGACAAGCAGAGCAAGACCTTCTGGCTGGTCATCCTCGGCGTCACCGTGGCCGTGGACTTCTTCCTGGGGATGCTGTTCCTGCAGATCGCCGGTCTCGTCGCGACCATCGTGTTCTTCGTCGACGTACGCCCGGCCCTCAAGCAGGTCTCGGGCGGCGGTGGCGGCCGGCGCGGCGGCAGCAGCAGCGACGGCCCGTACGGGCCCTACAACGGCGGACGGTAGGCGGACCCGGAGCGCCGACGGCTTCGGCGCGTTCGGCGCGCGGCTCAGCCCTCGGCGCGGGAGAGCAGGACCACGGCCACGTCGTCGGTCAGCTCGCCGCCGTTGAGCCGGCGGGCCTCGGTGACGGAGGCCTCCAGCAGGCCCTCACCGCTCAGACCGCGGTCCAGGTGGCGGTTGATCATGTCGACCATGCCGTCCTGGCCCAGACGTTCCTTGCCCTCGCCGATGTGGCCCTCGATCAGGCCATCGGTGTAGAGCATCAGGCTCCAGGTGCCGCCGAGCTCCACCTGGCGGCGCGGCCAGCGGGCCCGGGGCAGCAGCCCGAGGGCCGGGCCGCTGTTCTCGTACGGGAGCAGCCGCGCGCGGCGGCCCGGCCGGGAGATCAGCGGGGCCGGATGGCCGGCCAGGCACAGACCGGCACGGCGTCCGTCCGGGGCGATGTCGACCGTGCACAGCGTCGCGAATATCTCCTCGCACGGCCGCTCCACCTCCAGGACCTCCTGGAGGGTGGACAGCAGGTCGTCGCCGCAGAGGCCGGCCAGGGTCAGGGCGCGCCAGGCGATGCGGAGCTCGACGCCGAGCGCGGCCTCGTCGGGGCCGTGGCCGCAGACGTCGCCGATCATGGCGTGGACGGTGCCGTCGGGGGTGCGGACGGTGTCGTAGAAGTCACCGCCGAGCAGGGCCCGGCTGCGGCCGGGGCGGTAGCGGGCGGCGAAGCGGAGGTCGGAGCCCTCCAGCAGGGGCGTGGGGAGCAGGCCGCGTTCCAGCCGGGCGTTCTCCTGGGCGCGCAGTTTCGATTCTGCGAGCTTGTACTGGGCGATGTCCGCCCGTTTTCTCTCCACGGCGTAGCGGATGGCGCGGCTCAGCAGCCGGCCGTCCAGCTCGTCCCGGAAGAGGAAGTCCTGGGCGCCGACCCGGACGGCCTCGGCGGCGCGCTCGGCGTCGTCCTCGCCGGTGAGGACGAGGACGGCGTGGCGCGGGGCGATGCGCAGCACCTGGCGGAGGGCGACCAGCTGGTCCACGGCGGTGGCGGTGGCGGTGCCGGTCCCGTTGGCGGCGCCGGTTCCGTTGGCCGAGCCATTGGCCGCCCCGTTGGCCGCAGCTCCCGGCGTGCGGGCGCTGGCGTCCGGGAGGGACAGGTCGAGGAGGATGCAGTGCACGTCGGGCGTGAGCAGCCGCTCGGCCTCGGTGAGGTTGCGGGCGGTGCGGATCCGGATGCGGTGGCCGTCCGCGTCGAGGATCTCCGGGACGGTGAGGCCGCCTGCCGGGTCGTCCTCGATGACCAGGAGGGTCAGCGGGCTCGTGTGAGGGGTCGCTTGAGGCGGCGTGTGAGGGGTCGCTTGCGCGACGCCCGTGGCGGCTACGGCCGGGGCGGCGGTGTGCAGAACGGCCTGACCGCTCTCCGTGGCCGAGGTGTCCCTCTGCCGCGGTACGGGTACGGGCATCGTCTCCGGTTCCTTCCCTCCCCCCGAGGGTGCGCTCGTCCGGCAGACCCTAGCGGTCCCGGCCCGGCGAACGGAATGCCGTTCTTGGTGAGGGCCTCCGGCATATGCGGTTATCGCGGGGGAAAATCGGCCTCACTGGATGACAAAGGTCACGGCGGGGCCGTGTTCCGTCCCGTCCAGCGAGACGTGTCCGAGCCCCCGGAGGTTGCCTCCACCCCCGCGTCGGGCCGGCGCGGGGGTGGAGGCCGAAAGACCGGGGCTCCGCCCCGGACCCCGCGCCGTGCTTCCCAGCCCCTCCGGCGTTTGAGGAGCGGGGTCCGGGGTGGAGCCCCGGCGGGGCGCCGAGCGGCAGGGGGCCGCGCCCGGACACGTACGCCGGGCGACCCCGCAGGGGCTACGCGTCGGGTCGGACCACTGCCTTGATCGGCATCGAGCCCGCGCCCGCCATCGTGATGTTCCGGCCGGGGCGCGGGGCGTGGACCATCGCGCCGTCGCCGACGTACATGCCGACGTGGCTGGCGTCGTCGAAGTAGATGATCAGGTCGCCCGGGCGCATGTCCTTCAGCGCGACCTTCGGCAGCAGCCGCAGCTGCTCCTGCGAGGTGCGCGGGATGCCCTTGCCCGCCGCCAGCCAGGCCTGGGAGGTCAGCCCGGAGCAGTCGAAGGACGCCGGGCCCACGGCGCCCCATTTGTACGGCTTGCCCATCTGGGCGGTGGCGAACTGCACGGCCCGCTTGCCCGCATCCGTGGCCGCGCCGTTGACGTCCTTCATCGCGCCCGTCGACAGCCATGCCGTCTGCGCCTTGTACTGGGCTTCCTGCTCCAGCTGGATCAGCCGGGCCTTCTCCTCGGCCTCCAGCTTGCTCTCCAGCTCCTCGGCGGCCTTGATCTTCTCCTCGATCTGCTTCTTGGACTCCTCCGACTTGACCCGGTTGGCCTCCAGGGTGGCCCAGCGCTCGCTCGCCTCCTGGGCGTAGCGCTGCAAATCGGCCTGGGTCCGGTCCAGTTCGGAGAGCATGCCCGAGGTGGCCTTCTCGCCCTGGCGCAGCCGGCCCGCCCCGTCGAGGTAGTGGTTCGGGTCGTCGCTCAGCGCCAGCTGCGCGCCCGGCGGCATCCCGCCCGAGCGGTACTGGGCGCGGGCGGCGGCGCCCGCCCGGTTCTTCAGGGCGGTGATCCTCTCCTTGCCGGCGACGACGAGGTTGGCGATCTCGACGATCTTGTCCGACTGGGCCTTGGTCTCGGCCTCGGCGAGGTTGTAGGCGTCCGTGGCGGTGCCCGCCTGCCGGTACAGCTCCTCGATCTCCTTGCGGACCTGTTCCAGGGACTTGCCGCCCGGTTCGGGGAGGGGCGCGGCCGGAGCCGCCGGGGTCGCCGGCGCCGACGGAGCCGCGTACGCCATGCCCGTCGCGAGGCCCGGCACCGTCAGTACCGCCATCGTGCACAGCAGCACGAGAGAGCTTGCGCCTCGCCGTTGCCTTGCGGCTCCCATGGTCCCCCCAGGCACCCGAGCCAGACCCCGTATCAGATCTGACTATTCATCAGTAACTTCGCACTGCCATCGGGGATGGTGCCACGAGTCGATGAATTCCAACACCCTTGTGGATGGCGATCCGATCTTGTCCGCCCCAACGGACGCCATTCCCGGCCCCGCACGGTTCAACGGACCACCCCCACCCCCGGTTCCACCGCACGCCGCGTTCACCCCATCGGGCGCAACGCCTCCCAGGGCAGCGTCAGTTCCCCCTGCCGCCACCGCCGCGGCCCGTCCACCAGCGGCCAGTCGCCGGCCAGCGCCCGCGCCGTCCGGATCCAGCGCTGCCGCGCCCCGTACGAGGCGTACGGAGCCGCCGCCGCCCACGCCCGGTCGAAGTCGCGCAGGAACGCGTGCACCGGCTCGCCCGGCACGTTCCGGTGGATCAGCGCCTTCGGCAGCCGTTCCGCCAGGTCGGAGGGGCGCTCCAGGGAGCCCAGCCGGGTCGCGAACGTCACCGTGCGCGCCCCCTCCGGGCCCAGCGCCACCCACACGTGCCGCCGCCCGATCTCGTCGCAGGTCCCCTCCACCAGCAGCCCGTCCGGGGCCAGCCGCCCGCACAGCCGTGCCCACACCTCGGCCACCTGCTCCTCGTCATATTGGCGCAATACATTCGCCGCGCGGATCAGTGCCGGGCGGGCCCCACCGTCCAGGGGCACCTCGAAACCGCCGTGCCGGAAGCTCAGCCCCTCCCGCTCGTACGGCTTCGCCCCCGCCACCCGCGCCGGTTCGATCTCGATGCCGACCACCCGCACCCGTGGCGCCGCGTCCCGCAGCCGCGCCAGCAGCTCGACCGCCGTCCAGGGCGCGGCCCCGTAGCCCAGGTCCACCGCGACCGGCGCGTCCGCCCGCCGCAGCGCGGCCCCGTGGGTGGCCGCGATCCAGCGGTCCATCCGGCGCAACCGGTTCGGATTGGTCGTCCCGCGGGTCACCGAGCCCACAGGGCGGCCGGGCGTGCGGCTGGAGGGCGGGGTACTGCGGGAGGCCATGAGCCGAGGGTAAGCGGAGGGCCCGCGCACCATGAAAATCCCCCGACGCAGCACTGAATACGAGGAAACCTCCAGGAAAACCGGACACCCCGGAATGCGCGGGACGGCCATCCGGGTTGCACTCCTTGCAGGGCGTCCTCCGCGCCCTCGCCGTCATGCCGTCCGGCATGCGGTCCGTCATGCCGTCCGAGCGTCGTGCGGGCGCCGTCCGAGCCGAGAGGACTGGTCCCTTGAGCCAGTACGTGTCCCGCCTCAGTGGCCGCCTCGCCGCCGCCCGTGCCACCCGCCACGAGCCGCCCCGCCTGCGCCTTCCGGCCGTCGGCCACCACCGCAAGCCGCGCCGCGTGGCCATGCTCAGCGTGCACACCTCACCGCTGCACCAGCCCGGCACCGGCGACGCCGGCGGCATGAACGTCTACATCGTCGAGCTGGCCAAGCGGCTCGCCGCGATCAACATCGAGGTCGAGATCTTCACCCGGGCCACCACCGGCGGGCTGCCGCCCGTGGTCGACCTGGCCCCCGGCGTCCTGGTACGGCACGTGGACGCGGGTCCCTACGAGGGACTCGCCAAGGAGGAGCTCCCCGCCCAGCTGTGCGCCTTCACCCACGGCGTCATGCAGGCCTGGGCCGGCCACCGCCCCGGCTACTACGACCTCGTCCACTCCCACTACTGGCTTTCCGGCCACGTGGGCTGGCTCGCCGCCGAACGCTGGGGCGTCCCGCTCGTGCACGCCATGCACACCATGGCGAAGGTCAAGAACGCGGCGCTGGCCGAGGGCGACACGCCCGAGCCCGCCGCCCGCGTCATAGGGGAGACCCAGATCGTGGCCGCCGCCGACCGGCTCATCGCGAACACCGCCGAGGAGGCCGACGAGCTCGTCCGGTACTACGAGGCCGACCCCGCCAAGGTGGCCGTCGTCCACCCCGGAGTGAATCTCGACCGGTTCACCGTCGGCGACGGCCGGGCCGCCGCCCGCGCCCGCCTCGGCCTCCCGCGGGACGCCGTCATCCCCCTCTTCGCCGGGCGGATCCAGCCGCTGAAGGCCCCCGACATCCTGCTGCGCGCCGTCGCCGTCATGGTCGACCAGGACCCCTCGCTGCGCCGCCGCCTCTTCGTACCCGTCGTCGGCGGGCCCAGCGGCAGCGGCCTCGCCAAGCCGGAAGGCCTGCAGAAGCTCGCCGCGAAGCTCGGCATCGCCGATCTCGTGCACTTCCACCCGCCGGTCGCGCAGGACGGCCTCGCGGACTGGTTCCGGGCGGCGTCCGTGCTGGTCATGCCCTCCTACAGCGAGTCCTTCGGGCTCGTCGCGATAGAGGCGCAGGCCGCCGGTACGCCGGTGCTCGCCGCCGAGGTCGGCGGGCTGCCCGTCGCCGTCAACGACGGGGTCACGGGGATCCTCGTACCCGGGCACGACCCGGCGGACTACGCACGGGAGCTGCGGCGGTTCGTGGACGAGCCGGCCCTCGCGGACCGGATGGGCGGCCAAGCGGCGCGGCACGCGCAGTTCTTCGGCTGGGACACCGCGGCGAGCGGCACGGCCGACGTCTACACCGCGGCCATGCATGATCATCGCCGTCGCGTACGCTCCCACCATGGCTGACACCGCCGAGATCATCGAGAGCGCGCTCACCGGCGCGGAGCTGAGCTGGGAGAGCCCCGAGCCGGGGTCCTACGTCGTCCAGCTCCCCGGCACCCGCAAGCTGAGCACCACCTGCTCGCTCAAGGTCGGCCGGCACTCGCTGTCGGTCAACGCCTTCGTGATCCGGCACCCGGACGAGAACGAGGCGGGCGTCCACCGCTGGCTGCTGGAGCGCAACCTCAAGCTGTACGGCATGGCGTACGCGGTGGACCGCCTCGGCGACATCTACCTGACGGCCCGGCTCCCGCTGTCGGTCGTCGACCCGGAGGAGCTGGACCGGCTGCTCGGTACGGTCCTGGAGGCGGCTGACGGCTCCTTCAACACGCTGCTGGAGCTGGGCTTCGCGAGCGCGATCCGGCGCGAGTACGAGTGGCGGGTCTCGCGCGGCGAGCCGACCTTCAACCTCGACGCGTTCAAGCACCTGACGCAGCCGTCGTAACGGGTGAAATACAGCCTCGCCGACGATCGAGGCGCGGGGTCCGGTGAGGAGCCCCGGCAGCGGCGCAGGCCGCGCTACGCCTCGGCGTCGGCCGGAACCGGCTTCGGCCGCGCCGCGCCGGCACCACCCGCCACGGCCGCACCCGAACCCGCATCACCCTCGGAAAGACGCCGCATGAGCAGCCAGTAGCCGGCCGCCGCCACCGTGCCCAGCACGCCCGTGGCCCCCCAGAGCCAGTCGGCCCCGTACCGGTCGATCATCAGGCCCGCCATCAGCGGCGCCACCAGCGAGGCCACCGCCCAGGAGAGGTTGTAGACCCCCTGGTAGCGGCCGCGCCCGTGCACCGGAGACAGCCGTACGACCAGGCTCATCTGGGTCGGCGAGTTCACGATCTCCGCCAGCGTCCACACGCACACCGTCAGCGCGTACGCCCACACCGGTCCGGCGAAGGCCGTCAGCGCGAACCCGTACCCGGCCAGCAGCGCCGAGATCACCAGCAGCTTCTGCGGGTCGCGCCGCTCGATGAACGCCGTGACCGGGATCTGCAGCAGCACGATCAGCACCCCGTTCACGGCGACGACCAGCCCGTAGTCCCCGGGGGAGAACCCGGCGGCGCCCATCGCGACCGGCAGGCCCACCGAGCCCTGCGTGAAGATCAGCGAGATCAGGAACGACAGCCCGACCACGCCCATGAACCGGCCGTCCCGCAGCACCGTCCCGAGCCCGATCGCGGGCTCCTCGCCGGCGGCGGCCGACGCGCCCCCGGGCCGCTCCGGCCGGGACTCGGGCAGCTTGACGAAGACCAGCACCGCGCAGACCAGCGTCAGGGCGGCCTCGCCCAGGAAACCGGCCAGGTAGCTGTACTCCGCGATCACGCCGGCCGCCGTAGCGCTGACGGCGAAGCCGAGGTTGATGGCCCAGTAGTTGAGCGCGAAGGCCCGTACGCGGTCCTCGGGGCGGACGATGTCCGCCATCATCGCCGCGACCGCAGGCCGGGAGGCGTTCGAGGTCACGCCGACCAGCAGGGCCACGGCCGCGATCGCCGCCGGGTGCTCCATGAAGCCGAGCAGCGCCACCGAGAACGCGGTCGAGGTCTGGGCCGCGAGCAGGGTGGGGCGTCGCCCGAGCCGGTCGGTCATCACCCCCGCGACGAGCGAGGAGACGACACCGCCGAGCCCGTGGAGGGCGACGACGAGCCCGGCGAAGGAGGCCGAGTACCCCCGGTCCAGGGTCAGGTAGAGGGTCATGAAGGTGGCGACGAAGGCGCCGAGGCGGTTCACCAGCGTGCTCGTCCAGAGCCACCAGAAGGCCCGGGGCAGCCCGGAGACGCTCCCCCGGGCGGCCTGTCCGAAACGGGCAGCGGACATAAGGGATCCCCCCGGCGGTGTAAGCATCACTCGTACGGCGTGCACATTACGAGCGAGGGGCCTCCGGGCGCCACTCGATTGACGCGCACCGTCAATCCGGCGGGACCCCGCACCGCGCGCGAGCGCCCCCGGGCGTCCACTAGGCTCGTACGCATGGCCGACGCACCGTACAAGCTGATCCTCCTCCGCCACGGCGAGAGCGACTGGAACGCGAAGAACCTGTTCACCGGCTGGGTGGACGTCAACCTCACCGAGAAGGGCGAGAAGGAGGCGGTCCGGGGCGGTGAGCTGCTCAAGGACGCCGGCCTGCTGCCCGACGTGCTGCACACGTCCCTCCAGAAGCGCGCCATCCGCACGGCGCAGCTCGCGCTGGAGGCCGCGGACCGCCACTGGATCCCGGTGCACCGCTCCTGGCGCCTGAACGAGCGCCACTACGGTGCCCTCCAGGGCAAGGACAAGGCGCAGACCCTCGCGGAGTTCGGCGAGGAGCAGTTCATGCTGTGGCGCCGCTCGTACGACACCCCGCCGCCGGTCCTGGAAGACGGTACGGAGTTCTCGCAGTCCGCGGATCCGCGTTACGCGTCGATCCCGAACGAGCTGCGTCCGCGCACGGAGTGCCTCAAGGACGTCGTCGAGCGCATGCTGCCGTACTGGTACGACGGCATCGTCCCGGACCTGCTGGCCGGCCGCACGGTCCTGGTCGCCGCGCACGGCAACTCCCTGCGCGGTCTGGTCAAGCACCTGGACGGCATCTCCGACGCCGACATCACGGGCCTGAACATCCCGACCGGCATCCCGCTCGTCTACGAACTGGACGCCGACTTCAAGCCCCTGAACCCGGGCGGCACCTACCTCGACCCGGACGCGGCAGCGGCCGCCATCGAGGCCGTCAAGAACCAGGGCAAGAAGAAGTAACCTTCGCGATCATGCCTCCCGCCTGCGCGTACGGCGCGGGCGGGAGGCATTTTCATGCCCCGCGCAGTGAACGCGCCTCAGGGCGCGGTGGGGGTGTTCTCCTGCCATTCGCGGCCGATCGAGCGCAGCAGGGCCGGGTAGACCCCGAGGTAGCGGAAGGGCTTGATGCCCAGCATGTAGAGGGCGCCGAGGCGGCCGTTCGGCTTCACCAGGACGGTCATCTGGCCGCGGTAGCCGCCCTCGCCGTCCGGGACCCAGCCGATGTGCATCAGCCCGTGCATGGTCCGGTTGGCGCTCTCCGCCACCCACTCGTCGTGGGTCTGGAAGACGGAGGTGAACGGGACCGACCGGGGGTCGGGGCCCCGTTCGCCCTCGCGGAGGTCGGCCGGCAGACGGTCGCGCAGGGTCGGGACCCGGGTGCCGATGCCGCCGTCGGGCTTGTCCCAGCCGAACAGCTCGCCGAGCTTCCAGCGGACCGCGAAGAGTGCGCGCGCCACGGGGGAGGGGACGGGATCCCCCGTGCCGCCCGCGAACTGGCGCACCAGGCGGGCGAGGTCGTCGGGCCCGCCCGGGGTCGGCAGCGCCCACACGTCCTCGACCCGGAAGTCGGCGGCGATCTCGTGGACCCGCCAGGGGCGGGAGGTGTACGCGGTCTTGGGGAGTCTCATCGGTCGGCCCCTTGTCTATACGATGCCGTATAGATCGAGGCTAGCACTCATCTATACGGCACCGTATAGATGGAGGCCGTGTGAGGAGGAGCACAGTATGGGCGCGACCCGCACGCCGCGCGGAAAGTGGATCGAGGAAGGGCTGCGGGCGCTTGCCGCCGGCGGCCCCGAGGCCGTCCGCGTCGAGGCGCTGGCGCAGGCGCTCGGTGTCAGCAAGGGCGGCTTCTACGGGTACTTCGGCAGCCGGGGCGCACTGCTCACCGAGATGCTCGACACCTGGGAGCACGAGGTGGCCGAGGCCGTGATCGAGCAGGTCGAGAGCGGCGGGGGAGACGCCCGGGCCAGGCTGGAGCGGCTGTTCGTGATCGCCTCGTCGGCCGACGGGCCGGTCAGGGGCACCACGGCCGACCTCGCGATCCGCGACTGGGCCAGGCGCGACGAGGGCGTCGCACAGCGGCTGCGGCGTACCGACAACCGGCGCATGGAGTACCTGCGTTCGCTGTTCCGCGACATCTGCACCGACGAGGACGACGTCGAGGTCCGCTGCCTTCTGGCCTACTCGCTGCGGATCGGCGAGCACTTCATCCACGTCGACCACGGTGCCCGCACGCACGCGGAGGTCATGGAGCTGACCCGGAACTGGCTCCTGCGGTAGGCGCCGGACGCGGGGGTCGGACTAGTCGTTGAAGGTCTTGAACGTGACGGCGGCGCTGTCCTCGCCCTCCCATTCATTTCGTCTTTCGCGGCACGCCAGCCTCCAAGATTGATTCGAACATGTTCAAAATCTGGGACGTGCCGGTGTACGCGACGGTTCCGTGCGCACGCATGCGAAAGGCCCCGGCCGAGGGAACTCGGACGGGGCCCGTCGTGCACGTGCAGCCGGCGGGAGGCGGTCAGCCGCCGCACTGGCAGGGGGCGCCGGACTGGCAGCCGCAGCCGCAGCCGGAGCCGCACCCGCAGGCCGCGAGCAGCGGTAGCCGCAGCGGCTCCGGCCGCGGCGGCTGCTCCTGCTCCGGGGTGATGGGGACGGGGGAATCGGGCATGGTTCCTCCTCGCAGGGGCGGTGCCCCGCGGCATACGGGACTTCGTACGACGACCGCCCTCGCCCTCATTCATGCCCAGCGGTACGGGCGCGTCAACGGCGCATTGGGGCTCGGTGTGCCCCGCGGTCCGGATGCCCTTCTTCCGGATTCCCCGCTTCCGGAGCCGGTGTCAGACGCCCTCGACCTGGGTCGGCTGCTGGAGGTCGTCCGCGTGCTCACCCGTGACCAGGTAGACCACGCGCTTGGCCACCGACACCGCGTGGTCCGCGAAGCGCTCGTAGTAGCGGCCCAGCAGGGTCACGTCCACGGCCGTCTCGATGCCGTGCTTCCAGCGGTCGTCCATCAGGTGCTGGAACAGCGTGCGGTGCAGCTGGTCCATCTCGTCGTCGTCCTGCTCCAGCTGGAGGGCGAGGTCGACGTCCTTCGTGATGATCACCTCGGCGGCCTTCGCCATCAGGCGCTGCGCCAGCTGCCCCATCTCCAGGATGGTGGCGTGCAGGTCCCGCGGCACGGCCCGGTCCGGGAAGCGCAGCCGGGCGAGCTTCGCCACGTGCTGGGCGAGGTCACCGCTGCGCTCCAGGTCGGCGCTCATCCGCAGGGAGGTCACGACGATGCGCAGGTCGGTGGCGACCGGCTGCTGGCGCGCCAGGAGGGCGATGGCGCGGGCCTCCAGGTCGTGCTGGAGGTCGTCGACCTTCTGGTCGGCGGCGATGACGCTCTCGGCGAGCTTCAGGTCGGCGTCGAGCATGGACGTCGTGGCCCGCCCGATCGCGGAGCCGACGAGCCGGGCCATCTCGACCAGGCCTTCTCCGATCGAGTCCAGTTCCTCGTGGTACGCGTCGCGCATGTCTCGTGTCCCTCTCTCGACCTACTACTGCGGTACTGCCCGTGGGCGGGCCGGGGCGGCCAGCGGCCCCACGTTGACACGGTGAGCCGCAAACGCGTCCGACTCCGGCACCACAAGTGAATCAACCCCGTCGCCAGGGTGAACTCTGGGCGACGACTGTTCGAGGTGCCACCCGAACGGCTGTGGAAGTGTCGTCGTGCCTGCTTAACCTGGATCCATGGACGTGAACGCGGCGGTCGCCGCAGCTGCAGCGATCGCCGGTCTTTGCACCGGTGTGATCGCGATGCTGGCGTTCCGCTGGAGCGAGCGCGACCAGGCCCGCCCCACCCGGAGCTCCATGCGCCCCGATCTCAACGCGGTGCTGCCGCCCGGCGTGGACACCGTCCTCTCCGTGCTGCGCTCCTCGGCGGTCGTACTGGACGAGGGCGACGCGGTGGTCAAGGCCAGCTCGGCGGCCTACGCCCTCGGCCTGGTCCGCGGCGGCAAGCTCGCCGTGGAGCCGATGCTCCACATGGCTCGCGACACCCGCCGCGACGGGGAGATACGCCAGGTCGAGCTGGACCTGCCCCGGCGCGGTACCGGCCGGGGAGAGGCCCTCGCGGTCTCGGCGCGCGTCGCCCCGCTCGGCTCCCGCCTGGTGCTCCTCCTGGTCGAGGACCTCACCGAGGCCCGCCGCATCGAGGCCGTACGCCGCGACTTCGTGGCCAACGTGTCCCACGAGCTGAAGACCCCGGTCGGAGCGATCTCCCTGCTGTCCGAGGCGGTCATGGACGCCGCGGACGACCCCGAGGCGGTCAGCCGCTTCGCGGGCCGCATGCAGATCGAGTCCACCCGGCTGATCAACCTCGTGCAAGAGCTCATCGACCTCTCCCGGGTGCAGAACGACGACCCGCTGGAGGACGCCGAGCCCGTACGCGTGGACACGCTGGTCGCCGAAGCCATCGACCGCTGCCGCCACACGGCGTCCTCGAAGCAGATCACCATGGCCGCGGGCGGCACCGCCGACCTGCGCGTTTGGGGCAACCGCGGACAGCTCGCGGCCGCCCTCGGAAATCTGGTCGAGAACGCCGTCAACTACAGCCCCGCCCGCACCCGCGTCGGCATCGCCGGACGCAGGGTGACGGCTCCTGGGGGAGACTTGATCGAGATCGCCGTGACCGACCAGGGCATCGGCATCCCGGAAAAGGACCGCGAGCGCATCTTCGAGCGCTTCTACCGCGTGGACCCGGCCCGCTCCCGAGCCACGGGAGGAACCGGCCTGGGCCTTGCGATCGTGAAGCACGTGGCGGCCTCGCACGGCGGGGAGGTGTCGGTATGGAGCTCGGAGGGCCAGGGTTCCACGTTCACCCTGCGACTCCCTGAAGCAGCCGCCCCGGCCCCCGCGGCGGCCCCCCGCACCCACCCGACCCCTGCCTGACCCAGAACCGCTCCAGCCATTCCTGCCCCGGAGGTCCTTCCGTGACCCGAGTGCTCGTCGTCGAGGATGAGGAATCCTTCAGCGACGCCCTGTCCTACATGCTCCGCAAGGAGGGCTTCGAGGTCGCCATCGCCGCGACCGGGCCCGACGGGCTGGACGAGTTCGAGCGCAACGGCGCCGACCTCGTCCTCCTCGACCTGATGCTTCCCGGCCTGCCCGGCACGGAGGTCTGCCGGCAGCTGCGTGGCCGCTCCAACGTCCCCGTGATCATGGTGACCGCCAAGGACAGCGAGATCGACAAGGTCGTCGGGCTGGAGATAGGAGCAGATGACTACGTCACCAAGCCCTTCTCCTCCCGCGAGCTGGTCGCCCGCATCCGCGCGGTCCTGCGCCGCCGCGGCGAACCGGAGGAGGTCACCCCCGCAGCACTGGAGGCCGGCCCCGTACGGATGGACGTCGACCGCCACGTGGTCACCGTCTCCGGCGGCAAGGTGGACCTCCCGCTGAAGGAGTTCGACCTGCTGGAGATGCTGCTGCGCAACGCGGGCCGTGTGCTGACCCGTATGCAGCTCATCGACCGCGTCTGGGGCGCCGACTACGTCGGTGACACCAAGACGCTGGACGTCCACGTCAAGCGCCTGCGCGCGAAGATCGAGCCGGACCCGGGCGCGCCGCGCTACCTGGTCACGGTGCGCGGCCTCGGCTACAAGTTCGAGCCGTAGGCCGACGGCGTTCGCGCGGTCCGGGGCCGGCCGGAGGCCGGCACAGCGTCTCGAAGCCGGTGAGGCCCCCCGGGGCCTCGCCGCGCGAGGGGCGCACGCGGAATGGGGTTCGAGCCGGACCCGGGCGCGCCGCGCTACCTGGTCACGGTGCGCGGCCTCGGCTACAAGTTCGAGCCGTAGGCCGACGGCGTTCGCGCGGTCCGG
>NZ_JBIAVW010000021.1:144343-158870 GCF_042894785.1 Streptomyces sp. NPDC001502
GGCCGGCCGGAGGCCGGTGCAGCGTCTCGAAGCCGGTGAGGCCCCCCGGGGCCTCGCCGTGCGAGGGGCGCACGCGGAATGGGGTTCGAGCCGTAGGCCGACCCGGCCCTCAACGCCCTACGGGAAGGGCCCCCACCCGCTGATGCGGATGGGGGCCCTTCCCGTTTGCGTACGCGGGGTCCGCGTCAGTGGCCGGCGCTGTGCGAGGGGGAACCCGACGGCGTACCGGTGGCGCTGCCCGAGGCGGACCCGGACGGGGTGGCGCCCGCGGCCGCGCCGGTGGCCCCGGCCGACGGGGAGCCGGAGGGGGAACCCGACGGCGTGCCCGAGGGGGAGCCGGAGGGGGTGGCGGGCGCGGCCGGGGCCGGAGCCGCGGTCGGGCCGAACGGCGCGTACGCACCGGTGGCCGGGACCACGAAGGCCTCCAGCTCGATGCCGCCCGTGCTGCTCAGCTGGAAGAGGACCTTCTGGACCTCGCCGTCACGGACGGTCGCGGCGCCGTCCTCGATCACGGCAGAGGCGTTGCCCTTGCCACCGATCACGACGTAGCCGAGGGCCGGCACGGTGACCTTGCCGGAGCCTTCGGCCGGCTTCAGCGCGACCTTGCCCTTGCCACCCGGGAGGGTGATGCTGTCAAGCGTCTCCGCCTTGGTGCCGTTGTTGAAGACCGTCGCGGAGACGACCGCGGGGCCCTTCTCGCCCTTCTGGCCCTGGGTGATCACCAGTGCGTTCTGGACCTCGATCTCGCCCTTGGCGGCGGCGGCGTTGTCCGGCTTGATCTGGAGGGTCTGCGCGTCCCGGCCCGCACCGCATGCGGCCAGCGAGGCGATCGAGAACACGACGGCAGTGGCGGCGAGGGCGCCGCGTCGAAGGCTGCGGCTCACGGCGGCGGCATCTCCTTGGACGAACGGAAGGGGCGGGTGGACGCTCGGAACGGCCGAGGTAAAGCCGCTCTAAGGGTGTGTCAGCGCGCTTAGGTTACCGAGCCGCCGCCCCGCCCCCGCACCCGACCCTCCGCAGCGCGGCCGCCGCCCTGGGAGCGCCCCGCGATCTTGCATTCCGCGGTGCCGTTCACCGAGCCGATCTTGTGGCGTTCGCATATCGTGCGCCGCACCCCTGTTGATCAATTTCCGGATTCCCTCGAACGCACTTCGTGATCAATTCGGGATTGGGCCGGAACCTGCCCGGTGAGGGTGGCCGCCAGTCGGACGGAGTAGTTCGGTTTCTCGACTCCGAATCCGGCAAAACGGGACGTACGTCACACGGATGGGGGTGCCGGGCAGGTGTAGCGTGGCCCTTTCGCCTGGTCCGCGCAGCGCCCCCGACCTGCGAATACCCCCTTCCGGAAGCTCTCCGCAGCACGTTCGTGTCGCTGTTGTCAAGCCCCGAGATGTGCCCTGACCTGCGAAAACGCCATTCATAACGGTCAGTTCTCGTGTTACCCTGGATAGCCACGGAAGGGGTACCTGTCACATGACGTTCAAGGTTGGCGACACCGTGGTCTATCCCCATCACGGGGCCGCGCTGATCGAGGCCATTGAGACTCGTCAGATCAAAGGCGTGGACAAGACCTACTTGGTGCTCAAGGTCGCCCAGGGCGACCTGACGGTTCGTGTGCCTGCGGACAATGCGGAGTTCGTCGGCGTTCGCGACGTAGTCGGCCAGGACGGGCTGGACCGGGTCTTCGAGGTGCTTCGTGCACCGTATGCAGAAGAGCCGACGAACTGGTCCCGGCGCTACAAGGCAAATCTGGAGAAGCTCGCTTCTGGCGATGTCATCAAGGTCGCCGAAGTGGTGCGCGACCTGTGGCGTCGTGAGCGTGAGCGCGGGCTTTCCGCGGGTGAGAAGCGCATGCTCGCGAAGGCACGCCAGATTCTGGTGAGCGAGCTCGCGCTCGCTGAGAACACGAACGAGGACAAGGCCGAGGCCCTCCTCGACGAGGTGCTCGCGTCCTGACGCGAGTTCCCGTGCACCATTTGGTGCGCAGCTTGCCGCGGTGCCCGATGACAAGGTCTCTCCTCCACGAGAGGCCTGTTGCCGGGCGCTGCGGCATGTCTGTATCCGTACCTTTTGCCTTACCGCCTCACTGCCACCATCACGATGGCGTGCCGGGCCCGGGCAGCCTGCTCGACCGGTCGTCACGGAAGGGGCGAGGGGCGTCGCACCCGGCACCCTTCAGGCCATACCCATGTCGGCCGAAGTCACAAACCTGGCTCGGAGCTACTGATGTCTGACGTAACGCGTCCCCACCGCACCGCCGCGGTGATCCCGGCCGCCGGCCGGGGGGTACGCCTCGGTCCCGGCGCCCCCAAGGCCCTGCGGGCCCTCGGCGGCACCCCGATGCTCATCCACGCCGTACGCGCGATGGCCCGCTCCCGCGCGGTCTCCCTCGTCGTGGTCGTCGCCCCGCCCGCCGAGGCCGCCGAGGTGCGCCTGCTGCTGGGCGAGCACACGCTGCCCGAGCGCACCGAGCTGCTGGTCGTCCCCGGCGGGGAGACCCGCCAGGAGTCCGTCCGCGCCGGCCTGGACGCGCTGCCGCCGGACATCACCTCCGTGCTCATCCACGACGCGGCCCGCCCGCTCGTCCCCGTGGACACGGTGGACTCGGTCGTCGAAGCCGTACGCGACGGAGCGCCCGCCGTGGTGCCCGCGCTGCCCCTGGCCGACACCGTCAAGGAGGTCGAGCCCGGCAAGCCCGGCGAGCCCGAGCCGGTCCTCGGCACGCCCGATCGGGCGCGGCTGCGCGCCGTGCAGACCCCGCAGGGCTTCGACCTCGCCACCCTCCGGCGGGCGCACGCCGCGATCGCCGTCGACGGCGAGGGCGCCACCGACGACGCCGGCATGGTGGAACGCCTCGGTGTCACCGTCATGGTGATCCCGGGCCACGAAGAGGCCTTCAAGGTCACCCGCCCGCTCGACCTGGTCCTCGCCGAGGCCGTACTCGCCCGCAGGAGGGCCAACGATGGCTACTGAGCCGACCACGCACACCGCCCCGCTGATCCCGCTCGTCGGCATCGGCACCGACGTGCACGCCTTCGAGACCGGCCGCGAGCTGTGGTGCGCCGGCCTGCTCTGGGAGGGCGAGGACGGCCTCGCCGGGCACTCCGACGGCGACGTCGCCGCCCACGCCGCCTGCGACGCGCTCTTCTCCGCCGCCGGTGTCGGTGACCTCGGCGCGCACTTCGGCACCTCCCGCCCCGAGTGGTCCGGCGCCGCCGGTGTCACCCTTCTGGCGGAGGCGGCCCGTATCGTCCGCGCCGAGGGCTTCGAGATCGGCAACATCGCCATCCAGGTGATCGGCGTGCGCCCGAAGATCGGCAAGCGGCGCGAAGAAGCGCAGAAGGCGCTCGCGGCCGCCGCCGGCGCCCCCGTCTCCGTGTCCGGCACCACCACCGACGGCCTGGGGCTCACCGGCCGCGCCGAGGGGCTCGCCGCGATCGCCACGGCCCTCGTGTACCGGACGAACCGGGCCTGATCCCTCGTAGCGGCCGTACATCTTCGGCAACAAAGGTGCCCCGGGTCCCGAAAGGGTCGCGGGGCACTGCTACAGGGCCACTACCCTGGATGCCGTGACTATTCGCCTGTACGACACCAGCGCCCGGCAGATCCGCGACTTCACCCCGCTCACCGCGGGCTGTGTCTCGATCTACCTGTGTGGCGCCACGGTGCAGGCAGCCCCGCACATCGGGCACATCCGGTCGGGCCTCAACTTCGACATGATGCGCCGCTGGTTCGAGTACCGGGGCTACGAGGTCACCTTCATCCGCAACGTCACGGACATCGACGACAAGATCATCGCGAAGGCCGCCGAGCAGCGCCGCCCGTGGTGGTCCATCGGCTACGAGAACGAGCGCGCCTTCAACGACGGCTACAGCGCCCTCGGCTGCCTCCCGCCCACCTACGAGCCGCGCGCCACCGGCCACGTCACCGAGATGGTCGAGATGATGCGCGGCCTCATCGAGCGCGGCCACGCCTACGAGTCCGAGGGCAACGTCTACTTCGACGTGAAGTCGTACGCCGACTACCTCTCGCTCTCCCGCCAGGAGCTCGACAACATCCGCCAGCCGGAGAGCACGGGCGAGACGGGCAAGCGCGACGCCCGTGACTTCGCCATGTGGAAGTCGGTCAAGCCCGGCGAGCCCTCCTGGGAGACCCCGTGGGGCCGCGGCCGTCCCGGGTGGCACCTGGAGTGCTCCGCCATGGCGCACAAGTACCTCGGTGAGGCCTTCGACATCCACGGCGGCGGGCTCGACCTGATCTTCCCGCACCACGAGAACGAGATCGCCCAGGCCAAGGCCTTCGGCGACGAGTTCGCGAAGTACTGGGTCCACAACGCCTGGGTCACCATGTCCGGCGAGAAGATGTCCAAGTCGCTGGGCAACTCCGTCCTCGTCTCCGAGATGGTCAAGCAGTGGCGCCCGATCGTCCTGCGCTACTACCTCGGCACCCCGCACTACCGGTCGATGATCGAGTACAGCGAGGAGGCCCTGCGCGAGGCCGAGTCGGCCTTCGCCCGGATCGAGGGCTTCTACCAGCGCGTCATCGAGAAGGCCGGCGGCCCCGTCGAGCCGGCGGGCGAGGTCCCGCCCGCCTTCGCCGAGGCCATGGACGACGACCTGGGCGTCCCGCAGGCGCTCGCGATCGTCCACACCACCGTCCGCCAGGGCAACAGCGCGCTCGCCGCCGACGACAAGGACGCGGCCATCGCGCGCCTGTCCGAGGTACGGGCCATGCTGGGCGTCCTCGGCCTGGACCCGCTCGACCCCCACTGGGACGGCGGGAACGGCTCCGACCGCGGCGAGGAGCTCCACGGCGCCGTGGACACCCTCGTGCGACTCGTCCTGGAGCAGCGCGAGTCCGCCCGGGCCCGCAAGGACTGGGCGACCGCCGACGCGATCCGCGACCAGCTGCAGCAGTCCGGGCTGGTCATCGAGGACAGCCCCACGGGTCCGCGCTGGACGCTCGGCCCCCGCTGAGCCCAGGCAGCTGAGCTTGGTGTGCCGCCCGGAGCTCCGGGCGGCACACTCTTCATACGTACATACCGCAGCACCAACGAAAACAGGTAGAAGTCATGGCCGGGAACAGCCAGCGCAGGAACCGCCGCACGTCCAACAAGAAGGGCGCGACGGTCGGCAGCGGTGGCCAGCGGCGCAAGGGTCTGGAAGGCAAGGGCCCCACGCCCAAGGCCGAGGACCGCAAGAAGCACAAGGCGAACCGCATCAGCAACGCCATGGCCCGCCAGGCCGCCAAGCGCCGCCCCGCCCCGCGCCGCGGCGGCCCCAAGGGCACCAGCGAGATGGTCGTCGGCCGCAACCCGGTCTTCGAGGCGCTGCGCGACGGGGTCCCGGCCACCACCCTCTACGTCCAGCAGTTCATCGACAACGACGAGCGCGTCCGCGAGGCCCTCCAGCTCGCCGCCGAGCGCGGCAACATCAACCTGATGGAAGCCCCGCGCCCCGAGCTCGACCGCATGACCAACGGGCTCAACCACCAGGGCATGGTCCTCCAGGTCCCGCCGTACGAGTACGCGCACCCGGAGGACCTCACCGCCGCCGCGTACGACAACGGCGAGGACCCGCTGATCGTCGCCCTCGACGGGGTCACCGACCCGCGCAACCTCGGCGCGATCGTCCGTTCCGTCTCCGCCTTCGGCGGCCACGGCGTGGTCATCCCCGAGCGCCGCGCCGCCGGCATGACCGCCGGCGCCTGGAAGACCTCGGCCGGCACCGCCGCCCGCACCCCGGTCTCGCGCGTCACCAACCTGACCCGCGCCCTCCAGGACTACAAGAAGGCCGGCATCACCATCGTCGGCCTCGCGGCCGAGGGCACGCACACGGTCAACGACCTGGCCGAGCTGGCGGGCCCGGTCGTCATCGTCGTCGGCTCCGAGGGCAAGGGCCTCGGCCGTCTCGTCGGCGAGAACTGCGACTACCTCGTCCGCATCCCGATGCCGGGTGGCGCCGAGTCCCTCAACGCCGGTGTCGCCGCCGGTGTGGTCCTCTACGAGGCGGCCCGCCGCCGTGCCGACCGCGGCCGCATCTGATCCCGTACGACGGACCCCTGCGGCGGATCCCCGCGCGGCGGATCCCTCGCGCGACTGATCCACTTGGCTCACGGAATATGACCCGTGAGCGTGTCACCCCGCCCGATTCGGGCGGGGTGGCTTGATCTTGACGGGTCTCGGACACATCCCTGACGTCAAGGCAGTGTCCTAAGCACTGATCACTCGGTTAGATGAGTGTGGACACCAGAACGTCAGGGTTCGACGACCAGCCCGCGCTGAGCATGGTCAAGGTGCCGTGCGACCCCGCACAGGTCATCGTCAACCACGCCAGCTTCCGCGTGCGGCTCGCACCGAGCCCGAGCGCGCGTTCCAAGCCCGCGAAGGCCCCCGGCCGCGCACCCGTTCTGGGTGGCGCCGTGGTGGCGGCCGCCGGGGCCACCCGCCGCCGGGCCCCCGTGGTCTGGAGCGGCAAGTCCGACGCCGGCGACGCCGCCGCCATGGGCGGACTGCTCCAGGCCGTCCGTGAGGCCGGCCGCGGACACGACGAGTACGACGGCGGCGCCACCCAGGTCATCCCCCGCGTCGACCTGGCCCACGACCTCGCCGAGGACACCATCGCCACGCCGACCGTCATCGGCCAGCGCAGCTACGGGGACCCCGCCGAGACCCGCCCGCTGGCCGCCGTACGCGACCTGCCCTACCAGCAGGAGCCGCCCGGCTCCGGCCCCGGGGCCGACTCCCGCCGGGCCGGCCCCGACACCCGCGGCCAGGCCTCCTACTACCCCGGCCGCCGGATGAACCTCGGCGTCGTGCTGCTCCCGCTGCGCGTCTTCCTCGGCTTCATCTCGATCTACGCCGGCATGGGCAAGCTGTGCGACCCCGTCTACTTCGACGGCGGCGAACGCGGTTCCATGGTCACCTGGCTGCACACGCTGAACCCCTGGGCCCTCGCCGAGCCGCTGCGCGACTTCGCCCTCGCCCACCCGGTCGGCGCGGGTCTGAGCGTGGCCTTCCTCCAGGTCATCGTCGGCGTGCTCACGGTCTTCGGCCTGTGGCAGCGGTTCGCCGCCTGCTTCGGGGCGCTGCTGTCCGCCGCACTGCTGATGACGGTGAGCTGGAAGACCGTCCCGGCCTACGACGCGCCCGACATCATCTACCTCGCCGCCTGGAGCCCGCTGATCATCGCCGGCGCCCCGGTCTACTCCCTCGACGGACGCCTCGCCGGCGAGGCCTGGCGCACGCTCGGTCCGCGCTCCGAGATCTGGCGGCTGCGGCGGCGCGTACTGCGCCGCGGGGCCGTCATGGCCACCGTCGTGTGCGGACTCACCCTGCTCGTCGGCTCGCTCCTCGGCGGCGCCGTCCGTTCCTCCACCGTCGTCACCGTCCCCGGGCCGGGCGAAGCCCCCAGCAACTACCTGCCCGGCCGTCCGCTGCCGCAGCAGGCACCGGCCGGTCCGCAGCCCGGACAGCAGCAGCCCACGAAGCCGCCGACCAAGGCCGCCTCGCCCTCGGCCAGCGCGACCGAGCCCGCCGCCAAGTCCGGGAAGACCGCGTCCGGCAGCCCCTCCAAGGGGACTTCGGGGACACGCTCCGAGTCGCCCGCCGCGACACGCGGCAGCACCGGCAAGCAGCAGCAGACCCCGCGCAGCACCCCCCGCCAGTCCTCCTCACCGAGGCAGCCGTCCTCCTCCGCGGGGAGCAGCACGGGCGGCGGGGCTCCGGCCCCCAAGCAGCCGGGCCTGATCGGCGGGCTCATCGGCTGACACCGGCACAGGGGAAAGGGGCCCGGCACGCGCGCGCGTGCCGGGCCCCTTTCCCCTGTGCCGGGCGCGCGTGCGTGTGCGGGGCACGCGAAGCCGGTGCCGTACGGGCACCGGTCGGTCCGTGGAGGGCCTCAGGCGCCCTTCTGCGCCGCCAACTCCCGTGCGGCCTCGGTGAGGTCCTTCGCCGTGTCGATCGCCCGCCAGTAGGCCCCCTGCGGCAGCGGGAACCCCGCGAGGCGCCGCTCACGGGCCAGGCGCGGGAACGTCGTGCGCTCGTGGTCCCCCAAGTCCGGGAGCAGGGCGGCGAATTCGGGGCTGAAGACGTACACGCCGGCGTTGACCGGATAGGGCGAGGGCGGCGCCTCGATGAAGTCCAGCACCTGCCCGAACTCGTTGGTCTCCACGACCCCCCACGGGATCCGCGGCCGCGCCAGCGCGAGCGTGGCCACCGCGTCGCGCTCCGCGTGGAAGGCGGCCATCTCGCGGAGCGAAAAGCGGGTCCAGATGTCGCCGTTGGTCGCGTACCAGGCGCCGTCGGGGTGCGGGAGGTGCCGGGCGGCGTACTTGAGACCGCCGCCGCGCCCCAGCGGCTCCTCCTCGACCACCGTGGTCACGCGCAGCGGCAACCGGGCCCCGGCGAGCCACTCCTGGAGCACCTCGGCCAGGTGCCCGCAGGAGACCACGGCGTCCGTGACCCCCTCGGAGGCCAGCCAGGCCAGCTGGTGCCCGATGATCGGCACCCCCGTCCCCGGGATCTCGACCATCGGCTTCGGGCGGTCGTCCGTGTACGGCCGCAGCCGCGAACCCTGGCCGCCCGCCAGGACGACGGCCTGGGTGGGGGCGGCGGGGAACGCGGCTGCGGAGGGAGCGGGCGGAGCGGATGGAGCGGATCGGTGGTCGTCGGTCATGACGGCCAGCGTAGGGAGGTGGCGCGTCAGCCCATGGAGGCGACGCCGGAGGCGTACGAGGTGTCGCAGACGGGCCGGGCGAACGACTGGGCCTTCGTGGGGCCGTACGCGTCCACGGCGGCCCGCCCCAGCGCCCGCGCGATCCCCACGCAGTGCTCGGCGAGCGACGGCCGCCGGTTCACCTCCTGCTGGAGGTGGGTGAGCACGTCGTCCGGCTGCCCGCCCTGCTGCAGCTCACCGACGAGCTGATCGCGCAGCACCTCGTGCGCGGCACGCGGCTTCGCGGGGACGGAGACGTCCTCGGCGGAGGCGGTCAGGACCTGGGAGGACGAAGTGTCCGCCCAGGGGACCATGGTGACCGCGAGGGTCCCGGACAGGACCAGGACGACGGGCAGGACCAGGGCGAGGGAACGGCCGATACGGCGGGCAGTGTGGGTCACGAGGGCGAGAGTAGCGCTCGGTGAAGATTTGGCGACATTTAGTCACCCTGTCGGGGGATGGTTCGACGTGGTTTTTCGAATTGAGGGTTGACGGTCGGGGCCGAATGGCCCGGTCTGCCGGGGTTCCTGCCGTGCTCCTGGACGGGCGGCGACGGGCAACGAACGCCGGAGGGGCGCCCCTTGACGGGACGCCCCTCCAACGACTGCGAAACCTGCGGGAAGCGCTAGGCCGAGAGCCGCTCGCCGGAGGAGGTCGAGAAGACGTGGATCTCGTCCGCGCGCGGCACCACGTGGAGGCTGGAGCCCTTCTCCGGGACCTGGCGGCCGCCCACGCGGACCACGAGGTCCTGCGAGCCCTCGGCGGAGGTCGTGGAGCCGTAGACGTAGCCGTCGGCGCCGAGTTCCTCGACGACGTTCACGACGATGGTCAGACCGCCGGTCTCGGCGACGTCGAAGTGCTCCGGGCGGACGCCGACCGTGACGGTGCGGTCGCCCGCGTCGGCCGCCGCGGACAGCGCCTCGCGGGACACCGGGACGACGCTGTCGCCGAACTTCACACCGCCGTCGGTGATCGGGACCTCGACCAGGTTCATGGCCGGCGAGCCGATGAAGCCGGCGACGAAGAGGTTCGCGGGGCGGTCGTACATGTTGCGCGGGGTGTCGACCTGCTGGAGCAGCCCGTCCTTCAGGACCGCCACGCGGTCGCCCATCGTCATGGCCTCGACCTGGTCGTGGGTGACGTAGACGGTGGTGATGCCGAGGTCGCGCTGGAGCGCCGCGATCTGCGTGCGGGTGGAGACGCGGAGCTTGGCGTCGAGGTTCGACAGCGGCTCGTCCATGAGGAACACCTGCGGCTTGCGCACGATGGCGCGGCCCATGGCGACGCGCTGGCGCTGACCGCCGGAGAGCGCCTTCGGCTTCCGGTCGAGGTACTGGGTGAGGTCGAGCATCTTCGCCGCGTCCTCCACCTTCTTGCGGATGGTGGCCTTGTCCTCACCGGCGATCTTGAGCGCGAAGCCCATGTTGTCGGCGACGGACATGTGCGGGTAGAGCGCGTAGTTCTGGAACACCATCGCGATGTCCCGGTCCTTGGGCGGCAGGTGCGTGACGTCGCGGTCGCCGATGCGGATGGCGCCGCCGTTGACGTCCTCCAGGCCGGCCAGCATGCGCAGCGAGGTGGACTTGCCGCAGCCGGACGGGCCGACGAGGACGAGGAACTCGCCGTCCTGGATCTCCAGCTCAAGCTGGTCGACGGCGGGCTTGTCGCCCCCGGGGTACAGCCGGGTCGCCTTGTCGAAAGTGACAGAAGCCATGGTGATGAATCCCTTCTACCGGCAGGAACGTGCCGGACGATCCGAGTGGAAGGAAGAATGGGTCTAGTCCACTAGGTGGACTTCCGCTCGACGCTACCCGCCGGGACGGCTCCTGTCAGCACCGGGAAGGTGTCGAATTTCGCATTACGCGATGTGGGCCGCTGTGTAGAGTGAGGGCGGTTGCGCCTCCTTAGCTCAGCTGGCCAGAGCAACGCTCTTGTAAAGCGTAGGTCGTCGGTTCGAATCCGACAGGGGGCTCCGAGGAAGTACACCAGAGGCCCTGTCGTCCGAGCGGACGGCAGGGCCTCTGACCGTTCGGGGGCTGTCCGACAGGGGAGGCGGGAATGGTCGCGCGGTACGTCGTCTCACCGCACGGGGGCCGGCGCGCCCACCGGGACATCACCTCCGCCCTCGCCGAGGCGGCCCGGCGCGGGCGGGCGGCGCTGATCGAGATCGAGCCCGGCCACTACGAGGAGACGCTCACCATCCGCGGCGAGGTCCGCCTGGTCGCGGTCGGGGGGCCCGGTTCGGTCGTGGTGGCACGACCCCGGGGCGCCGTCCTGGACTCCTTCGCGCCGGCGGTCGTCCAGGGGCTCGTACTGGTCGGCCGGGACGCCGACGTGGTGGGCTGCCACGCGGGGACGCTGACGCTGGAGCGGACCGAGATCCGGGCCTACGACGGTGTCGCGCTGCACGCCCGGCCGGGCACCTCGGTGACGCTGCGGGACAGCACGGTCCTGCACGGCCGGGTCCTGCTCGCGGGGGCCGCCGGGCTCGTCGAGCGGTGCCGGTTCACCGACGCCGCGGACAACGCGCTCGCCGTGATCGACGGCGGCCGGCTCTCGGTCGTCGGCAGCCGGATCGAGGGCAGCCGGATCCACGGGGTCCGCGTCAGCGGCGGGCAGGCCCGGATCGAGGGGAGCGTGCTGACCCGCACCGGGATGGCCGCGGTCCTCGCCGGCGCGCAGGCGGAACTGACCGTGACCGACTGCCTCGTCGAATCCGTGGAGGCGGAGGGCATCGCGTACATAGAGCAGTCCCGGGGCCGCGTGGAGCGCACCCGCGTCGTCGACGCGCGGTTCGGGATCGCGGTGGCGAGCGGCGCCGACCCGGTGGTGCGCGACTGCGTGCTCACCGGCTGCCGTGACACCGGCCTCGACGTCAACAACGGTGGCCGCGGCCGGTTCGAGAACTGCCAGATCTCCAGGGTGGGCAACGTCGCGGTGTACGTGACCCGGGGCGGCGCCCCGGAGGTCCACGGCTGCCGCATCGCCGACGGCAAGGTCGGTGTCGCCGTCACCGACGGCGGCCGCGGCCGGTTCACCCGGCTCGAGGTCCGGGACCTGACCAGTGCCGCCCTGCGGGTCCACGACGAGGCCACCGCCGTCTTCGAGCACGTCACGGTGGAACGCTGCCCGTCCGGGCTGGAGACCCGGGGCAACGGCGGCACGCAGGCCGAGGTCACCGACGGGGTGATGCGGGACGTCGGCATGGCCGCGGTGACCGCTCTCGGGCAGTCCTGGGTGACGCTGCGCCGGATGTCGGTGGAGCGGGCGGCGCTGGCCTTCGGCGCCGGAGAGGAAGCCCAGTTGCTCCTGCACGACTGCCGGGCCGAGGCGGTGACCACCGTCGGGGCGGCCGCGTTCGGCAGCGCACGGATCGTCGCGCGGAACCTCACCGTGACCGGCAGCGACGGACTGGGCGTCTTCGCGAGGGACTCGGCCCGGCTGGAGGCCGTCGACGCCACCCTCGCCGACTGCGCGGTGAGCGGCGCGAGTTTCGTCGACGGCGCCGGAGGCCGGCTGGAGGACTGTTCCGTGACGGGGACGGGGCAACTCGGCGTCCTGCACAACGGGCTCGTCGACCTGGTCGGACTGCGTACGTCGCTGCCGGTGCTCGAAAAGGCCGTCCGGACCGAACCGGGCCCGACGGTCGTCCACCACCACTACGAGGGACCGGTCTTCAACGGGCCGGTCCACGATGTCCAGCTGGCGTGGAACAACGTCCACGCCGTCCTGAACCAGACGACGAACGAGGACGGTACCCGCACATGAGCGATCAGCAGCAGAACGCCGACCGGTCCGGTCCGGTCTTCCACGGAGCCGTCTCCGGAGCCCAGTTCGCCTGGGGCAACGACAGCGTCACCCAGAACCAGCAGAACAACACCGCGCCCGCGCCCGGCTCCGAAGCCGCTGCCGCCGTCGCCGCCCTTGCCGTTCTCGTCGCCGACCTGCTGCGGCAGCTCCCCGAGTCGGGTCTGCCCGACCGGGACCGTGAGGACGCCGAGGCCGCCGCCCAGGACGTCCTCGCGGAGGTCGCCGGGACGGGCGAGCCCGACCAGGGGCGGCTGCGCCGCGCCCTGGCCGCGCTCAAGGGAGCCCTGGCGCCGGTGGCGACCGGAGTGGTGGCCGGGACGGCGGTGGGGGCGCAGGAATGGGCCCGGACGGCGATCGAGGGCCTGACCTCGGCCGTCTGATCAGTGGCGGCCCGAGATGCGGTCGGCCAGGCGGGCCAGGGGGGTGGTCGTCGGGCGGTGGGTGGTGCTCTCGTGGCGGTCCGCCTCGCGGTAGGCGGCGTAGAGGGCCTGGACGCCGAGCCAGCGGAAAGGTTCCGGCTCCCAGCGGCGGACGCGGTGGTCGACCCAGGGCAGGGTGGTCAGTTCGGTGGATTCGCCGAGGACCAGATCGCGCAGGGTGCGGGCCGCGAGGTTGGAGGTGGCGACGCCCGAGCCCACGTAGCCGCCCGCCCAGCCCAGGCCCGAGGCGCGGTCCAGGGTGACGGTGGCGCACCAGTCGCGGGGCACGCCGAGCACGCCCGACCAGGCATGGGTGATCTCCGTACCCGCGAGCTGCGGGAAGAAGGAGGTCAGGAGGGTGGTCAGGGCGGAGACGGTGGCCGGTTGGGTGCGGCCGTCGTGGTCGGTGCGGGAGCCGAAGCGGTACGGGACCCCGCGGCCGCCGATCGCGATGCGGTCGTCGGCGGTGCGCTGGGCGTACATGTACGCGTGGGCCATGTCGCCGAGGAGCGTGCTGTCCGACCAGCCCAGCCGGGACCAGGTCTCGGCGGGGAGCGGAGCCGTCACGATCATCGAGGAGTTCATGGGGAGCCATGAGCGCTTCTGGCCCTTGAGGGCGGCGGTGAAGCCCTCGGTGCAGCGCAGTACGTAGGGGGCGCGGACGGTGCCGTACGGGGTGACGGCCCGGCGCGGGGCGATCTCGGTGACGGGCGTGGACTCGTGGATGACCACCCCGAGGGCTTCGACGGCGGCGGCCAGGCCCCGGACCAGCTTCAGGGGGTGGATGCGGGCGCCGTGGGGGCTCCAGCTGGAGCCGACGGCGTCGGCGATGTCGATGCGGGCGCGGGTGGCGGGGGCGTCGTGGAGCTCGCGGTCGGTCTCGCCGAAGGCGACCTCGTGGGCGTGGAAGGCCTTCAGGCGGCCGAGTTGGGCGGGGGTGCGGGCGACTTCGAGGACACCGCCGCGGTGGATGTCGGCGTCGATGCCTTCCTTGGCGGTGACGTCGATGACCTCGGTGACGGTCTCGTTCATGGCCTGCTGGAGGCGGCGGGCGGCCGGCCGGCCGTGGAGGGCGGCGTAGCGGTCGCGGCCGGCGATGCCGTTGTAGAGCCAGCCGCCGTTGCGGCCGGAGGCGCCGTAGCCGCAGAACTTCTGTTCCAGGACGGTGATGCGGAGGTCGGGGGCGGCGCGCTTGAGGTAGTAGGCGGTCCACAGGCCGGTGTAGCCGCCGCCGACGATGACGACGTCGGCCGTGGTGTCGGCGGTGAGGGGTGCGCGGGGTGGGGTGGCCGGGGTGCCGCTTCGCTCGGACGCGTACCAGAAGGAAATACCGCCGTTGATCGTCATGGGGGATTTGGTACACCTCGTTCCGGGAGGGTGTCCAGGGACGAGGTGTCGTGGTTCGGGGCCGTTGGGGTGGCCGTATGCCGGATGTGTTCGGCGCGAGCCGTGTGCCCTGCGGGCGGCTCGGCGGTGTGCGGTGCGGGCCGTCTGCCGGGCTCTGCCCGGACCCGCGCCTCAAACGCCGGCGGGGCTGGAGATGTGGGCCCGTGCCTCAGTGGGTGGCGGGGCTGGATGTGGCGG
>NZ_JBIAVW010000022.1:0-149614 GCF_042894785.1 Streptomyces sp. NPDC001502
CGCACCGCGGAGTACGAGCCCGCGAACCCGATCCCCGCGATGACCACGGCACCCGCGACCACCACGCCTATGAGAATCCGGTGCGTACGAGTCAGTTGCATCGCGGCCACCCGCGATCCCCTCCCCTTGTCGAGCACATACCGAGCGCAGCGTGCTGGTGCTCAGTACTGGGTACTTACCGCGCCTTTACCGAGCTGCGGCAGGCACAGCGTACGGGTGACTCGATGTCAGCGCCCCAGGAGGCCCCGCCCCGCACCCGTCCCTGCCGGCCCCCGCGCCCATCCCTACTGGGGCTGCGGGGACTGCGGCTGCTCCGCCGGCGCCTTGTTGGCCGCGTCCACCGAGGTCACAGCCTCCTTGGCCGCCGCGATCGCGTCCTGGAGCAGCTTCCCGTGGTCCGGCGCACCGGCCCCCTCGTACGCGGCACCGTTGTAGTCGAGCCGGATGACCACGTTCTGGGCGCGCGCCACGATCGAGGTGTTGAAGGAGTCGACATCCTTCTTCGCCTTGTAGATCACCGACGTCGCCTGGTCGCCGATCCCGGCCACCGCCTCCGTCTGCGGGTCCTGCGCGCCCTCCTCGGTCTTCGCCGTCCCGACCTCCTTGTTGTACTGCTCCTCCGCACGCTTGTTGGCGTCACCGAGGGTGGCGTGGGAGTCGTAGCGGAAGAAGGAGAGCGAGAGCCAGCGGTACTGCGAGCCCTTCAGACCGTCCTCGTCCAGACCGTTCCAGGAACAGCTGGCACGGGTGGCCAGGTCGTTCGACTTCGTCGCCGTCCCGTTCTTGTCCTTCGCCTCCGGGACGAGCGTGTCTATCGTCGCCGTCGCCAGCGCCTTGCAGGGGTCCGGCAGCGTGGCGAACGCCGCCTTCTCCAGAACCTTGGAGGACTTCGGGTTGGGCTTGGCCGACGAGGACGAACCGGACTTCTTCTCGCCGTTCGAGCTCGTGTCCTTGCCCGAGTCGGACGAACACCCGGCGACGGTGAGGATCACCGGGACGGCTGCGCAGGCGAGAACGCGGGTGAGGCGCGAGGCTGATCGGTGCATGGTTCCTTCAGTACGTTTGTCGGTTGTTCTTCGGACGCGGGACCCGGGCAACGGTAGCCCGACCGGGTACCCGCCTGCTGTGCGCGCCGTCACGCGAGACCACGGCGCGCACCGCTCATTCGCTGAAACGCTCCGCCAGGGCCTGCGCCAACTGCCGCGCCTTGGCCTGGGTTTCGGTGCTCGGCGGGACCGTGCCGGGCAGTGCGGGCTGCACGCTGTACTCGATGGTGACGATGACGTTCGAGGTACGGAACACAATGCGCACGGTGCGGGACTGCGCGGCGCTGGCCCCGGCGGGACTGAGCTTGTCCTCCAGGAAGGCGTCGCTGGCGAGGTCCTCCAGGACGCGCGATCCGAGCTCGACCGGCGCCGACGGGCTCGCTGCGGGTGACGCCGGCGTCCCGGAGGCGGGCGCGCCCTGGACCGGGGCCGCCGGGGCCGCCGGTGTCGGCGCGGCGGGGGTGGGAGCCGCCGGGGTGGGCGCTGCCGGGGTGGGGCTCGCGGTCGGGCCGGGGAAGGGCAGCTTCGCGTCGGTGAGCCGGCGTACGTAGACCTGCTTGGCCTTGTCGTCGTCGCTGGCGGTGGTCCGGTCGTACGAGACCACGCGCTCGAAGCCGACCGACAGCAGCCGCGTCTCCTCGGGGCTCTGCCCGCTCCAGCGGCAGCCGACGTGCCGGTCGCCGTCGTACGAGGCGTCCGCGACACCGGCGTACATCTGGTCGCGCTGCTCGGGGGTGAGGCTGTCCCCGGCCGGGAGCATGCCCTTGAGCTTCTTGCTGTCGGCGCCGGCCTTGCAGGGCGCGGGCAGACTGCGGTACTTCCCCGGTTGGGCGGGCGCGGCGGAGCTGCCGCCGGCCTTCGAGTCGCTGGTGCTTCGGCCTTCGCTCCCGCTGGTGCACCCGGTCAGGCCGGCCGCCCCGGCCGCGAGCGCGGTGAGCATCGCGATGCCTGGCAGGACTCGCCGCCGTACCGCCTTGCGCTGCACGTCCACTGGCTCCCTTCGACCGGCGGACCCCCGACGGTCAGGAAAATGCGTTGCCGCGACTTGGGCGCGGCTGGACACAATGTCTATCGCACACGCTGGTGCTGGCGCCGGTCCCCTGTCGTATTTGGGATCAAGAGCGAGGCTTTTGCGCATTCTGACTTTTCTGTAGTTTTCGGGGGATTGATTCCTTATGTCGTATGTAGAGGTACCCGGGGCGAAGGTCCCGATCCGGATGTGGACCGACCCGGCGTCGGTCGAGGACAGCGCGATGCAGCAGCTGCACAACGTCGCCACCCTCCCCTGGATCAAGGGCCTGGCCGTCATGCCGGACGTCCACTACGGCAAGGGAGCCACCGTCGGCTCGGTGATCGCCATGAAGGACGCGGTCTGCCCGGCGGCGGTGGGCGTGGACATCGGCTGCGGAATGTCGGCGGTGAAGACGTCCCTGACGGCGAACGACCTGCCGGGGGACCTGTCGGGGCTGCGGTCGAAGATCGAGCGGGCGATTCCGGTGGGGGCGGGCATGCACCGCGAGGCGGTGGACCCGTCGCGGCTGTACGGGTTCGGGGAGGCGGGCTTCGGGGATCTGTGGGAGCGCTTCGACTACGTCACGGATGCGGTGAAGTTCCGGCGGGACCGGGCTATGCGGCAAATGGGCAGCTTGGGCGGAGGCAATCATTTTTGGGAGCTTTGTATTGATATGTCCGATTCCGTGTGGATCATGTTGCACTCCGGATCGCGGAACATCGGCAATGAGCTGGCGGATTTCCATATCAACGTTGCTCGGGGGCTCTCGCACAACCAGAACCTTGTCGACCGTGACCTCGCGGTCTTCCTCGCGGCTACACCGGAGATGCAGGCGTACCGCAATGACCTCTTTTGGGCGCAGGAGTACGCACGGTTCAACCGCGCCGCGATGATGAGCCTCTCCCAGGAAGTCATCCGCAAGGAGTTCCGGAAGGCGAAGGTCTCCTTCGGCAGCGAGATCAGCTGCCACCACAACTACGTGGCGGAGGAGCGGTACGACGGTATGGACCTGCTGGTCACGCGTAAGGGCGCGATCCGCGCCGGCAGCGGTGACTACGGGATCATCCCGGGCTCCATGGGCACGGGCTCGTACATCGTGAAGGGACTCGGCAACGCGAAGTCCTTCAATTCGGCCTCGCACGGGGCGGGCCGCAAGATGAGCCGGACGGCGGCGAAGAAGCGGTTCTCGACGCGCGACCTGGCGGAGCAGACCAAGGGTGTCGAGTGCCGCAAGGACTCGGGCGTCGTGGACGAGATCCCGGGCGCGTACAAGTCCATCGAGCAGGTCATCGACCAGCAGGCCGACCTCGTGCAGGTCGTGGCCAAGCTCAAGCAGGTCATCTGCATCAAGGGCTGAGGCCCGGGCGCGGATGTCGGGGGAATGCGGGAGCCCGGACCGATGGCGATCGGTCCGGGCTCCCGCGTGTTGCTACTTACTGATCGTTTCAGAATGGGGTCGGGGCGGTCATTCTTCGTCGAGTCGCTGGAGGACCTGCGTGAGAGCACTGGAGTCGAGCAGGCCGACGAGCACTT
Organism: Streptomyces sp. NPDC001502; assembly: GCF_042894785.1. NCBI lineage: Bacteria > Bacillati > Actinomycetota > Actinomycetes > Kitasatosporales > Streptomycetaceae > Streptomyces > Streptomyces sp. NPDC001502. The sequence continues at coordinate 3,592 of NZ_JBIAVW010000022.1, forward strand.
GAGTCATGTTGCCGATGTCGGCGTCCCGAACGATCAGGCCGTCGGAACACCAGGGGTAGAGCCCGCCCAGCTCTTCGTCCGTTCGAGACCAACGCTTCATCAGGCGATCGACCTCAGCAAGGGTAAACACGGTCGCACTCCAGCGTGCGTCATCCGCTGTCAGCCGCACCTCGACGTCGACGTTGCGGACGGTGCCCAGATCCTCGACCGCACAGGGCAAGAACGACGCCATGAACCGGTCTGTGCGAACGCGGTACCAGGGAACGTCCCAGCCTTGCTCAGCGGTTTCGGCTCCGGTGTTGGTCATCCGGGGAGTATGTCGACCCAGCCCGGTGTGCTCAACCAGGTTCTTTGGCAAGCTTCAGCGTCGTGGCCATGAACCTTGTACCCGACGAGCTGCGGGATCGGATAGCCCCGCTGTTGCCGGTGCGGCCAACGCGCTGGCACCGCCATCCCGGACGGCTCCCGGTCCCGGACAGGGTCGCCCTGGCCGGCATCGTCTACGTCCTGCGTAAGGGCGTGGCCTGGCGCGACGTGCCACGCGAGGTCGTGGGCTGCTCCGGGGTGACGGCCTGGCGTCGGCTGCGGGACTGGACCGAAGCCGGAGTCCGGCCCCGTCTGCACGCCGCCCTGCTGACCGAGCTGCGTGGCGCGGTCCTGCTGGACTTGGACGACTGCGCCGTGGACGGTTCGCACGTCCGGGCCCTCAAAGGAGGGAATCACGTCGGCCCGTCGCCGGTCGACCGCGCCCGCCCCGGCTCCAAGCATCACCTGATCGTCGATCGTCATGGAACCCCGCTCGCGGTCACGCTCACCGGCGGAAACCGACACGACGTCACCCAGCTCGTGCCGCTGCTGGATGCGGTCCCACCGGTTCGAGGGCGCCGGGGACGTCCTCGAACCAAGCCGCGGCGCCTGTACGCCGACCGGGGCTATGACTTCGACAAGTACCGCCGTCTGCTGTGGAAGCGCGGCATCAAGCCGATGATCGCCCGCCGGGGCGTCGCCCACGGGTCTGGTCTCGGCAGGGTGCGCTGGGTGGTCGAGCGTTCGTTCGCCTGGCTGCACCAGTTCAAGCGCCTGCGGATCCGCTACGAACACCGCGCTGACCTGCATCAGGGGCTTGTGCAACTCGCGTGCTGCATCATCTGCCTGCGCCGCCTCTCCAAGGGGCGCCACCGCACCTCGCCCATCGAAGGAGAAACCAGTCAGTGACCTCCGCCGAGCCGTTCACCCATATCAAGATTCGCGTAGCCGCAGCCCTGTTCAACGGCGACGAGATCGCCCTCATCCGCCGCACGAAGAACGGCCAGGACCAGCACACCCTGCCAGGTGGCAACGTCGAACCTGGCGAACCCATCCATCAAGCCCTCGCACGTGAACTCGACGAAGAATTGGGCCTGGACCTCGCAGAGGCGAGCAGCGTTCCACAGTTGACCTGGATCCAGGACGCCATGGTCACCCGCCCCGGCAGCACCCCACCCCGCAAACTCCACCTCGTCTTCCGCGTCCACATCGACAACACCACCCGCGCTCGTCTGCGCACCATTGAGCACGATGACACTGCTGGCGCCGGCCACCTCACCTGGCACCACTACGAGGACACGGCCGACAAGGCGCTGTTCCCACCGGTCCCACTCGCCGCACTCGTTACTCCCACGGCGCCGCTCGATGCTGCCCGGGCACTGCTACCGACCATGGACGACAGCAATTACCACTGGATCTGATCCGCCGCCGTGCCCCACGCGACCCCTTTCTGAAACCACCTATTAGGCCTTGCCGGTGCGCAGGCGCCAAAGGCGCATGGAGCAGCTCTGCTCGGTGCGGTTGAGGGCGACTCCGGCCGCCGCGGGGTCGTTCAACTGCAGAAGGATCTCGTCGTCCTTCGGGGTCCAGCGCCGACGGGGCGGAGCGCCCCGCATGTCCGCCGGCCGGATCCAGCCTCGGATTTCGGCTGCCTTGGCCTTCTTGCGCTCCAGGCCCAGGCAGCCGTCGTAGTAGAGGTGCGCGGCCAGCTCCACCGCCGCTTCCTTCGTGTAGAGGATGTTGTAGATCGCGTCCCGGGCGTTGCGCTTGATGGTCCGCTGTGCCCCGGTGACCTTCTTGGTGAAGTGGCACAGGTATGCACCCACTGCCGTGCTGGCGGTGGTGAGCGAGACGAACGGAAGGCCCTTGCCCGTGTAGCCGACGGACCCGTCGGCGTCGATGACCCCTCGGAGGTAGTCGCGGCGCGAGAACTCCACGCGGGGCGGCTTGATCGTCATCGACTTGCGTCCATAGGGCATTCCGAGCCTGTTGATCGCGCTCCGGGCTTCGAGCGAGCAGAGGGTCCACGTCGCAGAAGTGTGGGACTCGGCGAAGTTAGTTGCCCTCGTGCGCTGGGTGATGGAGCTGTGGTACGGGGTGAGGGCTTGGAAGTCGCGCAGGATGTGGATGTCCCGCTCGCTGATCTCGATACTCAGGTGCCCTTTCTGCCCTGCGCCCTGTGCGAGGTGCCCGTCGGCCTGGAGGAAGCCGAACATGTAGGCGTGGCGGGGGTCGGTGAGGTCCATGAAGCGTGCGGCGGCGCTAGGGTCCTGTTCAGCCATGAGGAAGTCCTTTCTTCCCTGTTGGTGAGGCCCTCGTCCGGGACTGCGATCCCGGGCGGGGGCCGTTCGTGCTGCGGCTGAACTTAGGTGCGGAATCCTGGCGGGATTGGCCGGTCCCCCGATGATCGCTCGAACGTGTGACGGAATTTCACATTGCGCCGCGCACGTCCGTCCGCGCTCTTCGCCGTCGTGGGGCTCCAGGGATACGGGGCGCGAACTTCCGCTTGAGGCAAGGGGGTTGACCAGCGGAATGGTCTAGACCAAGGTGTGCCGCATGTGGAGATCTCGCGTGCTGACCGCCGCGCTCGCGTCGTTGTCACTCGCCCTCGGGGCCGCCGGGTCCGCCCAGGCGAGGACGGGGCTGCCGCCCGTCGTGTCGCATGTGCCGACCCGGGAGAAGGTCGTCTTCATCACCATCGACGACGGCTGGAACCACGATCCGGCCGCGGCCCGGATCCTGTTGGAGAAGCGGGTGCCCGCCTCGTTGTTCCTGCTGCCCGGGGCGGCCTCGTACGACACCGGGTACTTCACCCGGCTCACGGAGGAAGGGCGGGCCGGCGTCGAGAACCACACCGTCAACCACCCGGACCTCACGGCGCTCGACGCCGCCGGCAAGGACGCCGAGGTCTGCGGGGCGGGGGAGCGGCTCCAGGCGGCTTTCGGGCGGACGCCGAAGCTGCTGCGGCCGCCCTACGGGGCGGTGAACGACGACGTGCGGCTCGCGGCCAAGGCGTGCGGGGTGAAGGCGCTGATCACCTGGACGCACGATTTCACCAGCTGGGGCGAGACGCCGCCCACGCCGCGGCTGCAGGCCGGGGTCATCGTGCTGCTGCACTTCACGCCGACGCTGGCGGCGGACCTCCAGCGGGCCCTGGACGCGGCGAGGGCCGCCGGGCTGAAGCCGGCGGCCCTCATGCCGCACCTGAAGGCGGCGGGGGTTCTCTAGAGCTCGCGGTGGACCTTGGTGTTCGAGGCCTGGGCGCGGGGGCGGACCACCAGGAGGTCGATGTTGACGTGGCTGGGGCGGGTCACGGCCCAGGTGATGGTGTCGGCCACGTCGTCGGCGGAGAGGGGTTCGGCGACGCCCGCGTAGACCTTCTCGGCCTTCTCCGCGTCGCCGCGGAAGCGGGTCTTCGCGAACTCCTCGGTCTTGACCATGCCCGGGGCGATCTCGATGACGCGTACGGGCTGGCCGACGATCTCCAGGCGCAGGGTCTCGGCGAGGACGCGGGCGCCGTTCTTGGCGGCGACGTAGCCGGCTCCGCCCTCGTACGTGGAGTGGCCGGCGGTGGAGGAGAGGACCACGACGGTGCCGTCGCCGGAGGCGGTGAGGGCGGGGAGCAGGGCCTGGGTGATGTGGAGGGTGCCGATGACGTTGACCTCGTACATCGTGCGCCAGTCGGCGGGGTCGCCGGTGGCGACGGGCTCCGCACCGATGGCGCCGCCGGCGTTGTTCACGAGTACGTCGCAGCGGGCCAGGGAGGCGGCGAAGGCGTCGACGGCGGTGCGGTCGGTGACGTCGAGGGCGTGCGCGGTGGCCTGGTGGCCGGCTTCGGTGAGCTCGGCGGCGAGGGCTTCGATGCGGTCCTTGCGGCGGGCGGTGAGGACGACGTGGTAGCCGGCTGCGGCGAGCTGTCGGGCGGTGGCCGCGCCGATGCCGCTGCTCGCGCCGGTGACTACGGCGGTTCGGGTGGCGGCCGTGCTCATGTGCGGGCTCCTCGGTCGTTCGTACGGGCGATTACCCGCCAGCATAGGCGGGGCTCAGCGGCCGCGCGGGGCGTACATGATCACGGCCATGCCGGCGAGGCAGACCAGGGCTCCGGTGATGTCCCAGCGGTCGGGGCGGTAGCCGTCGGCGACGACGCCCCATACGAGGGATCCGGCGACGAAGACTCCGCCGTAGGCGGCGAGGACGCGGGCGAAGTCGCCCTGGGGCTGGAGGGTGGCGACGAAGCCGTAGAGCCCGAGGGCGATCATCCCGGCGCCGATCCAGGCCCAGCCCTTGTGGGCGCGGACGCCCTGCCAGACGAGCCAGGCGCCGCCGATCTCCAGGAGTGCGGCGAGGAGGAAGAGGGCGGCGGAGCGGGCCAGGAGGGTGATCGGCATGGCTCAAAGGTACGCACGGCAGATGGGGGTGGGCGCGCCCTCGTTCGTGTGATGGTCCGACCGGCCGGGGGTGCCGGTGGCTAGCCTCCGCGCGAGGAGGTGGTGTCGGTGCGCCGTGGTGCCGTACGAAGTGTGGTGGTGGCGGGTTTGCTGGCGCTCGGCGCGGGTGTTCCCGGGTCGGCGCAGGCGTCGGCGGGGGACGGGCCGGAGGCCGATGTGGCCTACCACGGCCGGGTGGCCCTGTCCGGGGCGCGGCTGCGGATCTGGCTGGTCCCGGAGAACGACGGGCCCGCCGCGCTGCCGAACGCGACGGTGCGGGTGCGGCTGTCGGCGGAGCTCGCGGACCGGCAGGAGCTGGCGGAGGGTTGTGCGCGGGCGGGTCTGCGCGAGGTGGTGTGCGAGACGGGACCGCTGCCGCTGCACGGGCGGGGGCGGCACATCGGGCTGATGCTGGAGTTGCGGGAGCGGGCGCCGGAGGTGGCGGTGCGGGTCGACACGTGGTGGAACGGTGGGGCGACGGACCGGAACCACGCCAACAACGAGCACGTGGTGCTGGCGCTGGACACGGGCGACGCCTACGCGTTCTAGGCGCGCAGGGTCCGAAGGCTCGGGCCCGGGCCGGGCCGACCGGTCCGGGCCGGCTGGCCGGCCCGCCCGCCCGGACACGGCTCAGGCGCTGCCGAATTCCACGAGGGCCTCGTCGACGATCCGTTCCAGGCGGGCGTGGTGGGCGCCGCGCCAGTAGACGCGCTCGCACTCGGTGCACTGCGCGAACACGTCGTAGGAGCGGTGCGTGCCGTGTTCCAGGCGGTCGCCGACGCTCTCCTTGTCGGCCTCGTGGAGCGGGCCGTTGCAGGCGGTGCAGCGGGTCCACGGTGCGAGGGCGGGCGCGAACCGGCCCAGTACGTCGCGCAGTTGCTCGTCGGGGTTGTCGCTGTAGACGTACGCGCCGGCGAACAGCTCGCGGCGGCGCAGCAGTCCGCGGTCGCGGGAGAGCAGGACGCGCCGTTCGGCCGCGGAGCGGGTGGCGAGGGCGGGGTCGCCGATGTCCTCGTTCTCGTAGGCGGCGTCGACGCCGAGCAGGCGCAGGCGGCGGGCGAGGGTGCCGAGGTGGACGTCGAGGAGGAAGCGGAGCGGGGCGCCGGGGACCTGTTGGGGCCGCTCGACGCCGTACACCTCGACGTTCTGGCCGTCCTGGGGCACGTAGGAGACGGGTACCTCGTGGCCGTCGACGAGGAGGCGGCCGACTTCGGTGAGCGGGACGCCGGCCGATTCGACGACGTGGCCGAGGCTGGAGGCGCCGTCGGTGGTGGTCGGTACGCGTTCGGCGCGCCGGCTGGGCGGGGCGAAGAGGCGCAGTTCGGGGGCGAGGGTGAGCTGAATGCCGGGTCCGTTCACCTGCTCAGCATGCCATTTCCGGGGCGGTGGCCGCGGCCGAATTATGACGTCGTGGTGGCCTGGTCGTAGGTGGTGCGGTGGGTGCTGACCTCGTCGAAGTGGTTTTCGGCCCAGAGCTTCACGGAGGACAGGAGGCAGCCGAGGCTGCTGCCGAGGTCGGTGAGCCGGTAGTCGACGCGGGCGGGGACGGTGGGGGTGACGGTGCGGGTGACGAGGCCGTCGCGTTCGAGGGAGCGGAGGGTCTGGGTGAGCATCTTCTGGCTGACGCCGGGGATCTTGCGGCCGAGGTCGCTGTAGCGCATGGAGCGGTTCTCGGCCTGGCCGAGGGCGCTGACGATGAGGCCGACCCACTTGTCGCTGATGCGGGCCAGGAGCTGGCCGGTGGGGCACTCCTTGAGGAAGGCGTCGTAGGCGAAACGGGCTTCCTCGCGGCGGGCCGCGGCGGTGCTGGTGGCCATGGGTGCCCCACTTCCGGGTTGGGTACGCACCTTCGAGTGCGTACTTACGAAAAGAGAGTACCTCTCCCTAAGTTAGTGCTCATCGGAAGCGCGCGAACACGTGAACACGCGAACGAATGAGCGGGCGAACGAGCGCATCGGCGAACGGGAGAGATGAAGATGAGCGAGCAGACGATGCTGGCGGCCGTGGTGACCGGGTTCGGTGGCCCGGAGCAGGTCGAACTGGCCGAGGTCCCGGTGCCCCGCCCCGCGGCCGGCCAGGTCCGTGTCAAGGTCACCGCCGCCGGGCTCAACCCGGTGGACGGCGCGGTCCGTGCCGGGATCTTCGGCGGCGCCGGGCAGCGGCTCGGCCTCGGCTGGGACGTGTCGGGGGAGATCGACGAGATCGGCGCCGGCGTGACCGGCCTGCGCACCGGCGACCGGGTCGTGGGCCTGCACTACGGGCAGGTGAAGCCGCTGGGCACGCACGCGCAGTACGTGGTGCTCGACGCCGCCGCCGTCGCGTCCGCCCCGGTCGCCGTGGACGCGGTGGCCGCGGCCGGGCTCCCGCTGGCCGGCCTCACCGCCGCCCGCGCCGTGGACCTGCTGGGGCTCGCCCCCGGTTCCTCGGTGCTGATCACCGGAGCCGCGGGCGTCGTCGGCGGCCTGGCCGTCCAGCTCGCCGTGCGGGCGGGCCTGGCGGTGACGGCCCTGGCGGGCGCCGAGGACGAGGAGTTCGTACGGTCCCTGGGCGCCACCGGGTTCGTCCCGCGCGGCGAGGTTCCGGCCGGGCCCGTGGACGGGGTCCTGGACGCGGCGGTGCTGGGCGGGGCCGTGCTGGGCTCCGTACGCGACGGCGGGGTCTACGTGGGCCTGATCCCGAACCACGCCCCGGCGGCGGAGCGCGGCGTCCGGGTCGTGGAGCAGGAGGTCGCGGCGGACGGAGCGCACCTGGCCCGCCTGGTGGCCCTGGTCGACGCGGGTGCGCTGACCCTGCGGGTCGCGGACACCTTCCCGCTCGGCGAGGTCGCGAAGGCGCACGCCCACCTCGGCACGCCCGGGGTCCGCGGCCGCATCATCCTGACGGCGTGAGGCCGCCCTGCGGACGCCCCACCCGGTAGCGCCAGTCGCAGCTCGGGTGGGGCACACCGGGCGGGTACTCGAAGTCGACGTCGCCCAGGTACTCGAAGCCGGCCCGCCGGCACACCGCGTTGGACGCCGGGTGGTCGGTGCCGGGGAAGGCGTGGACGCTGCCGCGGGAGCCGTGGGCGCGGACGTACGCCAGGAGTTCCGTGAGGGCCGCCGCGGCCAGTCCGTGGCCCTGGAACTCGGGCAGGATGCCCCAGCCGGACTCGTAGACCGGCTCGCCCTGCCACTCCCGCTCCCAGAAGCCGACGGATCCGACGCTCTCGGTGCGTCCGCCGGCGGCGGGGCCCTCCCCGTCCGGGGTCCACACGACGCGGAACATCCGGCCTGCGGCCGGCTCCCGCGCGCTCAGGGCCTCGTAGCGCCGCTGTCGGTCGACGAGCTTCGCGGCCGGCTCGGGGCCGCCCAGGAAACGGGTCATGGCCGGCTCGTTTTTGCGCTCCAGCAGCCAGAAGTCTCCGGCGGACCAGGGCTCCAGCCGTACGTGCGTCTCCATCGGGCCACCCTACGGAGGGGGCGCGTGGCCACTCCACGGGTTTCGGCCTTCCGGGCGTGCCGCGGGTCGTGAACGCGTCGATTTTCAGGGCGTGTTCGAGGTTTTCCGGACCGTGTGCATCCGGGTGGGGCGGCTCCGTCGCCGCGCCGCCGCCCCGGCCCGGTGCCCGTGGGGCTGACCTGCGCAGTCCCCATTTTCCGCAGGGGGTGGCGGTGCGCCGGAATGTTGGATTCGCACCGTGGGAATCGATCGGTGAATGATCAATTCCAATCATCAACAGCCTCTTGGGTAAAGCGAATTGACCTTTTGTTTCCAGTGGGTGTGGCCTAGCCTGATCTCAGCCGACCGGGGGGAAGGGCTTCGGCTGCCCTGCCCTCTCACTGCATCAGTCACCACCCGACAAGGGGGAGTCACGAGTGCTCAGTAAGAGGATTTCGGCCGGATTCATCGCGATGGCGGCCGTGGCGGGCGTCATCGCCGCGGCACCGTCCGCAGCGGCCGTGGACCGTGCGTGTTACGACGGCAACTTCTGCATCTACAAGGACAGCAACTACAGCACGGACAACTCGATGTACCGGACGAAGTACGAGTCCGCCCGCTGGGACATCGACATGCCGGCCATCTACGAGGCCGACAGCTCCTGGTGGAACCGCCGCGGTCAGTCGTCCAAGACCTACGGCGGTCGCTGGATGTCGTGGGGCGTGGAGATCTGCCTCGTCCCCGGCGGTTCCGTGAACTACTACTGGGACGCCAACGACGACGGCGCGAGCAACACCCTGAACGACGGCAACGGCTGCTGATCACCGCCTGAAGGCCGGGTCGCCCCGCGTCGCGAGGCGGCCCGGCCGCACCTTCAAGAGGACACGGACATTGAAGAAGCGCACCCGGGGTATGACGGCGATCGCGGTGACGGTGCTGCTGGGCGCAGCCGCCTCTGCCTGCTCGGAGGAGGCCCCGCAGGACATGGAGACGGCCCGCAGGGCGCAGACGGCCCTCGACAGCGCCAACGCGGCGCTGGACCAGGAGCGTGACGCGGAGTCCAAACTGATCCGCAAGTGCATGAACGACAAGGGTTTCAAGGTCTTCCCGGCGAGCGGATCTGCCACCAACACCGGCAAGAAGCGCAGCGAGGACCTCTCGCCGTCGGCCGAGACCGCGCGCACCGTGGGCTACGGGGCGGACCCGCGCAGGTCGGACAACCAGAAGGCCCAGGAGGGCCCGGACGACTTCGACGCGCTGCCCGAGGACGTCAAGCGGGCGCACAGCATGGCCATGGACGGGTACGTCGACAAGCCCGAGGGCGGTGTGGAGTTCGACTTCGGAGGCGGCAAGGTCATGGTGCCGTCGAAGGGCTGCCGCGGTGAAACCCTCAAGGCCGTGTACGGGGACGTGAAGGAATACCTCCGGCTCAACTGGACGGTCTACAACAGCGTCAAGCAGAACGGCGCGCATATCCTCGCCGACGACGACGGATATCAGAAAGCGCTCTCCGAGTGGGCCTCCTGCATGAAGTCCGGCGGCTATCCGGAAATAGCGACTCCGGAGAAGGCGCGGGAATCGGCGCTCACGCATTACGCGAATATTCCCGACGGTGACACCGCGGCGCTGGACAACGCGCAGCGTGCCGAGATCAAGCAGGCCACCACCGATGCCGGGTGCGCCACGCAGGTCGGTCTCAACACGAAGGCGCGGGAGGCCAAGAGCAAGGCCTCGGCCGCTTCGCTGGTGAAGCACGAAGCGGAGATCACGGCGTGGCTGGAACTCATCACGAAGGCCAAGGGCAAGGCCCAGGATCTACTGCGAGAGACGTCCTAATACTGTCATGAGCCTCGAACACCCCGATGAGACACAGGTGGCGGCCGAGCCGTCCGGTGCGGTCGCGACGGTCGCGACGAGTGTGCGGCAGAGGTCCAGGCGGGGCCTGGTGGTCGCCGCCGTCGTCGTCGTGCTTTTCGGCAGCTCCGGTTCCGTCTGGTGGATCGCCTCCCAGGCCAGGACCCCGGAGCAGCGTGCCTCGAACGCTGCCGCGCCCCCGCCCTCCCAGATCACGGGGAAGGTCTCCGACCAGCAGCTCGTCGAGCGGCTGGAGCTGACCGGGAAGGTCGAGACGGCCTCCCGCACCACCATTACCGGCGTCCAGCCGCAGGGCACCAGCCGCGCGGTCGTGACGGCCCTGCCCGCGGCCGCGGGCAAGAGCCTCAAGGCCGGGGCGGTCGTCGCGGAGGTGTCGGGCCGGCCGGTCCTGCTGCTCCCGGGGCGCTTCCCCGCGTACCGGGACCTGAAGGCGGGCGACAAGGGGCCGGACGTGCAGCAACTGCAGCGCGCGCTGCAGCCGTTGTACGGGACGGCGGTGAACGGCACGTACGGCCCGGCCACCGTCGAGGCGGTGCGCAAGCTGTACGTGGCGGCCGGGTACGAGGCGCCCGCAGGGCAGGGGCAGAGCACCACCGGCGGCAGCGGTTCCACCTCCGGCACGGCCCGTGGAGGCGGGGCGTCCCCGGGAGGCGGCACGGCTCCCCGGGGCGGCGCGGAGACCGACGGCGGCACCGGAGCGGCCCCCGGCGCGAACGGCACGGGCGGCACGAACGGCACGGGCGGTACGGGTGGCACGGGTGGCACGGGTGGCGCGAGCGCGCCGCCCGCCCGCGGTGCGGACACGCCGCCCGCCGCCGGGCCGGCCAAGCCCGGTGAGGTGCTGCCGGCCGCGGAGGTCGCGTACGTCAGCGCCCTGCCGGCCACGGTGGTGCAGGTCACCGCGGCGGTCGGCGACGCGGCCGACAAGCCGCTCGCCGTCCTCGGCAGCGGCGGCCGCCAGGTGCGGGCCGCCCTCAGCGCGGACCAGCGCACGCAGCTGCGCGATCTGCCGGCCGACGCGGTCATCCGCTTCGGCACCGGCCCGTACGAGGGCCGGGAAGGCACCCTGGGCTCCCTCAACAGCCCCTCGGACGGCAAGAGCGGCGACCAGCAGGGCAAGAGCGGGGGACAGGACGGCGCGGCCGCGGCCGGGACGGCGGGAGCGGCGGCGGGAGCGGGAGCGGGTAACGGTGCGGGTGCCGGCAACGGCAACGGCTCCGGCACCGCGGGCGGCCAGCACGAGGCCCTGTTCGTACCCACCGGCGCGGAGGCCAAGGAGGGCTCGACCCAGCAGATCAGCGTCGAACTCCGGCGCAGCCCCAAGGGCGCGCTGACCGTCCCGGTGTCGGCCGTCTGGACCGACCTCGGCGGCTCGTCGACGGTCACCGTCACCGAGGGCGGCAAGGAGCGGAACATCCCGGTCGAGGTGCTGTTCACCCATGAGGGCCTCAGCGCGGTCCACGCGCTCGACGAGAACCTCGCCGCCGGCCAGACGGTCGTCCTCGTCCGCCGCGGAAACGCTGCGGGCGGCGGCTCCGGCGGCGCCTCGGGAGGTACCGATGACTGAGGACGATCCGGCCCCCGTCATCGAGATGACCGGCATCGCGAAGACGTATCCGGGACCGCCGCCCGTGCACGCGCTGGCCGACGTCACGCTCGACATCCGGCCCGGCCGGCTCGCGGCCATCGTCGGCCCCTCGGGTTCCGGGAAGTCCACGCTGCTGAGCGTGCTCGGACTGCTCGACGTCCCGACCCGCGGCCGGTACCTGCTGCAGGGCAACGACACCACCGCCCTGTCCGAACGGGCCCGCACCGCCCTGCGGGCCTCGACGCTCGGCTTCGTCTTCCAGGCCTTCCACCTGGTCCCGCACCTGACCTGCGTGCAGAACGTGGCCCTGCCCCTGGTGCACCTGGGCGTGCCGCGCGCCCAGCGGCGGCCGCAGGCCGTGCGGGCGCTGGAGTCCGTGGGCCTCGGGCACCGGCTCGACGTCAAGCCCACCACCCTCTCCGGCGGAGAGCGGCAGCGGGTCGCGGTCGCGCGGGCCATCGTCCACCGGCCCGCGGTCGTCCTGTGCGACGAGCCGACCGGCAACCTGGACACCGCCAACTCGGCCCGCGTCATGGATCTGCTGGCCGGACTGGTCGCGCAGGACCGGGCCGTGGTCGTGGTCACGCACGAACCGGACGTCGCGGCCAGGGCCGACCACGTCTTCAAGGTGGTGGACGGCCGTGTCGCGTAGGCGTGCGGCGGGCCGGCCGCCCGGGCGCCCCCGTACGTCGGCGGCGGATCTGCTCGTCCAGGCGTTCCTCGCGCTGTTCGGCCGCCGGTTCCGCACGCTGCTCACCATGGTGGGGATCTCCGTGGGGCTGGCCGCCGCCCTCGCCACGCTCGGCATCACGGCCAGTGCGGCCGGCGCCGTCTCCGACCAGTTCGACGCCCTCAAGGCGACGCGGGTGACGGTCAAGTATCCGTCGGAGGCCGTGGCCGGGGTCCGGCCGCGGCCCGACGGCGCCGACACCCAGCGGGTGCGCGACCTCAACGGTGTCCGCAGCGCCGGTCTGGTCAGCAGGGCCGGCGAGCAGCCGGCCGTCTCGCGGCTGCCCGGCGGCAAGGTGAACGACCTGCCCGAGAGCACGGTCATGGCCGCGCAGCCCGAAGCGCTGCTCGCCATGTCGGCCGAGCTCACGCAGGGCCGCTGGTTCGACACGGGGCACGACGCCCGGCGCGAACGGGTGGCGCTGATCGATACGGCCGCCGCGTCCCGGCTGACCGTGGACGGCGGGGCGGGCAACTCGGTGATCCACGTCAACGGGGTCGCCTTCACCGTGCTCGGTGTCTTCCGCGCCCCCACCGGCGACACGAACCTCACCGGCTCGGTGGTCATCCCGTACTGGGCCGCACTGCAGGACCCGGCGGGACTGAGCTTCGCCCCCGCGGAAATGATCATTCGTACGGATCTGGGCGCCGCCGACCAGGTCGGCGACGAGGCTCCCTTCGCCCTGGCCCCGGGCGCCCCGGACAAGCTCGTCGCGCTGGTGCCGCCCGACCCCCGGTCCCTGCGCCGGGGTGTCGAGTCGCAGACCCGGGCCCTGTTCCTGGGCCTGGCCGCCGTCTCCCTCGGTGTGGGCGCGCTCGGCGTCAGCAACACCGCCTACGTGTCCGTGCTGGAGCGGCGCTCCGAGATCGGCCTGCGCCGGGCCCTGGGCGCCTCGCGGCGGGCGGTCGCCGGTCAGTTCTGCATCGAGAGCGGCCTGGTCGGGCTGGCCGGCGGTGTGGTGGGCACGGTGCTCGGCATCCAGATCACCGCGGTGACGTGCCTGGCCAAGAACTGGCTGGTGGTCCTCGACCCCGCCCTCACCACCGCGGGCCCGCTGGTCGGCCTCGTGGTGGGCCTGGCCGCAGGCCTCTACCCGGCCCTGGCGGCCGCCCGCATCCTGCCCGCCGAAACCCTGCGCGCGGGCGTCTAGTGCTGTGACCGGAAAGGTTCACCGGGTCACGACGCCCGGTACGGCGCCTCATCCCCCAGACTCCGTCCGGGGGGACCCCCAGGTTGTCGGACCGCGCAAGTACGTCCCGTACGAGCCGCGGCCCTCCGCCTTGCGATGCTTCCCCCAGGCTCTGCGGGCCTGGGGAGACCCCATGCACCGGACGACGCAACCCGGCAAACCTTCCCGGCCACAGCACTAGTAGGAGGTGGCTGGTCGGTCAGGGCCAGACGAGGCAGTACGGCTGGTGTCCGGCCTCGTGGAGGCGGTGGCCGGCGGCGCTTGGGCCGGGGTGTGAACGCCGGTCTGGATGCGGAGGGAGTCCTCGATGCCGACCGAGCTGAGGGCCTGGACTGGATCACCCGGACCACCCGCCAAGCCTTCGGCACTCCGTCAGCCAGTGACGTGGGCCGATCGCTCGCGGAGCTCCTGGGCCTCCGGAACCCCGCTGTACCGCCGCAGGCGGACGCGCATGTCTTGCAGGGCGGCCTGGACCTTCACCGAGCGGATGCCGTCGGCGCAGTCGAGGAAATCGCGCCAGGTCGCCATGGCGCCGTCCACGTCGCCTTGGCGCAGTCGTACGCCGCCGAGGTCGGCGAGGACGATGGCGCGGGTGCGGCGGCGGTCGAGGCCGTGGATGTCGAGGGCGAGGTGGAGGTGTTCTCCGGCGGCGTCGAGGTCGCCGAGACGGGAGAGGATCATGCCGGACTCGTGGGCCCAGCGGCCGGGGGAGTAGTGGGCTGCCCAGGAGTCGCCGCCCGCGGTTGCCGGTTTGCCGATGGCGGTCTCGGACATGGCGAGGTGTTTGGTGGCCATGCGACGGTCGTCGTCTTGCGCGGCGGCGTTGGCGAGGGTGGCTTCGTAGTAGGCGACGGCACGCGGGTTGGGGAGGTGTCGGCCGTACTCCACACAGGCCTCGCCGAGCTGGACGGCCTCGGCTCGGTAACCCAGCTCGATGCACTGGACGGCGAGCCCTCGCAGAGCGGTGGCTGACAGTTCCGGATCGCCGGCCTCGGCGGCCAGCCGGAAGGAGTGGGCGTAGTAGCCCTGGGCGAGCCCGCGCAGTTCGGGGGTGTCGCCTTCGTCCTGCGCCATCCAGCCAGCGAGGTGGACGAGCTGGGATGCCGCGGCGAACAGCTCGCGTCCGGTGGCTTCGGTGAAGCGGCCTTCCAGCCAGGGGGCGACGTCCTGGATGAGGTAGCGAACGGCCAGGTGGCGGGCGTGGCCGCCGCCGAGTTCGGAGGCTGAGTCGCCGAGGGCCTTCACCATGTGGCCTACTGCGGCCACCTCGCCCCGGCCGACGCGGACAGCTCCCGGATGGACGGACTTGGTCCTGCGGGTGATGCTGTCCATGTCGGGCAGCCCGAGGGCAGACAGGGCGTATCCGCTGGACGCGATGATGAAGTTCCGGCGGTCCACGTCGCTCCTTCCCAGGTGTAGGACTGATGCCACGGTATCGGCGTGGAGCGCCACCGGCATGGCCTCTGGAAGGTTGATCACCTCGGCATCCAGCCCCAACACCTGGGCGATGTAGGGCCACCAGTGATCCGGTGTCCGCTCGCCCTCGATCCAACGGCGCGCGTGCTGGCGCTGCAGACGACGCGGATCACCACTCTCCGCCAGGCCTAAAGCACGCGCGAGGTCGGAAGGACCCCAGCCCCGCGCCTCACACGCCCGCCTGATCAGTTCCGCGACGGCCGGGTTCTTCGGCACCCCGTCACCCTCCCCACCTGGATTACGCGGGATTACGCAGGACTACATCGTGGGCTCTGTCCCAGTACTGCGAACGGCCGTTGACTGAACGTCACCCGCACCAACCTCGATTGGCTCGAATCGGCCCAGTTCAGGGCCTGTTCGTGATGCCCGGATGCGAAAGGACATCAACGGTGGCCATGAAGTCCGCTCTGAACCCCAATGCCTGCGAGGCCGCACTGCCGTCGGCGGGCGAAGAGGCGTCGCACACCGCCTCCGCCGACGAGGTGCCGCAGGCCGCCCTCCGCGGTCAGGCGCCTGGAGGTGCTGCTCCGTTCGTCGCCCACGTCGTCCCGGCCGACCGGGACCTGCTCTACGACCGCGTCTCGGGGGAGTTGCTGCTGCCTGTGGAGGTCGTGCTTCGCGACGGGTCCACCGAGCCGTCCGTGTTGCGGGTTGGGCCCGGCCGGGTGGAGCTGCTGAGCATCCAGCTGGAGCAGGCCATCGACCAGCGGCAGGCGGCTCTGAACAACCGGTCGGCGGCATGAGCCGCCCCGGGTTACCGGAACCCCTGGAGACGGTCTTGTCGTGGCTGTGTGCGCTCGGGACCGCCACCGGACTCACCATTGCTCGGCATCCTCGCCCACAGCGAGTTCAGCACCGCCGCCGGCCTCATGGCGGGTCCCTCGCTCAGCACTGACGACACCGGCTTCGCCGAGGACGGCGTGTAGACCGCTCCGGCACCCGGCTTGCCGCATATGCGCCGGGTGCTGGAGCCCAAGTCCCACTTCGCTCGCTTCCCGTACCCCTCACCTGGGAGGTTTCCGTGCGACACATCACCGCTCCCCCCGACGCCGAGACGACGGACATCCGGCTCACCACGGGCTACTACCTCGACCCCGATGGCCTGGGCGGCTACGTCACTGGCCTGCTCGCCCGCTGCACGACCGTCTTCGACGTCAAGCCGCTGCTGACCGCCGACCTGGACGACCCCGCCGCGTCCGGCCTGAACACCGACCGGGGCGGCCACATCTCGCCCGGTGCCCTCGTCGAGGGCGACGTCATCGTGCAGGCAGGCGCCCGCATCGAGAAGGGCGCCATGGTCACAGGGCCCGTCCTCATCTGTACTGGCTCCGTGATCTCCGCCGGCGCCCTGATCCGCGGGCATGCGGTGATCGGGCCCGGCTGCCGCATCGGCTTCAACGCGGAGATCACCCGCAGCCTGCTGGCCGGGCACATCTTCGCCAAGCACGCCTGCTTCGTCGGGGACTCCGTAGTCGGCCGCTGCGTCAACCTCGGTGCGTTCTGCTCCACCACCGGTATGCGTTGTGACGGCGGCCCGGTCGCCGAACCGGCTATCGAGGAGATCACGATCAACCTCGGCGGTCGGCGGATCGGCACCGGTCAGACGAAGTTCGGAGCCGTCATCGGCGACGAGGTCGCCCTCCCGGCCGGGACCACGCTCTCCCCGGGAACCCTCATCGGCCCCGGCACCAGCCTCTACCCCCGCAACCAGATCGGCGGCTTTCTCCCCGCCGGCTCCCGGGCCAGGTGACCGCCATGACCCCGGACTCCCTGGTCAAGGTCACCGGTGGCACCCCGCTGTCGGGCCGCTATCCGGTGCAGGGCAGTAAGAACATCGCCCTCCACCTGTATGCGGCGGCCATGCTCGCCGACGCCGCCGTCACCCTGCACAACGCGCCCGCCGTCGTGGACACCGGCGTGTGCGCCCGGATCCTCCAGCACACCGGCATGGGCGCTGACTTTGACGGCGCCACCTTCACTACCGAGCCAACCGCTCAGATGTGCTCGGTCATCCACCCCATCATCGGCCACCATGTCCGCACCACGGCCGTTCTCGCCGCCGCCGTCTTGGCCCGCACCGGCATCGTCTCCTTCCCCTACCCCGGCGGCGACGCCTTCTGCCCCCGGCTCATCGACAGGCATCTGGCCGCGATGCAGGCCGCCGGAGCCGACGTCATCACCTCCGACACCGGAGTCCGCGCGTTCACCGGCACCCATGGTGTCCGCCCCTTCACCGTGGACGTGAACACGCCGTACGGGCCCTCGCTCGGCGCCACCGTCACCGCCATGCTGCTGGCCGCCCGCGCCGAGGGCACTTCGCTCATCACCAGCCCGAGCATCGAACCCGAGGTCACCGAGACGGCCCGCTTCCTGTCCGAGCGCGGCGTCGGCATCGCCTTCGACGCGGACAGCCTCACGGTCACCGGCACCGACTTCATCCCCGGCGGAACCTTCACCATCGCCGGGGACCGCATCGAGGCCGCCACCGTCGCCATGGCCGCCGCCGCGACCGGCGGCACCGTAACCCTCGACGGCATCGCTCTCGCCGACCTGCCCGATGGGCTGACCGTCCCGCTCGGAAAGGCCGGCCTCATCCTCACCCGGGCCGCCGCACACCCGCACCAGCCGGGCCGACAGGGGCGTTCGGCCGTGGGCGTGAGCTCCGGGCCGCTGACGGCCATCGAAACCCAGACCGGACCGCACCCCGGCCTGCCTACCGACACCGCGCCCCAGCTCGCCGCAATGGTCACCCAAGCCCAGGGCACCTCCCTCATCCGGGAACGCATCTACCCCCAGCGCGACACTCACATCGAGCCGCTACGGGCCTTCGGCGCGAGCATCCACTCAACCGGCAACCTCATCCGTATCCAGGGCGGTAGGCCTCTGCGGGCGGCCGAGGTGGAAGCTGCCGACATCCGCGCGGTCACCGCCCTGCTGATCGCCGCCCTGGCCGTCGACGGCACCTCTACGATCCGGGGTCTGCACCATCTCCGGCGTGGCTACGGCCACTTGCTCGGCGGCCTCGCCACGCTGGGGGCAGTGATCAGCACCGAACCGGAGGACTAGAACATGCGCCAGGCCCTACCGTTCACCACCGCCGACACCGGCCTCCTACACGGCGGCCTGCGCCAGGCCATCGCCGACGGCGCGAGCCCCGGGGGTGTCGTGGTGTGCGGTACGGCCGGCCGGGACCGCACCGTCCTGTCCGCCGGCGTGGTCTCCCCGGAGACCAGCGGTCAGGCCCCGGACGGAGGCACGGTCTACGACATCGCCTCGCTGACGAAAGTCGTCGCGACCTGGCCGCTGGTCGGCCGCGCCCTGGACGCGGGCCTCATCCACCTGGACACCCCGGTGCGGGAGTTCCTCCCCACGATGGACGGTCCGGCGCCGAGCTCCGCCGCGACCGTCCGCGAGCTGCTGTCCCACACCTCCGGCCTGCGAGCCGCGACCCGGCTCGACCTCTACGCCGGCGCCGACCGGCCGCTGCACGAACTGATCGCACGCGAGCCGATCGAATCCGCCCCCGGCGCCCACCAGTACATCAACCGCGGATTCATCCTCCTCGGGTACGCACTCGCACACGTCTACCAGCGGCACCTGAACCTCCTGGCCGCGGACCTGTGGGAGAAGCTGGGCATGGAGGACACCGAGTACGGTCCGCTGCCGTCCACGCAGAGGATCGCTCCCACCGAACAGCGGCCGGGAGCAGCCCGCCTGTGGGGGACCGTCCACGACGAGAACGCGGCCACCATGGGCGGGACCGCCGGGCACGCCGGGGCCTTCTCCACTGCCGACGATCTGGCCACCTACGCCGACGCCCTCCTCGACCCCCGGCCGGACAACCCCCTCGGTACCTGGCTGCGGGCCAGTATGACCCCCCACGCCGAGATCGAGCCGGGCCTGCACCGTGGCCTGGGGTGGATCCTCGCCGGCGGCGACACGATCGCCTACCACCACGGTTTCACCGGTACGAGCCTCTACCTCGCCCCCGCCACCGGCCGGTACGTCGTCCTCTCCACCAATGCCGTGCACAACGGCACCGCCCGCACGAGGCTCGCGCCCTTGCGTGAACTCATCCTCAAGACGATCGCCACGAGCTGACCGGAGGCCCCGCCGTGGGTGCGTCCTATGCCGTCTGAAATTACGTGGAGTAAGGATTCATCCCAGAGGCGCGAAGGACGCGTCGGGCGCGATGCGGACGCGGGCGCCTGCTGCCGGGCAGGACACAGGCCTCGCCACAGAGATTCAGGGCACAGCCGAGGGACATTCCTCAGCCGTCTGTCCTCGATGTGCCCTGGCAGCCTGACCGGCGACTTCCGAGCCAGGCCGGGCAGGCCCGGCAATGAGCCGCCCGTGGATACCGAAAGACCAGGTCAGGGCCAGACGAGGCAGTACGGCTGGTGTCCGGCCTCGTGGAGGCGGTGGCTGAAATCCTGCCACTCGTGGAGCAGCTGGTAGACGTTGAAGGCGTCGCTCGGGCCGCCGCGGTCCGGGACCGTGGACCAGATGAAGGCCGCCGCGCCCACCGATTCCTCGCCGATTCCGCGCAGCGGGTCGACCACGGTCATCGGAAGCTTGACCACCGCGTAGTCGGGGTGGAGGACGACCAGTTCCAGCGGGGGCACCTTGTGGAGGGGTATGCCTTCGATGCCGGTGAGGACCATCGCGGCCACCGTTTCCGGCTTGATCTTGGTGAAGAGGCCGCCCATGCCGAGCTCGTCGCCGCCGAGCTCTTCCGGCCGCATCGTGACCGGGACCCGGGCCGCCGTGGCTCCGTCGGGGGCGCCGAAGTACTTGTACGTCACTCCCATGCCGCGGCCCTTGGGCAGGTTCTCGGACGGGGTCGCCGGCCCGGGGACGGCGTCGGCCGCCTCCATGCCGTGGCGGCGGTGCTTGCCCCGGCGGCGGGCCTCGCGGGCGCGCTGCGGATCGAGGCCGTCCGTTCCCTCGCCCGGTCCACCACCGCGTTGCATATCTCCACCCGACTGGTCTTGCTCGCCCCGGCCCCGCGGCCCCCGCCACGCAGCCTGATCATCATGGCAGTGACCTCCCCCGCGGCGACGCGGTGAAACGCCCGTCCGCAAGTCTGTCGCGGCCTCTGAGACCATGGCTGGTGTGAGCTACCCGTACCCGTATGAAGCCCCAGTTTCGCAGACGCTCTTCGAGCGCGCCTCCCTCGTGACCCCCGGCGGCGTGAACTCTCCCGTGCGCGCCTTCCGCGCCGTGGGCGGTACGCCCCGGTTCATGGTGTCCGGGACCGGTCCGTACCTCACCGACGCCGACGGTCGTGAGTACGTCGACCTCGTGTGCTCGTGGGGGCCGATGATCCTCGGCCATTCGCACCCCGAGGTGATCGAGGCCGTCCAGGCGGCCGTCGCCCGCGGTACCTCCTTCGGTACGCCCGGTGAGGGCGAGGTGGCGCTCGCCGAGGAGATCGTCGCGCGCATCGAACCCGTGGAGCAGGTCCGCCTGGTCTCCTCCGGCACCGAGGCGACCATGTCGGCGATCCGGCTGGCCCGCGGCTTCACCGGTCGCGCCAAGGTCGTGAAGTTCGCCGGCTGCTACCACGGTCACGTGGACGCGCTGCTGGCCGCCGCCGGTTCCGGTCTGGCGACTTTCGCGCTTCCGGACACCCCCGGTGTGACGGGCGCGCAGGCCGGCGACACGATCGTCCTCCCCTACAACGACCTCGAAGCGGTACGGGCGGCCTTCGCCGCGCACCCCGGAGAGATCGCCTGCGTGATCACCGAGGCCGCGCCCGGCAACATGGGTGTGGTGACCCCCGCCGAGGGCTTCAACCAGGGGCTCGCGGACCTCTGCCGGGAGAACGGCGCGCTGTACGTCTCCGACGAGGTCATGACCGGCTTCCGGACCTCCCGCGCCGGCTGGTACGGCGTCGACGGGGTCAAGCCCGACCTGATGACCTTCGGCAAGGTCATGGGCGGCGGCTTCCCCGCCGCGGCCTTCGGCGGCCGCGCCGACGTCATGGGCCACCTCGCCCCCGCCGGTCCCGTCTACCAGGCCGGCACGCTCTCCGGTAACCCCATCGCCACCGCCGCCGGTCTCGCGCAGCTGCGGCTGCTGGACGCGGCCGCGTACGAGAAGGTCGACGCGGTCTCGAAGGAGATCCAGGGCCTGGTCACCGGCGCGCTCACCAAGGAGGGCGTGGCGCACCGGCTGCAGACCGCGTCCAACATGTTCTCCGTCTTCTTCACCGAGGACGAGGTGCGCAACTACGACGACGCCAAGAAGCAGGAGAGCTTCCGTTTCAACGGGTTCTTCCACTCGATGCTGGCGCAGGGTGTCTACCTGCCGCCCTCCGCCTTCGAGTCCTGGTTCGTCTCCACCGCCCACGACGAGAAGGCGATCGAGCGCATCGCGGCGGCGCTGCCGGCCGCCGCCCGAGCCGCCGCGGAGGCCACCGCATGAGCAGCAGCGCCACGCCCGCCACGCCCGCCACCCCGGAGCTCACCGTCGTGCACCTGGTGCGCCACGGTGAGGTGCACAACCCCGAGGGTGTGCTCTACGGGCGCCGTGACGGCTACCACCTCTCCGAGCTGGGCCGGCAGATGGCGGACCGGGTCGCCGAGCACCTCAAGGGCCGGGACATCGCGTATGTGGTGTCCTCCCCGCTGGAGCGCGCGCAGGAGACGGCGGAGCCGATCGCCAAGGTCCACGGCCTGGACCTGGCGACCGACGCGCGGCTGCTGGAGGCGGAGAACGTCTTCGAGGGCAAGACCTTCGGCGTCGGTGACGGCGCGCTGCGCAAGCCCGGCAACTGGAAGCACCTGACGAACCCGTTCAAGCCGTCCTGGGGCGAGCCGTACGTCGAGCAGGTGGTCCGGATGATGAGCGCGCTGGAGGCGGCGCGCGACGCGGCCCGCGGCCGTGAGGCGGTGGCGGTCAGCCACCAGCTGCCGATCTGGATCGTGCGCAGCTTCGCGGAGAAGCGCCGGCTGTGGCACGACCCGCGGCGCCGGCAGTGCACGCTCGCCTCGATGACCTCCTTCACCTTCCAGGGCGACAAGCTGGTGTCGGTGGGCTACAGCGAGCCGGCCCGGGACCTGGTCCCGGCCCATCTGCTGGCCGGGGCCAAGCCGGTGAAGGGTGCGTCCAAGGCGTTCGGCGCCTGAGCCGGCCGGGTCTCGTTCCCCTGATCGGGTCTTGATCGACCGACTGTTACAGGCCGTTACGGTTCGGCCCAACTAAAGACAAGTCGCGCGGGAATCACCGTGTCAGCTCGCATGTCCGATCTGATTGTCCGTTTATATGGACTTCGGGTCGGTATGGGTGGTCGACAGTGGGGACGGTGACATGCGCGACATCAGGGGAGTCAGTCGGAGGGGGTTGCTGGGACTGGGACTTGGTGCGGCCGCCGCGATGGGAATCGCGGGCTGCGGCTCACCGGACACGTCCGGTCCCGGCGCTCCCGGACCCGCCAGGAACCCGAAGAACCCGAAGCCCGGCGAGAAGCCGGCGGCCAGGCCCATCGGTGACGGCTCCACCGCCGACACCGGCCCGCAGCCGAACCAGCCGGACGCGCCCGTGCCGCTGCAGCCGGGCGAGACCCCGCCGCAGTTCGTCGTCTTCAGCTGGGACGGCGCGGGGGAGATCGGCAACGGTCTCTTCCCGCGCTTCCTCAAGCTCGCCAAGGACCACGGCGCGGCCATGACCTTCTTCCTCTCGGGCCTCTATCTGCTGCCCGAGTCGAAGCGGCACCTCTACCGGCCGCCGAACAACCCCGTCGGGGCCTCGGACATCGGCTACCTCAAGGACGAGAACGTCCGCTCCACCCTGACGCACGTGCGCCAGGCCTGGCTCGACGGGCACGAGATGGGCACCCACTTCAACGGCCACTTCTGCGCCGGCTCCGGCTCGGTCGGCAGGTGGACGCCGGACGACTGGCGCAGCGAGATCGACCAGGCCGTGTCCTTCGTCACCAACTGGCGCACGAACACCGGATTCGCCGACCTGGAACCCCTGCCCTTCGACTACGCCAAGGAACTGAAGGGCGCCCGCACCCCCTGCCTCCTCGGCCGGGACGGCCTGCTGCCGACGGCCGAGCGGCTGGGCTGGCGCTACGACTCCAGCTCACCCGGCGGCCTCCAGGTCTGGCCGGTGCGCAGGTCCGGCATCTGGGACCTGCCGCTGCAGTCCCTGCCGTTCCCCGGGCACTCCTTCGAGGTCCTCTCGATGGACTACAACATCCTCGCCAACCAGTCGAAGAGCACGACGAGGGGCGTGCCCGCCAACTACCCGGGCTGGCGCACCCAGGCCACGGCCACCTACCTGGGCGGCTTCCGGCGGGCGTACGAGACCAACCGCGCGCCCCTGTTCATCGGCAACCACTTCGAGGAGTGGAACGGCGGCATCTACATGGATGCCGTCGAGGAGGCACTCAAGGGCATGGCGGACAAAAGGGACGTACGGCTCGTGTCCTTCCGGCAGTTCACCGACTGGCTGGAGGTCCAGGACCCCAAGGTGCTCGCCCGGCTCCGGGGCCTCGGCCCGGGCCAGTCACCGGCCGGCGGCTGGAGTGCGTACATGACCGCCGCCTGACGGGACGGCGAAGCAGCGCCTGACCAGGGCGCGGACATCGCTCCGGGGGGTGCGGAAGATCCGCGAATTGCTCATGCGAAACTTTTCACATGAGCCTTAGCCGCGCGCGTATCCGTCGTAGTAGCCGCCGCTCGACCGGCGGCCGTGCCACCCTGCTGGCCGTGGCGACCCTGGCCGGTGCCCTCGCGCTGTCGGCGTGCGGTGGTCCTGACGGCGGCAAGCCGGTCAGCGGGTCCGGCGGCAACTACGTCACGGGTGCGAGCGGCATCTCCACCGTGTCCAAGGAGGAGCGGGCCGAGGCGCCCAAGCTCGACGGCGAGACCGTCGACGACGGGACCCTCGACACCACCACGCTCAAGGGCAAGGTCGTGGTCCTCAACGTGTGGGGATCCTGGTGCCCGCCGTGCCGCGCCGAGGCCGGCCACTTCGCGACGGTCTCCAAGGAGTACGCGGACGCCGGCAAGGACGTCGCGTTCGTCGGGATCAACACCCGCGACAACAGCAAACAGAACGCGATCGCCTTCGAAGAGACCTACGGGATCACCTACCCGAGCCTCTACGACCCCGCCGGGAAGCTGATGCTGCGCTTCCCCAAGGGCACGCTGAACCCCAACGCCATCCCCTCCACGATCGTCCTCGACAAGGACGGCAAGATCGCCGCCCGCACCCTGGCCCCGGTCAACGACGAGCAGCTGCGGTCGATGGTCGACCCGGTCCTCGCGGAGAAGTGACCTCGTGGGTGATGCGGAAGTTCCGCATCACAGGTTCGTGGGACAGCATCGTCAGCGACAGGCAGAGCGGGACCCAAGGCTTCACGGTGGGGATCTGAGGACTAAAGGCACATGAGTACGACAGACAAAGCGAGCACCGACACGTCCGCCGAGGCGGACTCCACCGACGCCGCGGCCGGTGCCCAGCTCTCCACCGCCCCGCTGGAGGACAGCCCCACCGGGCCGGCCGCCGGCATCGGCGTGACCGGCTGGGCCCGCTGGTTCTGGCGGCAGCTCACCTCCATGCGGGTGGCGCTGATCCTGCTCTTCCTGCTGTCCCTGGGCGCCATCCCGGGTTCGATCATCCCGCAGAACAACGTCGACGCGATGAAGGTCGTCGACTGGAAGCGGGACAACCCCTCCTGGGTGACGGTCGCCGAGAAGCTCCAGCTCTTCGACGTCTACAGCTCGGTGTGGTTCTCCGCGATCTACCTGCTGCTGTTCATCTCGCTCATCGGCTGCATCGTGCCGCGCTCCTGGCAGTTCGTCGGCCAGCTCCGCGGCCGCCCGCCGGCCGCCCCCCGGCGCCTCGACAGGCTGCCCGCCCACACCACCTGGCGCACCGGCAAGACCCCGGACGAGGTCCTCTCGTACGCGCGCACGGTGCTCCGCGGCAGCCGCTTCCGCACCGAGGCCGGCGAGGGCCACGTCGCGGCGGAGAAGGGCTACCTCCGCGAGGCCGGGAACCTGATCTTCCACGTTGCGCTGATCGTGATGCTCGTGTCCTTCGCCTGGGGCCAGTACTTCAAGTCCGAGGGCGGCAAGCTGGTCCTGCGCGGCACCGGCTTCTCGAACACGCTCACCCAGTACGACGACTTCAAGTCCGGCACCCTCTTCGACCCGGACGACCTGCCGCCGTTCAGCTTCACGCTGGACCGGTTCGACGCGACGTACGAGATGACCGGCCCGCAGCGGGGCACCCCGCGCGACTTCAAGGCGTACGTCACCTTCTCGGACGGCGCCCACGGCGCTCCGCAGAAGCGCGAGATCCAGGTCAACAAGCCCCTGGAGGTCGACGGCTCCAAGGTCTACCTGCTCGGCCACGGCTACGCGCCGATCGTCTCGGTGACCGACTCCACCGGCAAGGTGATCTTCAAGGACGCCGTGCCGATGCTCCCGCAGGATGCCAACCTCACCTCCACCGGAGCCGTCAAGGTCACCGACGGCTACAAGGACAAGGACGGGAAGAAGGAGCAGCTCGGCTTCAACGCCGTCTTCGTGCCGAGCTTCGCCGGTGAGGGCATGGGCACGATGTTCTCGCAGTTCCCCGCCCTCCTGAACCCGCAGCTCATGCTCAACGCCTGGCACGGCAGCCTCGGCGTGGACTCGGGTCTGCCGCAGAACGTCTACCGGCTCACCACCACCAAGATGGAGCCCTTCAAGGACGAGTCGGGCCAGCAGTTCAAGCAGAAGCTGGCGCCCGGCGACACGATGACCCTGCCCGGTGGCGCGGGCACCGTGAAGTTCGAGGGCATCGAGCGGTGGGCCACCTTCTCCGTCACCCACCAGCCCGGCAGCGGCCTCGCCCTCACGGGTGCGATCGCCGCCATCGCGGGCCTGGCCGGATCGCTGTTCATCCAGCGCCGGCGGATCTGGGTCCGCGCGGTGACCGGCAAGGACGGCGTGACCGTCGTCGAGATGGCGGGCCTGGGCCGCAGCGAGTCCACCAGGCTCCCGCAGGAGCTGGCGGAGCTCGCCGCCCAGCTGCACCGGCAGGCGCCCACCGCGCCTGCTGCAATGGCCGAACCACGTGTAGAAGAAACCCCTGAAGGAGAGCGCGGATGACGCCGCTCGCAGCCGCAGCCAACGAGAACCTGGCTGAGATCAGCAACTACCTGATCTATTCGTCGATGGCGGTCTACATGCTCGCCTTCTTCGCGCACATCGCCGAGTGGACCTTCGGCAGCCGCAGCAAGGTGGGCCGTACGGCCGCCGCGCTGACCGGCGCCAAGGAAGCAGCGTCGGCGCGGGCGGCCGCGGCCGCCCCCGCCGTGCAGGTCCGCGGCAAGGCCGGGGCCACCGCCGTCCTCGAACAGCCCAAGGTCACCACCCGCTCCGCCGCCGGCACCCGCGACGTCCCGGACGGCCCCGGCGCCGCCGGCGGCACCGTGCAGGGCGACCTGTACGGGCGGATCGCGGTCTCGCTGACCGCGCTCGCCTTCCTCGTCGAGGCGGCCGGGGTGGTCGCCCGCGCCCTGTCGGTGGAGCGGGCCCCCTGGGGCAACATGTACGAGTTCTCGATCACCTTCTCCACGGTGGCCGTCGGCGTCTACCTGGTGCTGCTCGCCCTGAAGAAGAACGTCGGCTGGCTCGGCCTGATCCTGGTCACCACCGTCCTGCTGGACCTCGGCATCGCGGTCACCTGGCTCTACACCGACAGCGACCAGCTCGTTCCGGCCCTGCACTCGTACTGGCTGTGGATCCACGTCTCCACGGCGATCTTCTGCGGCGCGGTCTTCTACATCGGCGCCGCGGGCGCGGTCCTCTACCTCTTCCGGGACTCCTACGAGAGCCAGCTGGAGGCGGGCCGCACGCCGGGCAGGTTCCGCAGTTCGGTGCTGGAGCGGCTGCCCTCGGCGGCCTCCCTCGACAAGTTCTCGTACCGCATCAACGCGGCCGTCTTCCCGCTGTGGACCTTCACGATCATCGCGGGTGCGATCTGGGCCGGCGACGCCTGGGGCCGCTACTGGAACTGGGACCCCAAGGAGGTCTGGTCCTTCGTCACCTGGGTGGCCTACGCCTGCTACCTGCACGCCCGTGCCACCGCCGGCTGGAAGGGCCGCAAGGCCGCGTACCTCGCACTCTTCGCCTTCGCCTGCTGGATCTGGAACTACTACGGCGTGAACATCCTGCTCAGCGGCAAGCACTCGTACGCAGGCGTCTGACCGGCGGGAGTGGGACGCTGGTGGCATGACGCTCGTGAGCCATGCCACCAGCGAGCAGCGCGGCGAGAACCACTGGCTGCTCCGCTTCGAGCTGCACCTGCCGTACGCCTACGCGGCCCTGTGGCCCGCCGTGACCACGCCGGACGGGCTGCGCGGCTGGCTGGCGGCGGCGGACGTCCTGGAGCGCAGGCTCGGCGGGGCGGTCACGCTGCGCTGGCTGAACACCGGGACCGTGGCGACCGGGCGGGTCACCGCCTGGGACGTGGAGCGGGTCGCCGAGTACACGGTCACCGAGCACGGGCGGATCCGCTTCCACCTGGAGCCCGTCGGGACCGATTCGACCGTGATCCGGTTCGTGAACGAGCGGGGCGGGCCCGAGGACGAGCGCCTGGACTGCCTGGCGGGCTGGCACGAGCACTTCGAGCTGCTGGACTCCGCCCTGGCCGGGCAGCCGGCGGACTGGTCCGCCTGGACGGACACCCGCTGGACGGCCCTGCGCGAGGCCTACGCCTCCCTCGCCCGCGCCTGAGGCCCCGCTCTCACCACACCGGGCGCAGCGGCGGCAGTCCGCCGTCCCCGTGGAAGGTGCGCACGACCTGCCCGAGCCCCTCGCGCAGGGCGGTGAGGTCGGTGCCGCGGCCCAGTTCGGCCTCCAGCTCGTGCAGGATCCGGCCCGCGACGGCGAGGTGGTCACGGGCCGCCGGGGTCAGGACCACCAGCTTGCGGCGGCCGCCCCCGGGGTGCGGCTCGCGGCGCACGTAGCCGCGCTTCTCCAGGTCGTCGACGATCTGTCCGGCGGCCTGTTTGGTCACCCCGAGCCGCTCGGCGAGCTCGGTGGCGGTGGCGCCGTCGCCCTGGAGGGCCTGGAAGGTCATGCCGTGCACCGGCCGCAGGTCCGGGTAGCCGGCCTCGGCGACGCGCCGGGTGAACTCCCCCAGCAGCATCTGGAAGCCCAGGCCGAGCAGGAACAGCAGCTCGACGCCCTCGTTCTCGTCTCTCGTCACGCAAATATGGTGACACGGGTGAGTCAAGCTGCTTTACTCACTCGAAGTAAAGGAGCTTTACTCGCATGCGATGAGAAGACGAGGACCCGCCTTGCACGTGATCAGCGCTTCCCCCGAGAACGTCACCACCACCCCCAACGCCACCATGACCGGCTTCGCCGCCCCCAGCCGCGGCAGCTCCGAGCTCAGCAGCTGGCACGTGGCCATGCCCGCCGGCAGCACCGGCCCCGAGCACTCCGTCAGCCGCGAGCAGGTGTGGACCCTGACCGCCGGCTCCCTGGAGGTCACCAGCGCCGGCCGCACCGAGAAGGTCGCCGCCGGCCAGACCCTCGTCCTGCCTCCGGACACGCTGCGCCGCATCCACGCCGCCGAGGCCTTCGAGGCCCACGTCGTGATGCGCGCGGACGGCGTGGTCTCGGTCCCGGGTGAGGAGGGCGCCCGCGTGCTGCCCTGGGCGTGCTAGCGCTGTGACGGAAGCGCTACCTCCGCGTCCGGACTCCGTCACGGAGCCCCGGCGCGGGGTCCGGTGTGCTGGCCGGTCAGACACGCTGGGCTGCGTGATCGACGACAACGCGATGAAGGCCGGCGGCCCGCCGAAGTGGGTCCCGTACGCTGGATTGACCGGGCTGGGGATCGTGCCCCTGCTCGTCGGAGTGGGGCTGCTCCTCGGCCCCGTCGCGAACGCGACGGCCTCGACGCGCGCCTACGACGCGGCGACCCCCTGTGCCCGGGAACAGGCGCGGGACTGCCTGAGCGAGGCTTCCGCCACCGTGGTGCGGATCCCGGAAGAGGGAAGTCTCCGGCACGCCGACATCGAGGTCAGGACAGCCGACGGTGCCGTGCGGCGGATCCACCTGGCCGACGGCGTCTACACCGCGCCCGTCCGGGCGGGCGACCCCGTCAGGCTGGTGAGCTGGCAGGGCGGCATCCGTGACGTCGCCTACGGCGGCGCCGACACCGGCAGGGCCGCGGACAGCGTCAGGACCGGGGCGAATCCGCACATCGCCCATCAGGAGCCGCTCGGTGCCGCCCTCTTCCTGATCCCGTTCGGCGTGGGAGCGCTGTGCCTGGCTGCCTTGCTGGCCTGGTTCTCCTCACGCTCCCGGCGCGCCGCGCCCGAATGGATAGCCACCCCGTTCGTCGGGCTGACCCTGGTGGCGGTCTTCGGCGGAGCCACGGGCGCGATGAGCGCAAGCGCCGCGGAAGCCCTGCGCCCGACGGCGCTCGCCGGCGGGCTCACGTTGCTCGCCGCGACCGTGTTCTGCCTGGTCCAGGCGGTGCGGGGCAGGCGGGACCTTGCGGAGACGCCTTAGCCCTGGTCCTTGTCCTGGTCCTTGTCCTTCTTCTCCTGCTCGTCGCGCAGCGACTTCAGGAACTCCGGGTTGTCGTCGGGCGCCACCCACTGCGTCCGGCGCGCCCGGCCTCCGCCCGAGGCGACCCGGTCCTTGCCCGCGAACAGCCACACGACCGGCCCCACGATGGAGAAGAGCAGGATGATGATCACCCAGACCACCTTGGGCAGGTGCTTGACCTCCGCCTCCGGAGTGTTCAGGCAGTCGATGAAGGCGTAGATGGTCAGCGCGAGGATCAGCAGGAACGGCAGATAGCGCAGCACGGTGTGGGACCGACTCCCAGTCAGTGACGGGGGGCCCGCGTCAGGGCCCCGGTGACGCCTCCAGGGTAGTTGGTGACGGATACTGACCCCTATGGCTTACGACGATCTCCGCTCGCTGCTCCGGGCTCTGGAGCGGGAGGGCGACCTCAAGCGCATCAAGGCCGAAGTCGACCCGTACCTGGAGGTCGGGGAGATCGTCGACAGAGTGAACAAGGCGGGGGGCCCGGCGCTCCTCTTCGAGAACGTCAGGGGCTCGGCGATGCCGCTGGCCATGAACGTCTTCGGCACCGACCGCCGCCTCCTGAAGGCCCTCGGCCTCAAGTCGTACGGCGAGATCAGCGAGAAGATCGGCGGCCTGCTGAAGCCGGAGCTGCCGCAGGGCTTCATCGGCGTCCGCGAGGCCTTCGGCAAGCTCGGCTCGATGGTGCACGTGCCGCCGAAGAAGGTGAAGGGCGACTCCGCGCCCGTCCAGGAGGTCGTCCTCACCGGCGACGACGTGGACCTCGACCAGCTCCCGGCCCTCTTCACCTGGCCCAAGGACGGCGGCGACTTCTTCAACCTCGGCCTGACCCACACCAAGCACCCCGAGACCGGCGTCCGCAACCTCGGCCTCTACCGGCTCCAGCGCCACGACAAGCGCACCATCGGCATGCACTGGCAGATCCACAAGGACAGCCGCAACCACTACGCCGTCGCCGCGGCGAAGGGCGAGCGGCTGCCGGTCGCCATCGCGTTCGGCTGCCCGCCCGCGGTGACGTACGCGTCCACCGCGCCGCTGCCGGGCGACATCGACGAGTACCTCTTCGCCGGCTTCGTCGCGGGCAAGCGGATCGAGATGGTCGACTGCAAGACGGTCCCGCTCCAGGTCCCGGCCAACGCGGAGGTCGTGATCGAGGGCTGGCTGGAGCCCGGCGAGATGCTCCCGGAGGGCCCCTTCGGCGACCACACCGGCTTCTACACCCCGCAGGAACCCTTCCCGGCCCTGAAGATCGACTGCGTGACGATGCGCAGGCGTCCGCTCATCCAGTCGATCGTCGTCGGCCGGCCGCCGACCGAGGACGGCCCGCTCGGCCGCGCGACGGAGCGGTTCTTCCTGCCCCTGCTCAAGATCATCGTGCCGGACATCGTGGACTACCACCTCCCGGAATCGGGCGGCTTCCACAACTGCGCGATCGTCTCGATCGACAAGAAGTACCCGAAGCACGCCCAGAAGGTCATGCACGCCATCTGGGGCGCGCACATGATGTCGCTGACCAAGCTGATCATCGTGGTCGACAAGGACTGCGACGTGCACGACCTGCACGAGGTCTCCTGGCGAGCCCTCGGCAACACCGACTACTCGCGCGACCTCACCGTCGTCGAGGGACCGGTGGACCACCTGGACCACGCCTCCTACCAGCAGTTCTGGGGAGGCAAGGCGGGTATCGACGCCACCAAGAAGCTGCCCGAGGAGGGCTACACCCGCGACGGCGGCTGGCCCGACATGGTCGAGTCCGACCCGGCCACCGCTGCCCTGGTGGACCGCCGCTGGAAGGAGTACGGCCTGTGAGTTCCGACTTTGGCGGACCTGAGCTGTTCATCGGCGAGGACACGACGTTCATGCTCCTCATGCGCCCGCGGCTCGACCCGGCGGACCCGGGGGTCCGGGCTGCCGCCGAGCAGGCGGGCGTCTCCGCCGAGGAGTTCGCGGGCCCGGGCAACGTGTGGACCCTGGTGCTGGACGACAGCTTCGAGTGTGACGGCGGCTTCGAGCTGCCCGGCCTGCGCGACGCCGAGGCCGACGACTTCGCGGAGCGGCTGCAGGCCGCGCTGGGCACCGGTGAGGCGTTCACCGTCGAGGCCGGCGCGGTGCTGCGGCTCGACGGCCGCCCGAACACCGACCCCCGCACGGGCGAGGGCTACGTGTTCACGGTGCACGCCACCCCGCCCGAGCCCGAGGGGGCGCCCACGGTCTCCCTGGAGACGGGCACGATCTCCCGGGCGAGCCTGCTGGCCGACCTCGAAGAATTCCGGAGAGCCCTCGCATGATGACGACCGCCGACGAGGTGATCGGGCGGGACCCGGCGCCGCAGCCGACCGGGAAGGTCAAGGCGTTCCTGAGACTCGTGCTGATCGAGCACTCGGTCTTCGCCCTGCCCTTCGCCTACATCGCGGCGTTCACCGCCATGTTCCAGCTCGACCGCC
Organism: Streptomyces sp. NPDC001502; assembly: GCF_042894785.1. NCBI lineage: Bacteria > Bacillati > Actinomycetota > Actinomycetes > Kitasatosporales > Streptomycetaceae > Streptomyces > Streptomyces sp. NPDC001502. The sequence goes on from NZ_JBIAVW010000022.1 coordinate 35,617, forward strand.
GCATCCACTGGGGCGTCCTGCTGCTCGTCACCATCTGCATGGTGGGGCTGCGGACCTTCGCGATGGCCGCCAACCGGATCATCGACCGCGAGATCGACGCCCGTAACCCGCGCACGGCCGGCCGCGAGCTGGTCACCGGCGCGGTGTCGGTCCGCGCGGCCTGGACCGGAGCCGGCATCGCGCTCCTGGTCTTCCTCGGCTCGGCGGCCCTGCTGAACCCGCTGTGCCTGATGCTGGCGCCCGTCGCGGTGATCCCGATGGTGGTCTATCCGTACGGCAAGCGGTTCACGAACTTCCCGCACGCCATTCTGGGCCTGGCCCAGGCCATAGGGCCGATCGGGGCCTGGCTGGCCGTCACCGGCGAGTGGTCGTGGGACGCGGTGATCCTGGGCCTGGCGGTGGGCGTGTGGATCGGCGGCTTCGACCTGATCTTCGCCTCCCAGGACGTGGCCTCGGACCGCGCGGACGGCGTCAAGTCCGTCCCGGCCCGCTTCGGTGTCCCGGCCGCCCTGTGGGGCGCGCGCGGCGCGCACGCCGTGACCACGGCCCTGCTGGCCTGGTACGCGCTGGCCGCCGACGCGGGCGCGCTGTTCTGGGTGGGCCTGGCGGTCGTCGTCGTCGCCTTCTTCTACGAGCACACCATCGTGACCCCGCACGACCTGTCCCGCCTGAACCGCGCCTTCTTCACCGTCAACGGCTTCATCGGGATTGCCCTGTTCGTATGCGCCCTGGCCGATCTGGCCGCGCGGGGTCTGACCTTCTAGCCACGGTGCGGCCCCGTCGAGTGCATGGACATGACGAGTCCGTCGAAGCCGCACCACGGCCGGACCATTCGTCGGTTGTGGAACGACCTGGAAGCCCGGTTGGGGCCGGAGTGGGGCTTCCTCACAGACGTTGCGATCCCCTTCGACAAAGAGAACGAGTTCTGTCCCGACCTGGCCGTGGATCCCTCCGCCGTCAGCCGGTGAGGGCGGGCTGCCGGCGGGCCGGGCGGCGGAAGTACAGGGCCGTCACGATGCCCGTCACCAGGCCGCACAGGTGGCCCTGCCAGCTGACGCCCGTGTTCGTCGGGAGGACGCCGACGAAGAACGAGGTGCCCCAGACGGCGGTGACGCCCACGGCCACCGCCACGCCCAGCACCTTGCGCTCGACGAAGCCGCGCACGAGCAGGTAGCCGAAGAGACCGAAGACGACACCGGAGGCGCCCAGCGTCAGGGTGCCGGACGGGGATATCAGCCAGGTGCCGAGGCCGTCGCCCAGCACGATCAGGCCGCACACCGCGAGGAAGCGGCGGATCCCGGACAGGGCCGCCATGAAGCCGAGGACCAGCAGCGGGACGCTGTTGGAGGCGACGTGGTCGAAGCCGAAGTGGAGGAAGGCCGCGGAGACGACGCCGGTCAGGCTGCCGGGGTCGCGGGCGACGATCCCGTACTGGTCGAGGGCGTGGCCGGTGGCGTAATCGACGGCCTCCAGGGCCCACAGCAGGGCCACCCAGCCCAGCATCAGCTTGGCCGCCGCCTTGGCCCGGTCGGTCTGGGTCCAGCCCGGTTCCACCGTCGTGCTCATCTTCGCCCCCTCGTCGCGTCCCGTCACGGGAACGTCCCGACACCTTACTGAGTGCCCATCGGTGGTGGCCGGATAGTCTCGGAGGTATGACTGAGCGCAAGCGCACCCCGTGGGTGGTCGGGGTTTCCGGAGCGTCCGGGACGCCGTACGCGGCGGCGGTGCTCCGCGGGCTGCTGGCCGCGGGGGAGAGTGTCGACCTGGTGGTGAGCCGCGCCTCCCGACTCACCCTGCTGGACGAGACCGGGATCGCCTTCCGTGACGCGCACTGGCGCGAGGACCTGGGGGAGTGGCTGGGGCGTGGGGCCGACGGGAAGCCCGAGACCTTCGCACGGCCGGAGCTGGACGACGTCCGGTACTGGGGTGCGGGGGACCTGGCGGCGGGCCCGAGTTCGGGCTCGTATCCGGTCAAGGGGATGCTCATCGTCCCCGCGTCCACGGCCTGTGTGGCGGGCGTGGCGCTCGGACTGTCGAAGGACCTGCTCCAGCGCGTGGCGAGCGTGACGCTCAAGGAGCGGCGCCGACTGGTGGTCGCCGTGCGGGAGACCCCGCTGAACGGGCAGACGCTGCGCCATCTGGTGGCGCTGGACGAGGCGGGCGCGATCGTGCTGCCCGCCTCTCCGGCGTTCTATACGGGTGCGACGCACATCCAGGATCTGGTGGACTTCGTCGCGGGGCGGGTGCTGGACGCGGCAGGTGTGCCGCACCAGCTGTACCGCCGTTGGGAGGGGGAGCTGGGAGGCTCCCGTACTCCCCGGGAGGCAAGCGCCGGTGACTAGGCCTTCTTCTTGCGGCCAAGCGGCTTGCGGGCCTTGTCGACGCGGTAGGCCGCGGCGGGCTGGTGGGCACGGGATCGGTTGGCCAGCTCCTGGAGCTCCCGCATGTGTGCGTAGGCCATCTCGATCGTGAACACGGTGAACCACTCCTGAAGATCGTCATTGATCAGCTGAAAGATTTCACAGGGTGTTGACCCTGTGTGCCTTAGATTCTATACCTAGACTTGCAGGATCGCCGAATAATGGAAGGCTCCACGTAAATGGACACGGTGGACAGGCAGCTCATCCAGGCACTCCGGGAGAACGGTCGTGCCTCGTACGCGGAGCTGGGCCGTCTCGTGGGCCTCTCCGGCCCCAGCGTCACCGACCGCATCAACCGTCTGGAGACGGCCGGCGTCATCACGGGCTACCGCGCGACGGTGGACTCGCGTTCGCTCGGCCTCGGCGTCACGGCGCTGATCGGACTCTCCATGTCCGACGCCGCGGACCACGAGGACGTGGCCCGGCGGCTGCGCGACCTCGCCGAGATCGAGGACTGCTGGTTCATCGCGGGCGACGACTCCTTCATGCTGAAGGTGCGCGCCAACGACGTGGACGGCCTGGAGAAGATCATTCGCAGGCTCTCCGGCACCAAGGGCGTATCGCGTACCCGCACCACCATCGTGCTCTCCACCAAGTGGGAGAACCGGGTCGGGGAACTTCCCGAGGAAGCCTGAGAGTACGGTTGGCCAGGGTTCGCAGGACAGGCAGAGGCATCTAGAGGAGGCGACCGGCACATGGACGCTGGGCTCAAGCGTGAGCTGGAGGAGAAGGTCCGCTCCGGCGAGCGGCTGACCCGTGAGGACGGTATCGCCCTCTACGAGTCGGACGACCTGGCCTGGCTCGGTGGCCTCGCCCACGAGGTGCGCACGCGCAAGAACGGTGACGTCGTCCACTTCAACGTCAACCGGCACCTCAACATGACGAACGTGTGCACCGCCTCGTGCGCGTACTGCTCGTTCCAGCGCAAGCCGGGCGAGAAGGACGCGTACACGATGCGCATCGAGGAGGCCGTGCGCCTGGCCAAGGCCATGGAGAACGACAGCCTCACCGAGCTGCACATCGTCAACGGCCTGCACCCGAACCTGCCGTGGCGCTACTACCCGCGCTCGCTCTCCGAGCTGAAGAAGGCGCTGCCGAACGTCTCGCTGAAGGCGTTCACGGCGACCGAGATCCACCACTTCGAGACGATCTCGGGAATGTCGGCCTCCGACATCCTCGACGAGCTGATCGAGGCCGGCCTGGAGTCGCTCACGGGCGGCGGCGCGGAGATCTTCGACTGGGAGGTCCGGCAGCACATCGTCGACCACCGCACCCACTGGGAAGACTGGTCGCGCATCCACCGGCTCGCGCACGAGAAGGGTCTCAAGACCCCCTCGACCATGCTCTACGGGCACATCGAGGAGCCGCGCCACCGCGTGGACCACGTGCTGCGCCTGCGCGAGCTCCAGGACGAGACCGGCGGTTTCCAGGTCTTCATCCCGCTGCGGTACCAGCACGACTTCGTGGACATGCAGGACGGCAAGGTGCGCAACAAGCTCCAGGCGCGTACGACGATGGCGACCGGCGCCGAGGCGCTGAAGACCTTCGCCGTCTCGCGGCTGCTCTTCGACAACGTGCCGCACGTCAAGGTCTTCTGGGTGATGCACGGTGTGCAGACCGCCCAGCTCGCGCTGCAGCACGGCGCGGACGACATGGACGGCTCGGTCGTCGAGTACAAGATCACGCACGACGCGGACAACTACGGCACCCCGAACAAGCTGGGCCGTGACGATCTGCTGGAGCTGATCCGGGAAGCGGGCTTCCGCCCGGTCGAGCGCAACACGCGCTACGAGATCATCCGCGAGTACCCCGGTCCGGACGCGAGCCTGCGCGAGACCCCGCAGGCGATGCGCGTCTGACGCCTCGTCCGACCGCTTCTCGGTGAGTTGAACCCCGGCCCGTGGGCCGGGGTTCGGCTTTTCTGGACGGGCCGATTAGGTAATGGGTAATCTTCTGCAGTGACTCTTACTTTCGTCCTGGATCCGGTCGTCGACCCTCCCCTCCGTGAGGGGATCCTGGCGCTGTGGGCCGACGTCTCCAACGCGGGCGGCGCCGTGGGCTTCGTGCCCCCGGTCACCCCCGACGACATCCGCCCCTCGCTCGACAGCCACCTCGCCGGCGTCGCCGACGGGAGCTGCCGACCGGTCCTCGGGTACGACGGGGACGGGACGGTCGCCGCGGCCGCCTTCCTCACCCACAACGCGCACCGGCTCCAGCTCCACTGGCTGTGGGCCTACACGGTGATGGTCCACCCGCGCCATCAGGGCAAGGGGTACGGGCGCGCGCTGATGGCCGCCACCGAGGCTGCGGCCCGCTCCGTCGGGAACATCGACGCCATCCGCCTCAGCTGCCGCGGCGGTCACGGCCTGGAGCACTTCTACGCCTCCTGCGGCTACAAAGAGGTCGGCCGCGTGCCCGGCGCCATCCGGGTGGCCCCGGGCGACGACCGCGACGACATCACGATGCTGCTGCCGCTGTACTGACACGCGGTCCTGCCCGCGGCCGGACCCCGGAGGGCCGCGGCCGCACCCCGGCGTGCTTCACTTGACGGGCACCGGGCACCGGCCGCCGCAGACCACGACGAGAGAGAAGGGGTCACCGTGTCCCTCAAGACCAGCGCAACGATCCGCTACACCGCGATGCGCCTGGGCGTCTTCGTCGGATGCCTCGTCGCCGTCGCGGGCCTCGTCCGGCTCGGCTGGGTGCCCGCAGGGCTCGGGGAGGCCAATGCCGCCTGGGTCGTGCTGCTCGCCATCGTGATCTCCGCCCCGCTCTCCTTCGTCCTTCTGCGCAAGCAGCGCGACGCGATGTCCACGCAGATCTCCGGGCGCGTCGCGGGTGCGAAGGAGCGGCTCGCCGCGAACCGCAGCCAGGAGGACCAGGCGGACGACGCGGCGCGGGTGGCCTCATAACGCCCCAGTTGGCTTCATCACACATCGAACCGCCCCAGCACCGGGTATACCGCCCGTAACGCTGGGGCGGTGGTGTTTTCCGGGCCTCCGCAAGGGGGCCTCGTGCGCCGTTGTCTCAAAGCGCCCCTTTGAGATTCCCAAAGAGGAAGTGTTAGCGTGTTCAACATGTTGACCACAGTTGCGCACCCCATGATCACGAGCCTTCCGCTCGCGATGCGCCTGCACGTCGACCTCTGCCGCCGCGCGTCCGCGGCCTGTTGCTGTTGAGCTGAATCGATACAGCAGCCGTCCCGGCCGGCCCTTCTGGCTGCTGCCGCACCGCTTCACCACCGCAGTACTTCCCCCCTGTCTTCGTGCGCCACCTCCGGAGAGTGTCCGTGTCCGCGACCCCCCAGGCCCCTGCCAAGGCCTCGTTCAAGTTCCCCTTCTGGGCCCAGATCGTCGCCGGTCTCGCCCTCGGTGTCCTCTTCGGCTGGATAGCCCGCAGCCAGGACATCAGCTGGCTCGGAACCACCCTGGAGAAGACCGGCGACATCTTCGTCCAGCTGCTGAAGCTGGCCATCGCCCCGCTCGTCTTCTTCGCGATCCTGGTGTCGATCACCAACCTGCGGAAGGTGAACAACGCGGCGCGACTCGCCTCCCGCACCCTCCTCTGGTTCATGATCACCTCGCTGATCGCGGTCGGCATCGGCATCGCCATCGGCCTGCTGACCGACCCCGGTTCCGGCACCGGCCTCACCGCGGCCGACGGCAAGGACCCGAAGAAGACCGGCTCCTGGATCGACTTCCTCACCGGGATCGTGCCGACGGACATCGTCACGCCGTTCACCGAGCTGAAGGTCCTTCAGATCGTCTTCCTGGCCGTCGTCGCCGGAATCGCCGCCCTCCAGATCGGCGCCAAGGCCAAGCCGGTCCTCGACCTCGCCGAGTCCGCCCTGGAGCTGCTCCAGAAGGCCCTGTGGTGGGTCATCCGCCTCGCCCCGATCGGCACCATCGGCCTCATCGGCACCGCGATCGCCACGTACGGCTGGGACCTGATCGGCAAGTACGCGACCTTCACCGCCGACGTCTACATCGGCTGCGCCCTCGTGATGTTCGGCGTCTACCCGCTGCTGCTCGCGACGGTCGCCAAGGTCAGCCCGCTCCAGTTCTTCAAGGGCGCCTGGCCCGCCATCCAGCTGGCCTTCGTCTCCCGCTCCTCGGTCGGCACCATGCCGGTCACCCAGAAGGTCACCGAGCGCCTCGGCGTCCCGAAGGAGTACGCCTCCTTCGCCGTCCCGTTCGGCGCCACCACCAAGATGGACGGCTGCGCCGCGATCTACCCGGCCCTCGCCGCCATCTTCATCGCGCAGATCTTCGACGTGCAGCTCGGCATCAAGGAGTACCTGCTCATCGTCTTCGTCTCGGTCATCGGCTCCGCCGCCACGGCCGGTCTGACGGGCGCCACCGTCATGCTGACGCTGACCCTGTCCACGCTGGGCCTGCCCCTCGCGGGCGTCGGCCTGCTGCTGGCGATCGACCCGATCCTGGACATGATGCGCACCGCCACCAACGTGGCCGGCCAGGCCCTGGTCCCGGTCATCGTCGCGGCCCGCGAGGGGATCCTGGACAAGGAGGCCTACGCCTCCGCCTCGGCCTCTTCGCTGGACGAGCCCGCCCCGGCCGCCGAGCCGGTCGCGGTCGCGGCCTGACCGCCGCACCGCACCGCACACCACCTGCCGCAGCCCCTGCCCCCGACCGGGCGGGGGCTGCGGCGTTCGCGCCGCCCGCGCCGGGCACCACGGAGCACTGTCAGCGGCGGATGGCAGCATCGGGAGCATGACGAAGAAGGATGCGACACCGTTCGACTGGCGCCCGTTCCTGCTCCGTTGGAGCGGGGAGTGGTCCGATTCCCTGTCCGACGACGCCGGGCGAAGCGAGGAGGACGAAGCCGCCCGGCGGGACCGGTGGCTGGGGTTCCCGCCCGCGTCCGAAGAGCGGATCGCGGCCATGGAGGAGCGCCTCGGCCGGCGGATGCCCCCGTCGTACCGGGAGTTCCTCGAAGTCAGCGACGGGTGGCGGCACGCCGGCGGGTTCATCTGGCTGCTGGCGGGGACCACGGACGCGCACTGGCACGACAACGAGTCCGGGCTCGCGGACGTGTTCGAGGAGTACCTGGACGACGATGCCGGACCCGACGAGCGGCGGGCCGCGGACCTCTGGCGGCGCGGGCTCCAGCTCGACGTCGAGTCCGACATCACCCACGTCCTCCTGGATCCCGAGGATGTGGACGAGGACGGCGAGTGGGCCGTGTACACGTGGGCGAGCTGGCGGGCCGAGGCACCCGAGCGGCACCCGAACTTCGCCGAGTTCATGCGGGCCGTGTACCGGGAGTTCCACAGCCTGCACGCGCGCCCGGGCGACGGGGAGCCGGAGTTCGCCAACGACACGACGCGGGAGCTGGACGCCCTGATGGAGCAGGCCCGGCTGGAGGCGCTGCGCGGCGAGTGGGAGCGCGCCGGGCACCAGCTGGACGAGGCGAAGCAGTACGGCAGACCGCGGGCCGGCGGACTGGGCGACCAGATAAGCCGCCTGCTGGGACAGACCTACATGGTGTACTTCGAGGACGTGGTGATCGACCCGCGGTACGCGCCCGAGCTGCTGCCGGTGCTGGTCGCCGACCATGCGGCCCAGTCGTACAGGGACGACTCCACGCTGAAGTACCACCTGCGGGGCGCCGGTGAGGACGTGGTGTCGCTGGCCTACGCGATGCTGGAGCAGGTGCGCGGCGGCACGTACCGGTACACGGCGGCCGGGCCGTTCGGGGAAGCGGTCGAGCGGGCACGGGAGCTGGCGCGCTGGGGCGACACCGACGGGGCATGGCGGACGCTGATGGACGCCCTGCCGGTATGGCAGCCGCTGGGCCCCGACCATCTGGCGCCGCTGGGGTGGGTGGCCGACCCCCTGCTGGGAACCCTGCTGACCCCGGAACGGGGCCGCGAGCTGCTGTCCACCCCCAGGGGCGGGCACCCGGGCGGGACACCGGACGCGACGGCCGGCCTCGACCCGGACGGCCTGGCGTGGCTCGCGGACCCGGGCCCCGGCCGCGACCTCACGTCCTACCGGTTCGTCCTGGTCGAAGACGTGGAGCCGGAGGACCTTCCCGGACGCCTCGCGGACGGTGACGAGGCAGCGCTCCGCGTTCCCATGACTTCTGCCGAAGTACGCCGGAGACTGCTCGACGGACAGCGGGAGTTCTCGTCCTACGACGACAAGGCCCTCATGGCGGTCGGCCGGGCCGGCCCCCGGTGGAGCTTCGCCTTCGACGGTGACCCCGCACATTTCCACCCGCAGAGGTTCGTCTCCCCGGCCGCGGCCGCCGGCGCGGGCACCCGCGCGGTGGTCGTGTGGAGCGGTCTGCGGAACTGGCGCGGGGAACCCTTCTTCCACCTGTCCGTGGCGCAGGACGGAGCCGAGCAGTACGCCTTCACGTACGCGGGCGGGGAGATCGGCCGGACCGGGGAGATACCGGAGGCGCTGGACCCGGACCGGTTCTTCGGCTCCCCGGAGGAGCACGCCGGGGCGCACCGGTCCCTGCTGGAGGCCGTGACCGGCGAGTTCGGTGTCCGGCTGCCGCGCCACGCGCTCCTGAACGGGCGGCTGCACACCTTCACCACCCGCTCGTGGACGCGGCCCCCGGGAGACGGGGAGGTCTACGCCGTGGTCAGCATCGGGTGAGACTCCGCGTGCCGACGGGCGGGGACCTCCGGCCCTCCTCCGGTCAGACCGTCTGCGCGCGGACGTAGGCGACCGTCGCCAGCAGGAACGGCAGGGCGAACCACCACCGGCCCATGGTCCGCCGGAACAGCGGGGTGATGGTGATCAGCAGCCCTGTGAGGCACAGCACCAGGCAGCAGCCGGTCAGGAAGCGGACGTCCTCGCGCACCAGGTCGTCGTCGGGCTCCGACCCGATCGACAGGGCGACGTAGCAGGTGAACACCGCGGGGATGTAGGAGAGGGCGAGCGGTATCCCGAGGACCCACTGCAGGCAGCCGCGGTCCTCGGGCAGGTCGATGTTCTCGCGCGGGAGCCTCATCCGCGCCTCAGCCGAGTGTCGCGCCGCGGATGAACGCGGTCAGCCCGAGGAGGAGGGGCGGGGCGAGCCACCACGGGCCCATGGCCCGGCGCACGCTCGGTATCGCGGTGATGAGCAGGCCCAGCACGCTCAGGGACACGGAGACCAGGCACAGCGCGCCGACGTTCTCGTAGCCCTGGTCGTCCCACTCGCCCCGGGGCCCGGCGAACAGGGCCCCGAACACGGCGGCGGCGTTCAGCAGGTGGATGATCCCGAGCGGAACGCCCAGTACCCACCGCAGACAGCCCTGGTCCCGGGGCAGGTCGATGCTCTCGCGGGGGTACGTCATCGCATTGCGTCCTTCGCTTGGGCGAGGTTCCCGACGAACCGGTCACCGTAGCCCTGGGCCTTGGGAAGATCCCAGTAGGGACCTCCGTTGTAGCGGGCGGCGATCTCCCGCATCTGGGCCTCCGTCATCTGATCGGCCGGGACGTCGGCGAGACCGCTCTCCGCCTTGATCTGGGCCAGGAAGCCGGCCGCTATGAAGGCATTCTGCTTGGGGTCCTGGAGCGCCTCCTCCACCAGGGTCCGCTGGTGGTCGGTGAGGTTCGCCGGGTCGTAGCCGAGCACTTCGGCGCCGCGCCGGAGCTGGATGGCGATCGGCCCGTACGAGGTCTCGTCCAGCTTCCCGCCGAGCCGCCACGGCAGGTTCTCGGGGGTGACCGGGCTCAGGCCCCAGGGGGCGGCGGCCTGTTCGCGGATCGTGCCGGTCACGTCGTCCAGCAGTCCGGGCTGGTAGCCGCCGATCTCCTGCCAGGCCACGCCCGCGACCAGCTCTTCCGGCAGCCCCGCGTTCTTGGCCGCCGCCCGCAGGACCTCCTTGTTCTGGGAGATCCAGTCCGCGTGCATGCCGTCGGTGACCAGGGGGATCCAGTAGTTGTCGGCGGCATCGCCCGGCAGCCCGGCGACCTGCATCCGGATGGCGCGCAGCTGCGGGGAGACCGGGGTGTCCGGCCCGACCGGGCCGGTCATGTCCTTCTTCGGGCCGCTGCCCGGCAGATGGGTCAGGGGGTTGGCGCGGGCCTCCGCCGCCTCGCGGCGGATGTCGGCCATGGCCGCGTAGAGGTCGGCCCCGCCCGCACCGCCCTTCAGCCTGAACTCGGGCAGCAGCTCGTACGCCTGCTTCAGCGCGTGGACGCAAGAGCTGCGCGCTTCCTGTTCGGTGGTCTTCGCCAGCTGGAAGTTGCCGCCCGCGTCGTCGTGGAGGCGGTTGGCCTCGTCGCGGATGTCGTCGACGTCCATCGTGAGCTCGGCGAGTCCGTCGAGGAATCCGGTCGTCGCCCGCATGTCCTCCCACTGGCACATCGGCTCCGCTTCCTGAGCCGTGCGGGTGATCGCGGTGCCCTTCGTGGCGATCAGGGCTGCGAGCTTGCGCTCGGAGCCCTTGCCGTTCGCATAGTGGGACTTGGCGGTCGTCAGGGCCGCCGCGTACGCGTGCAGGGCACTGGCGGCCTTGTCGTACCCCTCGGCGATGTGCTGCACGAGCTGCCGTGCCTCGGACAGGCGCGAGGTGTAGGCGTGGCTGTTCTCGCTGTGCCACTCCGTACCGGTCTCGGCGCGCCGGGCGGGCTCCTCGGCCTGCACGAGCAGATCGCGCAGGCGCTTGAACTCGGCGGCGTTGCGCTCGACCAGCGCCGGGTTGCACTCCTCCAGGAACTGGACGTCCTTGCGATGGCTGAGCCCGCTCACTTGGCCTCCGGCTTCACGTACTGCCCCGATTCGAGGAGGCCCGCGAGGAAGGAGCGGGCGGTGTCGTCGTCCACCTGGGCGAAGTCGGTGCCGGTCGTCTTCAGGCGGGTGGCCAGGGCGGCGAACAGGCCGATCGTGTCCTTGAACTGGTCGTCGGCGAACTGGGCGAAGCGCAGGACCTGTGCCGAGACGTCGCCGTGGGCGCGCGGCGCGCGGGCCATCGTGCCGGCGTCGCCGTCGGGCCGGCCCTCGTGGAGGAGGGCGGCGATCTCGATCAGCAGGTTGGCGTTGCCGTTGATGGATGCGGCCCCGGCCACCAGGCTCCCGGCGGGGCTTCCCGGCGCGCTGCCGTCCGCCGGCGCGTGGTTGAGGCGCATCACGGGTGACTGCTGTGCGAGGACGGCGGCCTTGTGCTGGGCCCATTCCGCGTCGAACGACATGTATCCCCTGGATAGTTGATAACTGGACATGGCCAGAATCAGCTGGTCATGTCCATGCTAATACGGGGATTTCCGCCTACGGAACCTCGCGGCGCCGATATGGACCGGAGACGCGGTAGCGGGCCGTCCGGTTCCGCGACGGACCGGCGGGGCGGGCCTGTGGTCGCCCCTCGGCGATCAACTGACCTCGGCGGGAGGCCTGATGGCGGTATCGGCCCCGGGCGGCCGGGCGGCCGGGTGCTCGGGGCGGAAGGCCGCGGACGGCGGGCAGCGGCATCGGTGCACGTCTGCACCCGCGCGACGTGGCGATCTCGCTCCTTGACCTTTGAATGATCTTCATAGCAGCATGGCGTGCTGCCGACCGGACACACCGTTCCGTCACCGATGGGGCGGGATCCCTCATGCGCTCGCGAGCGAAGTTCCCGTTGACATCGGGTGCGTCGGCCACTGCCCTTCTGGGCGCTCCGGCGCCCGCCGCGCATGCGGCGTACGGCTACAGCAGGTGAAGCGCGCACGATGACCGTCCTTTCCTGTCGCGATGTGACCAAGAGATTCCGAAAGCACTCCGTGCTGGACGGCGTCAGCCTGAGCCTGGAGGCCGGTGAGATCGTCGGCCTCCTGGGCCTCAACGGCGCCGGCAAGACCACGCTCATGCGTCTGATCACCGGGCTCGCGCTGCCCAGCTCCGGTGACATCCGCCTGTTCGGCGAGCCGCTGCCGATGCGACCCGCGCAGCTCGCCCGGATCGGCGCCGCGCTCGACGCGCCGTCCTTCCCCCGCTGGCTCACGGGCCGTGCGGTCCTGCGCATGCTGCTCGAAAGCACGGGACGCCCGGACGGCGGCCGGACCCGAGCCGTGCTCGAACGCGTGGGTCTCACCCACGCGGCCGACAAGCGGGTCGGGACCTACTCCCAGGGAATGCGGCAGCGGCTCGCTCTCGCCTCGGCCCTGCTGAAGAAGCCGGACCTCCTCATCCTCGACGAACCCACCAACGGCCTCGACCCGGAGGGCCTGCGAATGGTCCGTCGCGTCATCGCCGAGGAATCCGCCCGCGGCGCCACCGTTCTGGTCTCCAGCCACCAACTGGACGAGATCCAGCGCATCTGCCACCGCGTGATCATGGTGGCGGACGGTCAAGTGGCTGCCGCCGGAACCCTGGAACAGCTCGGCTACGACCCCGCCCGCGGACCCGACGCCTTCGAGGACTGGTTCTTCGGGCTGGTCGGTCACCGCGGCGGAGGCGCCCGATGAGACCCTTGATCCTCGGGGAGTACCGCCGGCTGTGCCGCCACCCCCTGGCGATGACGCTCGCCGTCCTCTTCGCACTGGGATCCCTCTACTGCGCTCTCGGCAGCCAGCGTGCCGCGTCGGAAAGCCTCGCGAACGTCCGCTACAACATCGAGGAAGTTGCCCAGGGGTGCGAGACGACCCTGAACACTCCCGCGCAGAAGGCCGCCTGCCTCAAGACCGTTCCCTACGAACTCAAGACCCTGCGGCGGTACGAGGCGTCCTTCACCGCGAACGGCCGCCGCGCGGCCAACGCACAGCACCCCGTGGCCGCTCTGACCTGGACCACGAAGCTCGCGACGTCCGTCCCGGGACTGGTGCTGGTCGTCCTGGTGGCGGCGTTCTTCGTCGCGGGTGAATGGAGCCGGGGCAGCATCGTCGCCCGCCTCCTCCACGAGGCCCGGCTCGGCCGCCTGCTGACCGCCAAAGCGGTCGCGGTCTGGATGTGGATGCTCACCCTGGTGGCCGCCTCGTCGGCCGTGACGGCGACCGTCGGCGTGCTCTACACCCGCTCCGCGTTCCCGCTGCCGTCCCCCGGACCGCTCGGCCGGGTCCTGGTCGAGACGGCCACCGTCCTGCTCGCGGGCGCCGCGGTCCTGGCGGGCGCCGCGGCCACCGCCGTGGTCCTGGGGGCACTCATCCGCCTGCCCTTGCGTACCGCTCTCGTGGGCATCGTGCTCCTGCTGCTCGTGCTGCAGACCTCCCAAATCCCCGGAGTGGGCGCGTGGCTGCCCGGTGGCGCCCTCTCCGACCTGGTCGGATTCGGCGGAGTCGACAACGTGTGGGATCACCTGTGGACGTCCACCGACCCGTCGACGGCCCCCGCCCTGCTGCGGGCCGTGCCGACGGTCGTGGGCATCGTCCTGCTGTGCGCCTTCCTGCAGCACCGCTCCCGGACACGGGACCTGGTGTGAGCGGGACCGTCGCGGGAAGGCGCCCGCGATATCGGAGGGGAATCGTCTGGAAGGGCGAGTCCCGGGTCCTCCTGGTGCCTCCGGTGTACCTGACCGCCGCCCTGCTGATCGCGGCCACCGCAGCCGCAGGCGCCCTGAAATGGTGGGGAGGTGCGGCGTTCGGCGCCCAGCACCCCACGGTGGGGGCCCTCGTCGAACCCGCGTCCGCGCTGCGCGCCGCGGCCTGGCAGTCGTCCACCTTCGGCGGGCTCCTCCTCGCCACGGTGATCGTGACGATCGGAGGGGCCCAGCTCATCGAGAGCGGAACATGGGGGGTGCTCCGGCTGTACGAGAACCGGAGCCACGTCCTCTTCGCGCGCAGGCTCTGCGCGGCCGTCGTGTTCCTCGCCGCGGTGCAGCTGGTGAACGGCCTGACCCTGTGGATCGTCATGCGGGGGATGGCGGTCCTCCGGCCGACCCCGACCCGGCCACCGACCGCCTTCGACACCGGTACGCCCGCCCTCGGCGTGGCCGACGCCGGATCGGCCGGCTGGGCCGAGGCGCTCACCGCCACGGGCGGAGCCCTGCTGACGCAGACGCTGTACCTCTCCCTCGGGTGGTGTGCCGCGGCGCTGCTCCGCAACTCCATCGGAGCCCTGGCGCTGGGCATCGGCCCCTGGCTCGTGACCGCCCCGCTGCTGCTCCTCCCGGTCGGCCCGTTCGTCCCCCACGCGTGGATCGCCAGTCTGATGTCCCTGCCGGGTGAGGCGCAGTACCGCCTCTACTTCTGGGTCCAGGCGGCACCGGAACCCTCGCCGGGGGTCGCCGCGGCCCTGGCGGCCGGCTGCACCGCGGCCGCCGCCTTCCTCGCCCAGCTCCTGCTCCGCTCGGAGCGCGTGCTCCGCCCCATCGACTGACTTCCGGCTGCTCGGACCGCGTCGCGGGGGTCCGCGACGCGGCCCGGGGCGATGTCGGCGACCGCGCCTTCCGCGCCCCCCACCCCGGCCGCTGCCGGGACTGCCCGCCGGAGGAGAGCGCGGCGGCGTGAGCGGGTCCGGCCCCGCCGGCGTCCTCGGCCGGCGTTCTCGGCCGGCGGGGCCGTGACGGTCAGGAGCCGGCGGCGCGGACCGAGCCGGTGGTCGGGCCGCTGGGGTCGCCCACGAAGCAGGTGACCTCACGGTCACCGAGGAGCCAGCTGGCGGCCTGAGGGTAGTAGTAGTAGATCTCCAGCTTCTCCGAGACCTTGGGGTTGTCGCCCACGTACGAGGTGAGCGCGGTGCCGCTGCACTTCTCCTCGGCGCTCTTGGTGACCTTCTCCGTGCCCGGGTACGTTCCGGCGTCCAGGTTGAAGACCGCGTACGCCTCGCCCTTGTGCGGCTGGGTGCAGGGCACGATGCTCACCGAGCGGGCGGCCTGGGTGCCATCCTCGTCGCCGTACTGGGCCAGATCGTCCTTCGTGTTGAAGCAGTCGCCCTTGCGGATCTCGGTCAGGCCGCTGGAGGCCGGGTTGGTCGCGGCCGGGCCGGTCGCGCCCGGGCCGCTGGAGACCGGGCCGGTGACCTGGCCGCCGGTGTCGCGCTTCTCCTTGGCGATGTCATCCAGCGCTCCGGAGAGGCCGAGGGCCACGAAGACGCCCCACATCACGATGACCAGGCTGTGGACGACGATCGCCGCGATGGCCAGGCCCTTGCCCTTCTCGCCACGGGACTTGATCTGGGAGAGGGCGACGATGCCGAGGATGATCGGGACCAGCGGGATCCCGCAGACGATCGCCATGACGAGCGCGACGATGGCCAGCGTGTTGGTCTTCTGCGGCTGCGGCGGGTACCAGCCCTGCGGTCCGGCGCCGTGCGGCAGGGGACCGGGCTGCCCCGGCTGTCCGTAGGGTCCGGGCTGTCCGGGCTGTCCGGGCTGTCCGTACGGGCCGGGGGACGTCGGAGGCTGCGGTGGTATGGACATGCGTGTGGAGCTCCTTGCTCAAAGGGTGAGACGCATCAAACGGTCCGGCAGTCGCAACGCACCGACGCATGCCTGCCCGTGGTCTTTACGCCGCCCCTACGCTACCTCCCGCCGCCGACAGCCCACGGGGCGCCCGCCCCTCCCGTCATCCCGTCATCCCGCGCTCCTGCCCGGCCCGTCGGCGGCCGCCCTCGCCCGGTGCCGGCCGGGGCGGGTTCCGCGGACGCGCCGGAAGGTCGCGCTCAGGCCGAACGCGCTGCCGTAGCCGACCTGGTGGGCGATCGACTCCACCGCGCGAACGCCGCCCGCGAGACCCCGGCTTCCTCGGCGAGGCCCGCCACCGTCCACGGCCGTTCGGGCCGGTCGTGGATCGGCCGCAGCGCCCGGCCCGTGACGGGGTCGCCGAGCGCCCGGTACCACCCAGGCGGATCGGCAGCCGCTCGGAGACCGGGCCGCCCGCCTGGTAGCTGCCGGTGAGCAGGACGCTCGGGCCGTCCGTGGTGTTCCCGCAGGTGCGAAGGCCCAGCAGGACCTCTTCGCCGATCTCCACGAAGTCGGCGGTCGTGCAGCGGTCGGGCCCGTGCACCACCCACAGCGGCGGCGTCCGCACGTCCCCGTCGGCGGTGTCCGCGAGGGTGAACGGCCGCGCCCCCCGTCACGATGGCCACGTCGCCCTCGCCGAGCGCGACGGGTTCCCCGCCGGCGGGGACGATCCAGCCCGTGCCGCGCAGCATGGTGGCCAGGGCGATCGGTGTCGGGCCGGCGATGCGGTCGACCACGGCGGGGGAAGGACGTTCCGGCGGAACAGGGCGCCGTCGGAACGTACTTCGTACGGCAGGCTCGCGAGCGCATCCATGCGACCACCTCTGGACGCTCGGACATGTATCTGAGCGGGACGACCATTCTCCGTCCGGGCGCCGCCGGATTGACTGGTCACATGACGACGACGAAGAACGACACGACGGCGAACAACACGGCGAACGACACGACGGCCAAGCCGATCCTGGTGCTGGGCAGCACCGGCAAGACGGGAAGCCGCGTGGCCGCGCAGCTGCGGCAGCGCGGTCACGAGGTCCGGGGCGCCTCCCGGAAGGGGCCGGTCGCCTTCGACTGGACCGACGAGAACACCTGGGAGCGGACGCTGCAGGGGGCCGGTGCGGCGTACCTGGTCGACTCGCAGCTCCCCGACGCCGCCGAGTCGATGCGCTCCTTCGCCAAGCTGGCCGTGGCCTCCGGTGTCGAGCGGCTGGTGCTGCTGTCCGCCCGCGACTGGGTGGTGCCGGAGGGCGAGGAGAAGCTCCCCTGCGAGCGCGCGGTCCGCGAGTCCGGCGCGCAGTGGACCATCATCAAGCCGTCCTGGTTCTTCCAGAACTTCAGCGAGGACCCGTTCATCGGGGGGCAGATCCAGGGCGGCGAGCTCGTGATGTCGACAGGCGGCGGCGTCGAGCCGTTCATCGACGCCGAGGACATCGCCGAGGTCGCCGTGGCCGCCCTCACCCAGGAGGGGCACGGCGGGCAGGCCTACGAGCTGTCCGGCCCGCGGCTGCTGAGCCTGGGCTCCGTGGTCGACGAGATCGCCCGGGCCACCGGCCGGGTGATCACCTACCGTCCGCTCCCGGCGGACGAGTTCGCCGCCTACGCCATGGGGCAGGGCGTGCCGCAGGAGTTCGTCGGCCTGCTGAACCTGCTCTACGGCTGGATCGCCGAGGGCCGCTTCGCCATCCTCGCCGACGGTGTGCAGCGGGTGCTCGGCCGGGAACCCCGTGACTTCGCCGACTACGTGCGGGCCACCGCCGTGTCCGGGGTGTGGGGCGGTGGCGGTGGCGTGGAGCGTCCGTGAAGAACGGCTCCAAGGGCTGGTCGGAGGGGTTACCGCTACGTAAATTACCGGCGGTAACACTCGTGCCGAGCCAAGGAGTGCGCCGTGGGAGCCGAGCTGAGGCCGGTCCGGGCCGTAGAACCGGTCGAACCCGTCAAGACCGTGATCGACGGAGTGGTCCGCGAGGTACGGGTGCCCGCGCTGGCGGGCCCTCCGGACCGCGGATCCCTCGGGGACCTCCCCTTCACCAACGCCTGGGAGGCCCCCGGGGAGCCGGTGCTCGCCCGCAAGGACCAGGACGGCGTCTGGCACGACGTCTCGGCCGCACAGTTCGCGGCCGAGGTGCTCGCCGTGGCCAAGGGGCTGATCGCCGAAGGGCTCCGGGAGGGCGACCGGCTCGCCATCATGGCCCGTACGACCTACGAGTGGACCCTGCTCGACTTCGCCGGCTGGGCCGCAGGCCTGGTCACCGTACCGATCTACCCCACCTCCTCCGCCCTCCAGGCACGCTGGATCATCCAGGACTCCGGGGCCGTGGCCTGCGCCGTCGAGGACACCGCGCAGGCCCGGCTCCTCAGCGCCGAACGCGGCAACCTGCCCTGGCTGACCCACCTGTGGGAATTCGACACCGGCGCCGTGGCCCGGCTGGTCAAGGCCGGGGAACGCATCCCGGACGCCGTGGTCCACAACCGGCGGGCCGCCCGCACCCCGGACTCCGTCGCCACCCTCATCTACACCTCCGGCACCACCGGGCAGCCCAAGGGATGCGTGATCACCCACGCCAACTTCTTCGCCCAGGTGGACAATGCGGTGGAGCTGCTGCACCCCGTGTTCAAGTCCGTCAGCAAGGACCCCGCCTCCACCCTGCTGTTCCTGCCGCTCAGCCACGTCTTCGGGCGGATGGTCGCCGTCGGCTGCATGCGGGCCCGCGTCAAGCTCGGCCACGCGCCCAGCATCCGTACCGAGGACCTCCTCGCCGACCTCGCCGGCTTCCGGCCCACCTTCCTCCTGGCCATCCCCTACGTACTGGAGAAGGTCTACAACACCGCCCGGGCCACCGCCGAGAAGATGGGCCGGGCCTCCTCCTTCGACCGGGCCGCCCGCATCGCGCAGCGCTTCGCCGAGATCGCCGAGGCCAGGAACCCCGGGCTCGTGCTGCGCCTCGCCCGGTCCGTCTACGACCCGCTCGTCTACCGGCGCGTCCGGGCCGCGCTCGGCGGCCGCGTCCGCTACGTCCTGAGCGGCGGATCACCGCTGGGCCGACGGCTCGCCGCCTTCTACACCGGCGCCGGCATCGAGGTCTTCGAGGGCTACGGGCTGACGGAGACCACCGGCGCGAGCACCGTGACCCCGCCGCTGCGGCCCCGCCTGGGCACGGTCGGCTGGCCGCTGCCGGGCACGGCCGTACGGATCGCGGACGACGGGGAGGTGCTGCTGGGCGGCCGCCACGTCTTCGCCGGCTACTGGAACGCCGCGCACGCGGCCCCGTACGGGAGCTGGCTGGCCACCGGCGACATCGGCGAGCTCGACGCCGACGGGTACCTCACCATCACCGGCCGCAAGAAGGACCTGATCATCACCTCCGGCGGCAAGAACGTGGCCCCGGCGCCGCTGGAGGACTGGCTGCGGGCCCATCCGCTGGTCGGCCAGTGCATGGTGATCGGCGACAACCGGCCCTACATCACCGCGCTGATCACCCTGGAACCCGACGGCCTGCAGCACTGGCGCCAGATGCACAAGAAGCAGAACATGCCGATGCGCGAGCTGGTGCGGGACGAGGAACTGCGGGCGGACCTCCAGCGGGCGGTGGACGAGGCGAACCAGCTGGTCTCACGGGCCGAGTCGATCCGCCGCTTCGCCGTCCTGCCCGGCGATTTCACCGAGGCGCGCGGCCACCTGACCCCGTCCCTGAAGCTCCGGCGGGGCGCGATCGCCCGGGACTACACGGACCGGATCCAGGAGCTGTACCGGGGCCCCCGGCAGGCCTGAGCGGCAAGCTTGAGCGGCGGGCCTGAGCGGCGGGCCTGAGCGGCGGGCCTGAGCGGCGGGCCGCGGCGCCCCCGCCCGCGCCGGGCGGCGGGGACCGGGGAGCCGGTCTATGGTGGGCAGATGGGTCCGGGGGGCCGCCCGAGGAGGGCGCAGTGCACCGTTCCCGAGTCCGTAGGGTCATAGCCGCGGGCGTGGCCGCCGGAGCGATGCTCCTGGCCTCGCTGGGTGCGGTTCCGGCGCCCACACCGGCGCCCACGCCCACCTCTGCGCCCACCGGGGGCGACGATCCCCTGGCGCGGTTCCACGCCCAGCACGTCCGCTGGGGCGACTGCCCCGAGAAGCCCGTCCCCGCCGAGATGCGGTGCGCCGTCGTGGAGGTGCCGCTCGACTACGCGGCCCCGGGCAAGGGCACGGTCAAGGTGGCCCTGGGCCGGATCCCGGCCACCGACCCGGACCGGCGCATCGGCTCGCTCCTGATCAACTTCGGCGGCCCCGGCGCCTCCGGCATGGCCGGCCTCGCCGCCGATCCCAAGCTGTTCGCCGACCTCGGCGAACGCTACGACCTGATCGGCTTCGACCCCCGCGGCGTGGGCCACAGCGACCCGGTCTCCTGCGGCGGCGCCCAGCAGGCCGAAGAAGCCCCGAACGCCGACATGGCCGCGGCACTGGCCACCCTGCGGGCCGAGGTCAAGCGCTGCGAGGCCAACTCCGGCCCCGTCCTCGCACACATGGGAACCGTCGAGGTCGCCCGCGACATGGACGTGATGCGCCGCGTCCTCGGGGACGAGAAGCTCAACTTCCTCGGCTTCTCCTACGGGAGCCGGCTCGGCGCCGTGTACGCCGCGCTGTTCCCGCGTACCACCGGCCGCATGGTCCTGGACGGCGTCGACACCCTCACCGAATCGCTGACCGAGCAGGCGCTCGTATCGGCCCGCGGCCAGCAGCAGGCCCTCGACAACTTCCTGACCTGGTGCGCCCACCAGACCGGCTGCGTCTACGGGACGAACACCCGTACCGCCAAGGAGAAGGTGGCCGCCCTGGTGGAGCGGCTCGACACGGAGCCGCTGGTCGGCCACGACGGCATACCGGTGAGCGGCCTGGTCGCCACCCTCGCGATCGGGCAGGCCCTGTACTCACAGAGCACGTGGCCCGCACTCGCCAAGGCGCTGGCGCAGGCCGAGCGCAAGCACGATCCGGCCGGGCTGCTGGCCCTGATCGGCCTGACGGAGTCGCCGCAGCCGACGGACCCGCCGGAGCCGAGCGACCCGCCGGACCCGGCGCAGGCCGACGGATCCGATCCGGTGCCCGCCGACAACCTTGCCGCCGCCCTCGCCGCCGTGACCTGCGCCGACGACCCGGACCGGTCGATCGACAAGGCCACCCCGGCCGCGCTGGAGAAGGAGATCAACGCACTGGCGGAGGAGTTCCTCCAGGTCTCGAAGGTGTTCGGGGTGGCGCAGCTGCTGTCCGTGCTCACCTGCTACGGACGGCCCCCCGGCACCGACTTCATCCGGAAGATCGACCACCCGGGGGCGCCGCCGATGCTGCTGGTCGGCACCCGCGGCGACCCGGCGACGCCGTACGAGTGGACGGAGGAGACGGCCGAGAGGCTGGGCTCGGCGGTGATCGTGGACCACAAGGGCGACGGGCACACCGGCTACGCGAGCTCGCGCTGCGTGGGGCAGTACGTCGACGACTTCCTCCTGTACGGGCGGCTGCCTTCCGGCACGCGGTCCTGCCCCGCCGGAGAGTGAACCGGCCGGGACGGACCGGACCGAACCGGACCGACCGGACCGGCGGGCCGGCCCCGGTGGCAACCCGGCCCGCCCGCCGTTCAGCAGTTGGCGTGCGTCGGACGCCCCGCGAAGCGGTCCGCCAGCCAGTTCCCGGCCGCCAGGGAGTGCGTGATCACGCCGCTGACGTGCTCACCGACCCACACGGTGTCGAACTCGACGTTCGCGCCCCGCGCGCACCAGTCGGAGCGCAGCCGGCGCCCCACCCCGTACGGGATCAACTCGTCGGCGAGCGCGTGGTACTGGTACACCGGCGCGGCCGGGGCCGTCCCCCCGAGCCGGCTGCGGTTCAGCGCGGCCTGCCAGTCCGCCTGGGCCAGCGGGTCGCGCGTGGTGAGGTCGGAGATCCGCTTGAAGGAGCCGGCGATGGAGTTGATCGCCACGCAGTTCTCCTTCATCCCGGCGACCAGGGCCTTGCCCGCCGGGTTGAGGTAGGAGTCCAGGTCCAGCTCCGGGAAGGCCGCGTCCTGGCCGGCGGCCGCCATGAAGATGAGCCCGGACCCGTAGGAGCCGTTGTTGAACTCGGCCACCTTCAGCAGGTCCCCGGGGACACCGCCGGTCGCCGTCCCCTTGACCTGGAGCTCAGGGGCGTACGAGCCCTGCAGCTCGGCGGCCCAGCTGCCGGCCTGGCCGCCCTGGGAGTAGCCCATGATGCCGACCGGGCCGCCGGCCGGCAGCCCCGCCTCGGGCAGCCGCTGGGCGGCGCGCGCCGCGTCGAGGACGGCGTGCCCGGCGGAAGGACCGACGGTGTAGGTGTGGACGCCCGGGGTGCCGAGCCCCTCGTAGTCGGTGACCACCACGGCCCAGCCGCGCAGGGTGAGCTGCTGGATGAGGTTGGCCTCCATGGCGGTGCCGTGAGGGAGGTTGTTGCTCGGCGCGCACGAGTCGCCCATCCCGACCGTGCCGACGGCGTACGTGATCAGCGGGCGCGGCCCGGTGCGGCCGTCCTGCGGGACGATGACGGTGCCCGAGACGATGTTCGGGGCCCCGTCGGCGGCGGTCGAGCGGTAGTGGATCTTCCAGGCCTTGGTGCCGGTGGGCTGGCCGGGCAGCGGGTGGAAGGCGGAGGGGGCGCTGCTGACCACATCGCCCGGGGCGGCGGCGGCGGAGGTGGTGGCGTCGGCGGCGGCCGCGGCGCTCGCGGTGGCCGTGGGGATCGCGGCGGAGGCGGCCAGGGCGGCCAGGGCGGTCACGGTGGCGAGGGGGGTGCTTCGGAAACGCATGGGCGGCTCTCCCAGGGGGATCGTTCCGTGCGGGGGCAGGTGAGGCGAAGGTAGTGACCGACCGGTAGGAAGGTCGCTGACCGTGCAGCTCAGCTTTCCTGACCCGGCCTCACACGCCCGGTCGCCACGGGCGCCGGATGCGGTCCCGACGCGATCCGGTAGGCCCCCGGCGTCGTACCCGTCCAGCGGCGGAAGGCGCGGTGGAAGGCCGTGTCCTCCGAGAACCCCAGCCGCGCCGCGAGATCCGCGATCGGTTCACCGCTCTCCGCCAGGCCCGCGATGGCCGCGTCCCGCCGCACATGGTCCTTCAGCTGCTGGAAGGACGTCCCCTCCTCCTGGAGCCGGCGCCGCAGCGTCGCCGGGGACACCGCGAGGCCCGCCGCCACCTCACCGAGCGCGGGCAGCCGCGGTGACGTGCGCAGCCGCTGCGTCAGGGTGCGGCGTACCTGCTCCGCGACCGTGGTCCCGTACTCCGGACGCGACAGCAGGTCGAAGGGGGCGCGGCGGAGCATCGCGTCGAGCGCGCCCTCGTCCCGCACGAGCGGAGCGGTCAGCCAGCGCGCGTCGAAGGCCGCGCCCGTACGGTCCTGCCCGAAGCGCACCGGACAGTCGAAGAGCATCTCGTACTCCTCCCTGTGCGCCGGCGGGGGATAGCGGAAGGCGGCGTGGGCGAGCGGGATCCGCCGACCCACCAGCCAGCTGCTCAGCCGGTGCCAGATCGCGAGCACGCACTCGGTGAGGAACCGGTCCTCGTCCCGGGCGAAGTCGTTGCGGACGGTGAACCGGGCCTCCGGGCCCACGACTTCGAGCGCCAGCTCCGGCCCGCCGGGGAAGAGCCCGTAGAAGGCGGCGGCGCGCTCCATGGCCGCGCCCAGATCGTGGCAGCCGAGCGAGGCGTGACACATCATCGCGAAGGTGCCGGGGCGGCTCGGGACCTGGCTCAGGGCGAGGAACTCGTCCTGCGTGGTCCGGTACAGCGCCCGGAAGAGCCGGGCGAACTGGGCGGGCGTGATGCGCGCCCGGTCGTCGCCCAGCAGCAGCGGCGGGATCTGCGCCTCCTGCAGCAGAGGCACGGTGTCGATGCCGCTGCGGCGGGCCCCCGCGAGCAGGGCACGTACGTGGTGCACGGTGACCGTCCGCCTTGCCATGGATCCGACGGTAGCCCGGATGGGCTCCGGATGGACCCCGGATGAGCGCTCGGGTCAGCGGGGGTGACGCTTCCGGTCATGCCGCGGCGGCGGTCCGGCTGCCTAGCGTCGGAGGGGTTGGAGGTCACCAACCCGCGGGAGGGCATGCGATGGACGGTCGGCCGAGCACGCTGGCGGTGTTCACCCAGTGGACCGAGGAGCGGTACGGGCCGGAACCCGCCCTGCGGTTCCGGTCACCGGAGGGCGGATGGCGTACCCGCACGTACGCGGAACTCGGCACGGAGGTACGGGCCGTGGGCTGCGCCCTGCTCGGCCTGGGCGTGGCTGCCGGAGAACGGGTCGCCGTACTGGCGGAGACCCGGCCCCGGTGGACGTACACGCACCTCGGGCTGCTGGCGGCGGGTGCGGTCCTCGTACCCGTGTACCCGACGGCGGGGGAGGAGGAGCTCTCCTGGGTCCTGGCGGACTCGGAGGCGGTGGTCGTGGTCTGCGACGACGGGCGGCAGGCGGCCCGCGTCGAGGAGCTGCGGCCGAAGCTGCCCGCGCTGCGGGCGGTGGTGCTGATGGACGAACTGCCGGCCCTGCCCGGCGCGGCGGCGGAGGCCGAACTGCTGGCCCGGGCCGCGGCCGTGACCCCCGGAGCGGACGCGTCGATCGTCTACACCTCGGGCACGACCGGCCCGCCGAAGGGCTGCCGCCTCACCCACGGGAACCTGGGCGCGATCCAGGACGCCACCCTCCCGCTGATCAAGGGCGGCCCGGGCGACTCGACATACCTGTACCTCCCGCTCGCACACATGCTGGCCCAGCTGATCCAGTACACGACCCTCACCGAGGGCGGAGAGCTGTGCTACTTCGGCGGCCGGATCGAGAACGTACTCGCGGAGCTGGCCGAGGTCGCCCCGACCCATCTGCCGTCCGTACCAAGGCTGTTCGAGAAGCTGCACTCGGTGGTGCTCTCGCTAGCGGAGTCGCAGGAGGGCGGCCGGGAACGCTTCGAGGCGGCGGTACGGGTGGGCGTGCTGGCGGCGGACGGACGGCTGCCGGAGGAACTCCGGACGGAACACGAGGCGGCCGAGAAGTCGCTGTACTCCCCGGTCCGGACCGCCTTCGGCGGCCGGCTCCGGTGGGCCCTCACCGGCGGCGCCCCGATCGCCCCGGCGACGCTGGACTTCCTGCGCGCCTGCGGGATCTCCGTGTACGAGGGGTACGGGATGACGGAGTCGGGCGGCGTCATCTCCGTCAACCATCCGGCGGCGGTGCGCCACGGGACCGTGGGCCGCCCGATCGCGGGCTGCGAGGTGCGGATCGCGGAGGACGGGGAGGTGCTGGCGCGCGGGGCGATGGTGTTCCCGGGCTACCACGCGAACGAGACCGCGACCGCCGAGGCGCTGGACCCCGAGGGCTGGCTCCACACCGGTGACCTGGGCGAACTGGACGAGGACGGCTACCTCCGCATCACCGGCCGCAAGAAGGAGCTGATCATCACCTCGGCCGGGAAGAACATCACCCCGACAGAGGTCGAATTCGCCGTCCAGCGCTCCCGCTACGTCTCCCGCGCGGTCCTGATCGGAGACCGCCGCCCGCACGCGGTCGCCCTGATCACCCTGGACGCGGAGGAGATCGCGGCCTGGGCGGCACGCGAGACCCTCGACCTGGGCCCGACCCCCACCACGCACCCGGCGGTCCACGCCCTCGTCGAGGCGGCGGTCACGGAGGCCAACACCACGGTCTCCCGCCCGTCCCGCATCCGCGCCTTCCACATCCTCCCGGAGGACTTCACCCCCCAGGCGGGCACCCTGACGCCGTCCCTGAAACTCCGCCGGGGCGTGGTGGCGGAACGCTACGCGCGGGAGATCGCGGGGCTGTACGGGGAATGAGACGGGGGCGGGGAAGTGCGGCGGGGCTTCGGTGGGCGGGATCTGCTCGGGCGGAATCAGAGTGGCGTATGGGGGTTTCCCGTCAGTCCCATCGTCCCTCCGTGTCGGGCCGGTCCCTCAAGGGCGCTCCTTCGTCGCGTCGCTTCGCGATGTCGCTGCGCTCCACCCTTGACCGACCGTCCCGCCCCGGAGAAACGAAAGACTGCCGGGAAACCCCCAAAGGAACGGGCCGGGAGTTCAAGGATGAGGACGGGGCGGTCAGAGATGTGCTGCCCTGTCGGGCGTGAGGCACGACCAAGAGGCGGGGCCCATCACAGACCAGGGCCCGTGTCGGGGGAAGCGCGTCCAATCGCTACGCGCTCCCCATCTCTCAGCGTCCACAGACCGTCCTGGGCTGGACATAGGCCGCCCACGACCCGCAGGTGCTTCTCCCGGGAGGCGTCTGACGGCCGACTGGGGTGAAGAAGGCCGGGACAGCGGCTATGTCGTCGTGGGTGCGGGTCAGCGCACGGGGGCGGGCGGAAGGGTTGACGGTTTGCACCAATTACCCCTGTTTGGGCGTGAGGTTGTGGGGTGCTGCCCGCGTTGACCCGGTTCTACGACGGAATAGCCGAGCTGCCGGCCGTCCGCCCCTCTCAGCGGCTCTCATCAACCCCTGCCGGCCGTCGGTCGCGGTCGTGGAGAAGCGCGTAGCGATCTGGGGCGGCCTATGTCCAGCCCCAGACGGCCGTCGGACGCTGAGAGATGAGGAGCGCGTAGCGATTGGACGCGCTTCCCCCGACCCGGCGATCGGTCCGAATGGGCCCCGCCTCGGGAGCATGCCCCTACGCCCGACCAGGTCGCGGATCCCTGATGTCCCCGTCCCTGAAAGTATCGACCGGCCCGTTCCTTTGGGGGTTTCCCGGCAGTCTTCGTATGTCCGGGGCGGGACGGTCGGTCAAGGGTGGCCGAAGGCCATCGCGAAGCAACGCGACGAAGGAGCGCCCTTGAGGGACCGGCCCGAACCGGAGAGACGATGAGACTGACGGGAAACCCCCATACGCCTCCCTGATTCCGATCAAGCGGCTCCCGCACGACCCGAAGCCACCCCGCCACCATCCGACCCCGCCGCACCGCACCACCCCGACCCCGTCCGACCCCGTCCGACCCCGCCCCCCCCGCGTCGCCCCCCGCCCCCGTGGGTATTCGCCACCCAAGGGACCGAGGGGGCGGGGCGTGTGCGTGGTGGTGGGCGGGTGTTGGGGCGGGGGGTTGCCGGGGTCGGGGTGGTGGTGACCCTGGCTTTCGCCGGGTGGCTGACGTGGCTGCTGCCCGGGCCGCAGATGGCCGCCGTGCTCGGGTTCGGGCCCGTCGACGGGGTCGTCTCCATCCAGGAGTGCCACGAGGCGAGCGACGCCGAGGGCTATGCGACGGGTACCGACTGCGCCGGCCGGTACACCCCCCGGCGGTCGGACGGGCCGCCCCGCGACATCGTCCTGGACACGGCCGCCGACGACTACCGGCCCGGTACCCAGGTGGAGGTCAGGACGGCGCGGGGACGGGCGTACGAACTGTCGGGCGGCGCGGTGTTCCGCTTCGGCACCGTCATCGGCCTGCTGCTCCTGCCGTTCCTGGTCCTGGCGGCCTGGCTGTTCGCCTGCGCGCGCCAGGGCAGGGTGGCGGACGGCGAGGGCTACGTCTTCGTGGCCCTGGCGGGCCTGGTCATCGCCATCGTGCCGGCCGCCGTCGCCGGAATCCTGGTCGAGATCGGCATGCTGATCTTCTGACCGCCGTTTCTGCGCCCTTTCGCCGGGGGAGGGGGCGGTCGTCGAACCGTTCTCGTCGCCCGGGGGATCAACGGGGGTGACGGGCCTCGGTCCGGCGCCGTATCAGTTCGAGAAGACAGGGGAGATCTTCTTGTTACCCGTGGTTCTTTCCGCGATGTTGTCCGTGGCGGTGGTGCCGCCCGCGTCCGGCGCCGGTGCCGATGCGATGTACGAACTGCCCCTTCTGCCGGGCCATACCACCAGCTCCGCCGAGGCGATGAACGAGAGCGGGGACGTCGTCGGGTTCTCGCTCGACGCGAACGGCGACGGCTTCCTCGTCCGGTGGGGAGCCGACGGCTCCCTCACCCCTCTGCAGGCCGTCGGCGGCGGTACGGGGGGCCATGCCGTCAAGATCGCCGACGACGGCACGGTGGCCGGTTTCACCGACACGCCGGACGGCGTACGGCACGCCGCCCGCTGGAACGCGGCCGGCGTCCTCACCCGGCTGGAGGAACCGCCGGGCTATGTCCAGGGCGAGGCCCAGGACATCAACAACGCACGCGTCGCCGTGGGGCAGCTCTCGACGGACACCGCCACGATCCCGGTCCGCTGGGGTCCCGACGGCCGGGCGACCGCACTGCGCCTGCCCCCGCAGGCGCACGGGGGCACAGCCACCGCGATCAACGAGCG
Organism: Streptomyces sp. NPDC001502; assembly: GCF_042894785.1. Classification (NCBI taxonomy): domain Bacteria; kingdom Bacillati; phylum Actinomycetota; class Actinomycetes; order Kitasatosporales; family Streptomycetaceae; genus Streptomyces; species Streptomyces sp. NPDC001502. The sequence goes on from NZ_JBIAVW010000022.1 coordinate 63,618, forward strand.
CGGCGAGATCGCCGGCTACGTGTCCGTGCCCGGCGAGAAGACCCGGGCCGTGCGCTGGGACATCGCGGGCCGTGTCCACGACCTGGGCTCCCTCGGCGGCTCGGACAGCCAGCCGTCCGCGATCAACGAACGCGGCACCGTGGCCGGCCGGGCGACCGATGCGGGCGGGACGTGGAAGGCCGTCCTCGCGCCGCTCGGGAAGAAGGTCAAGGCCCTGCCCTCCCAGGATCCGGGCGCCCGCTCCGTGAGCGTCAACAACGCGGACGTCGTCGTCGCGAACGTCAAGGACCGTTCCCTGCGCTGGAGCGGAACCGGCACCGGCGTCGGCACGACCGAGCTCCAGGTGCTGCGCGGCACGGGCAGCACCTTCGTCCGGGGGATCAACGACGCCGGAACCAGCGTGGGCACCTCCGGCGAGTTCGCCGTGACCTGGGACGCGCAGGGCCGGGTGAGCGCGCTTCCCGTCCCCGCCGGCGTCGACACGGCCGACCCGATCGCGATCGACGCGACCGGTCGCGTGGCCGGGAACGTGGGCTCCTCCCGGGCCTGGCCGGTCCGGTGGCGGGCCGCCGTCTGGCGCTGACGGCCGCCGGCCCGCGCCGCGCCCCGAGCCCCGCCCCCGCCCGGTCGCTAGCTCTTGGCGGCCGGGCGGTAGGTGCACACGTGCACACCGGCCGGGCTGATCGCGGTGGAGACCAGTTCGAGCGTGCGCAGCCCGCCGTCGGCAGGGAAGACCGACTTGCCGCCGCCGAGCAGCACCGGCATGACCATCAGCCGGAGTTCGTCGACCAGGCCCTCGCTCAGCAGGGTGCGTACGAGGGTGGGGCTGCCCATGACCACGAGGTCGCCGCCCTCGGTCTCGTGCAGCTCCCGGATCCGGGCGGCGGCCTCGTCGCCGGGGATGCGCGTGGTGTTGTTCCACGACAGATCGGCCTCGCCCAGGGTCCGGGACACCACGTACTTGGGGATGGAGTTCATCCGGTCGGCGAACGGGTCGCCCGCCCGCCCGGGCCACGCGGCGGCCATCGTCTGCCACGTTCGGCGCCCGAACAGCAGGGCCTGCGCATTCTCCATCGCCTCGGTGAAGGAGCCGCCCACCACCTCCGGGTCGAAGAACGGGTGCGACCAGCCGCCGTGGGCGAAGCCGCCGTCGTCGTCCTCGCCCTGACCGCCCGGGGCCTGTACGACGCCGTCCAGGCTGATGAATTCGGTGATGACGATGCGCATGGGGGTCGTTCCTCCGCCTCGGTCCGGTGTGTACGCAGGGGAGACCGCCGCGCTCTCCGGAACTCATCGCACCCGGCCGGACTTTGCCGAGTGACCTGGGTCACATCATCGGCGGCTCCCGGGGCACCGTACCCGGCCATGGCGGATTCCGTGGCCGCCTTCCGTCTCCGGCCCGGCCGGCGAGAGGTGGTAGAAATGGGCTGTCATGGGGGTGATTCGGGCGAGAGGTTCGGGCGTCTGTCCAATCGGCCATGAGACCCGGGTGAAGCCGAGACGAATGGTGCGTCACATCTCCCGGAGGGACGGCGAGTCGGCGGCGAATACCTGATAGACAGTGGATATTCACGGCTCGACCAGCCGTATACATTTGACGGCTCCTTGGGGGGATCGCCGCACTGTGAAGCCGCTTCACCGCCACCTCGTCAACACCTCGCGCAAGGTCCTGTGCACGGCCGCGCTCGCGGCCAGCCTGACCACCGCCGCGGTCGTGACCAGTCCGTCGACCGCCGACGCGGGAGAGTCCGAGCCCACGCCGGACAGTCCGCAGGCCGCCGACCGCGGTGACGCCCGGCTGGATCTGCCCGACATCGTCGCCGACCCGCCGCCCGCCGGGGTGGGCGCGCCGGAGGCGGCCAGCGGGATACCCGCGACCGCCCTCGACGCCTATCACCGTGCCGAGTTGTCGGTGGGTGCCGCGCTCCCCGGCTGCAAGCTGCCCTGGCAGCTGCTCGCGGGCATCGGCCGGGTGGAGTCCGTCCACGCCTCGGGCTACGGGCTCAAGGCGGACGGCTACACCGAGAAGCCCATCCGCGGCCCCCGCCTCGACGGCAACGGCTTCGCCGAGATCCGCGACACTGACAAGGGCGAGTGGGACGCGGACGCGGTGTACGACCGGGCCGTCGGCCCGATGCAGTTCATCCCGTCCACCTGGCGCACCTGGGGCGCCGACGGCAACGGCGACTCCAAGCGCGACCCGAACAACATCTACGACGCGGCCCTGGGTGCGGGTCTCTACCTGTGCGCCGGCGACCGCGACCTGTCGAACGCGGCCAAGCTCGACCAGGCGATCCTCAGCTACAACAACTCCCGCGAGTACGTGAACACCGTGCTCGGCTACATGCGCCAGTACCAGGCCGGTGGCGTCGGCGAGGTGCCGAACCCGCCGGTCGGGGACTACCCGACGCAGCCGCCGGGCACCCTGCCCACCCCGCGCGTGCCGGTCACGCCGTCGACTCCGGTGACGCCCACGCCGACCCCGACTCCGACTCCGACCCCCACGCCCAAGCCGACCCCCACTCCGACTCCGACTCCGACGCCGGAGCAGCCGAAGCCGGCCACCCCGCGCCTGGCGGAGCTGACGGTCCTCGGCGGTCCCGGCCTCACGGCCGAGGCCGGTGCGGCCTTCGAGGAGGTCCCGAAGGTCAAGGTGCTCCTCAGCGACGGCAAGCCCGCCGTCAACCAGGAGGTCGTCTTCGCGGTCGAGGGGGACACCACCGGCGGGACCCTGTTCGGGACGGCGGACTCCCTGGTGGTCAAGGCGGGCGCCGACGGCATCGCCGCCGCGCCCGGGCTGAAGGCGGGCCTCAAGGCGGGCACCTTCACGCTGCGGGCCTCGGCCTACGACCCGCAGGGCCGGTTCACCGTGAAGTTCGAGGGCAAGGTCACGGTGGCGGTCGCGGACCGGCTGGCCCGTGCGGGTGACGCGAAGCCGCTGGAGGCGGTCGCCGGCAAGAGCTTCACCGGCGTGGAGGTCTTCGCCACCGCCGCCGGGAAGGCCGTCGCGGGTACGGAGACCGTGGCCGACCTGGTCGTGAAGGACGCGGACGGCAAGTGGGTCCCGGCGGACCCGGAGACCGCGAAGGGCCCGTTCTTCAAGGACGAGGCCGGCAAGCCGGTCCTCGGCCGGCTGCTGGCCAAGACGGGCGCCGACGGCAAGATCGTCCTGCCGGAGCTGTTCACCACGGACGTGGCCCCGGGCACCTACTTCGTGCGCCTGACGACCAAGGAGAAGGTGACCCTGGTCCTGGAGCTCAAGATCACGGTTCCGGCCACGACCCCGACTCCGACTCCGGACCCGGCCCCGGTTCCCGCGAAGGAGCCGGCCCGCCCCTGAGGCAGTACGCCAGTGGCCCCCGGCGCCGTTTCCACGGTGCCGGGGGCCACTGCGTCGCTCCCCCCGCCCCGACGGGGGGAGGGGGGAAAGGCAGGAGCCCTGCCGGATCTGCTCGCGCAGAGGGGACAGGGCTCCTTGGGTACTGCTTTTCCAACCCGCGATTTAGGTTGGCCCAGGCGACTAGGCCGGGGTGACGTTCTCCGCCTGCGGGCCCTTCGGACCCTGCGTGACGTCGAAGTTCACCGTCTGGTTCTCCTCAAGGGAGCGGAAGCCAGAGGCGTTGATCGCGGAGTAGTGGACGAAGACATCCGGGCCGCCGCCGTCCTGGGCGATGAAGCCGAAGCCCTTTTCAGCGTTGAACCACTTCACGGTTCCGGTAGCCATGAGCCCTCCTATGGGCCAAAGGGTCGCCCTGCTCCAGAACCTGCTAAGAAGTCTGAAAACTACAAAAGCCTGCGGGTCGCATTCTCCGCAGGCCTCGTACTGCAAGGGAAACCAAACTGCAACTTGCGTCGAGCCTAGCACGCACCCTGCGGCCGAGACCAGAGGGAAAGATCACGTCACCCGGACGTTTGAGACCCGCCGCAAGGCTGACGCAGACCCGGGGGCTAGTCTCGCGATGTGGACGTCTATCGCAGCCGGCCCCGCGTCGGCCACATTCAGTTCCTGAACTGCCTGCCCCTCTACTGGGGGCTGGCCAGAACCGGCACTCTGCTGGACCTGGAGCTGACCAAGGACTCCCCCGAGAAACTCAGTGAGCGCCTCGTCCAGGGGGACCTGGACATCGCCCCGATCACCCTCGTGGAGTTCCTCCGCAACGCCGACCAGCTCGTCGCCTTCCCCGACATCGCCGTCGGCTGCGACGGTCCGGTGATGTCCTGCGTGATCGTCTCGCAGGTCCCCCTGGAGCAGCTCGACGGAGCCCGCGTCGCACTCGGCTCCACCTCCCGTACGTCCGTACGCCTCGCCCAGCTGCTGCTTTCCGAGCAGTACGGCGTACGGCCCGACTACTACACCTGCCCGCCCGACCTGAGCGTGATGATGCAGGAGGCGGACGCGGCCGTACTGATCGGGGACGCCGCGCTGCGGGCCTCCCTGCACGACGCGCCCCGGCTCGGGCTGACCGTGCACGACCTCGGGCACATGTGGAAGGAGTGGACCGGGCTGCCGTTCGTCTTCGCCGTCTGGGCCGCCCGCAAGGACTACCTCGCCCGCGAGCCCGCCGTCGTGCGGGAGGTCCACGAGGCCTTCCTCTCCTCCCGGGACGTCTCCCTGGAAGAGGTCACCAAGGTCGCCGAACAGGCGGCCCGCTGGGAGGCCTTCGACGCGGAGCTGCTGGAGCGGTACTTCACGACGCTCGACTTCCGCTTCGGTCCCGAGCAGCTGGCCGGCGTACGTGAATTCGCACGCCGTACGGGATCGACGACCGGGTATCCCGCGGATGTCTCCGTGGAGCTGCTGAGCACGGTGGTCCAGGAGTGCTGACCGGGTTTACCCGGCGGTAGTCCAAAGGGTGAACGGGCGCATGTGAGGTTTACCGGGAATTCCCGCCCTTTTTGCATTTCTCGCCCTGGGGCGGAAATGCAAAAGGGTGACTGCGCTCCTTCCCCCGCCCCGGCACCGCCTAGGCTGCTGCTCGGCCGGGCGGCACAAGGCGCCCGGGATCACGGGGAATTGGGGGACGCGATGCAGCCGCTCGAAGCCGGTGAGCCGCGGACCATCGGCGCCTACCGGCTGCTCGGCCGGCTCGGCGCGGGTGGCATGGGCCGGGTCTACCTGGGGCGCAGCGCGGGCGGCCGGACCGTTGCCGTCAAGATCGTGCACCCGCATTTCGCCTCCGACGAGGAGTTCCGGGCCCGGTTCCGCCGCGAGGTGGAGGCGGCCCGCCGGGTGGGCGGCGAGTGGACCGCGCCGGTGCTGGACGCGGACCCCGAGGCCCCGGTGCCCTGGGTGGCCACCGGGTACGTGGCCGGGCCCTCCCTGGACCGGGCGCTGGCCGGGCACGGCCCGCTCCCCGAGGCCTCGGTACGGGCCATCGGCGCGGGCCTGGCCCGCGCCCTGGTGGCCGTGCACGGCCTGGGCCTCGTACACCGGGACGTGAAGCCGTCGAACGTGATGCTCACCCTCGACGGGCCGCGGCTGATCGACTTCGGGATCGCACGGGCCACGGACGGCACCGCCTCGCTGACCTCCACCGGGGTCTCCGTCGGCTCGCCCGGCTACATGTCGCCCGAGCAGATCCTCGGCAAGGGGATCACCGGGGCGGCCGACGTGTTCTCGCTCGGCGCGGTCATGGCCTTCGCGGCGACCGGGCGGCCGCCCTTCACCGGGGACAACTCGGCCACCCTCCTCTACAAGGTGGTCCACGAGCCGCCCGAACTGGGCGCGGTCCCGGCCGGGGAACTGCGCGACCTGATCGAGGCCTGCCTGGCCAAGACGGCCGCGGAGCGGCCGGCCCCCGAGGCGGTCGCGGCGGCCCTCGGCGGGGCGCTGGGCGCCCCCGGCTGGCTGCCCGGGCCGCTGGTCGAGGAGGCCAGCCGGGCCGCCGTGGCCCTGCTGGACCTGGACGCGGACACCTCCGGGGGCGGGTCCGACGCGTCGGCGGGCCGGGGCTTCGGGGCGCCGTACTCGCCGTACGCGGACGGCCCGTCGGGGCCGGTGCCGTTCACGGCCGCCTCGTACGCAGGCCCGGCCGGGGCGGGGAGCTTCGGGCCGCCCGGCCCCGCGTACGGGGGGCCGGGCGCCGGCTCGCCGTACGGCTCCGGCTCCGCCGGTACGGGCGGCGGCGGGACGGCCGGCTCGCCGACCGCGACCACGGACTCACCCGGTGGCTCGGGTCCGTACGCGACCCCCGGCCCGGGAACCGGCGGCGGGGGGCTGCCGGGGCAGCGGACCGGCGCGGAGGATCCGGGGCGGCAGGTCACCGTCAGGGCGGCCGGGCGCCGGTTCAGCTGCACCGTGGTCCTGGCCGCGGCTGCCGTGCTGGCGGTGCTGTCCGGCGGGCTGTACTGGCTGGACGTCCTGCCGGGCCAGGGCGGCGGGCAGCGGGACCTGGCCGGCGACACCCGGCCCTCCGGTCCGGCTCCGGCCGCGTCGAGCGTCGCCCCGGGCGCCACCCCCGACGGCACCCCGACCCCGGGCGGGAGCGCCGCCGCGCCCAAGGGGACCCGCCAGGACGTCCCCAAGGAGCTCGTCGGCACCTGGAAGGGCACCGTCACCACCGCCCGCCTCGGCCTTCCGTCGGAGTTCGAGATCACCATCAAGGGCGGCAAGGTCGGTGAGGCCGTCGCCCGGGACAAGTCGGTCCTGGCCGCCCTGGGCACCGACTGCAGCGGCGACTGGAAGCTCTCCTCGGCCACCGACCGCTCGCTGGTCCTGGACACCGCGGGCAACCCCAACCCGGCCCCCGGCATCTGCTCCAACGGCTCGGCCGACGAGCGTTTCACGCTCAACGCGGACGGGACACTCCACTACAAGTCGGGCGACACCCCGGCCGGAAACCCCGAAGGCGATCTCAGGCGCAGCCCCTGAATGGCGTCGCCACACCCTGGCGTAGGCTGGATCGGTCCGGACCTTGACACAGACACACCGCCGAAAGGTGACTCACCGGTGACCGACCAGGCCGTTCTCCAGTCTGTCCTCGACCGCGCCGCCGCGGGGGGCCGGATCACCAAGGAAGAGGCGCTCGACCTCTACCGCCACGCGCCGCTGCACGCGCTGGGCCAGGCGGCCGACGCCGTGCGCCGGCGCCGCTACGCCGGTACCGAGCACATCGCGACGTACATCATCGAGCGGAACATCAACTACACCAACGTGTGCGTCACGGCGTGCAAGTTCTGCGCCTTCTACGCGGCCCCCAAGGACGCGAAGAAGGGCTGGTCCCGCGACCTCGACGACATCCTGCGCCGCTGCGCGGAGACCGTCGAGCTCGGCGGCACCCAGATCATGTTCCAGGGCGGGCACCACCCGGACTACGGCGTCGAGTACTACGAGCACCACTTCTCCGCCATCAAGAAGGACTTCCCGCAGCTGGTCATCCACTCCCTCGGCGCGTCCGAGGTCGAGCACATGGCCCGCATCTCGGGCGTCTCGGCGGAGGAGGCCATCCAGCGCATCCACGCGGCCGGCCTCGACTCCTTCGCGGGCGCCGGCGCCGAACTGCTGCCGGAGCGGCCGCGCACGGCGATCGCGCCGCTCAAGGAGTCCGGCGAGCGCTGGCTGGAGATCATGGAGATCGCCCACAAGCTGGGCGTGGAGTCCACCTCCACCATGCTGATGGGCACCGGCGAGACCAACGCCGAGCGCATCGAGCACATCGCGATGATCCGGGACACGCAGGACCGTACGGGCGGCTTCCGCGCCTTCATCCCGTACACCTACCAGCCCGAGAACAACCGCCTCAAGGGCCGCACCCAGGCGACGATCTTCGAGTACCTGCGCATGATCGCGATCGCGCGGCTGTTCCTCGACAACATCGCCCACATCCAGGGCTCCTGGCTGACCGTCGGCAAGGAGGCGGGCCAGCTCTCGCTGCACTACGGCGCCGACGACCTCGGCTCGATCATGCTGGAGGAGAACGTCGTCTCCTCGGCCGGTGCCAAGCACCGCTCCAACCGCCAGGAGATCATCGACCTGATCCGCAAGGCGGGCCGCACCCCGGCGCAGCGCGCGACGACGTACGAGCACCTGCTCGTGCACGACGACCCGGCGAACGACCCGGTCGACGAGCGCGTGGTCTCGCACATCTCCTCCACCGCCATCGAAGGCGGAACGGCGCACCCCGAGCTGAAGCTCATCTCCACGAACTGACGACGCCCGCCGACCGATGCTGACGCTGCACACCGCCGAACTCCTGGTCCCCGGGCCGGGATCCGCGCCGCTGCCCGGCGGTGCGGTCCTCGTCGACGGCGACCGGATCGCCCGCGTGGGGCCGTACGAGGAGGTCGCCGCGGCCCACCCGCACGCCCGGACCCGCCGCTGGCCCGGGGTGATCACCCCGGGGCTGGTGGTGCGCGGGGCGGACGAGCTGCTGGAGCGCACGTACTACCCGGACGACCCGTACGAGGTCACCGAGCTCGGCGCCGACCCGATCCGGGGGGCGGCCGCGCTGGAGGCGCTGAAGATGACCGAGCCGCGGTGGGGCCACAGCGCCCGGCGCGGTACGCAGCGGCTGCTGGCCCGTGGGGTGGTGGCGGTCTGCGGCCGCTTCACGATCCCGGCGGTGCGCACGGCGGTGTCGCGGTCCGGGCTGACGATCCTGCCGCCCGCCGCCTACGAGGGGCTGCCCGCGCTGGATCCGTTCGCAGGGCGGGGTGCTGCGGCGGAGGCCTTCCACGGGATCCTGGAGGCGGGGGTTCCGGCGCGCTTCGCGGTCTTCGCGGTGGCGGACGAGGCCGAGTTGCTGGAGCAGGGTGCGACCACGTGCGTGGCCACGGTCATCGGCGGGCGGCTGCTGCACCGTCGTCGCTGAGCCCGTTCTCCCCGCCGCGGCGGGCGGTGTCCCCGGCGCGCCGGGTGTCCTCCCGGGCGAGGGCGGCGAGCAGGCAGGCCTGCAGGCGGCTGATGCCGCCCAGCTTGGCCCGTATGTTGACCACGTGGAACTTGACCGTGCTGACGGAGAGTTGGAGCTCGGCGGCGAGTTCCCGGTTGGAGGCGCCGGTGGCCAGGCACAGGAACACCGCCGATTCCTGCTCGGTCAGCTGGGCGTCGGCGGGCCGGTCCCCGTCGGGCGCGGAGCCGCCCGGCACGTCCTCGCACGGCGCCTGCTCCTCCGCGCCCGGCTCCTCGTACGAGGGGAACCACGCCGGGACGCTGAAGCTGACGACGCGCACGTTTTCTCCTTGCCCCCCGGCCGGTCCGTCCTGTGGCCGGCTCTCCCCCCTATAGGACGTGTGGACCGGACAGGTAGGTTCCATCGGAGTCGTACGGCCAGGCGTTGGACTTGCAGCCCTGCAGTCCCTTGATCTGCTGCATCATCGCCGGAGCGGGCTTGCCGGCGCCCGGGCAGCCCTCGTGTCCGCGGCCGAGCTCGTGCCCGACCTCGTGGTTGATGATCAGGGCCCGGTACTCCTCGGGGGTGCCGTTGAACTGCGGCGAACCCTCCTGCCAGCGCTTGAGGTTGACCACGACGGTGTGCCCCGTGCTGCAGTTGGTCTCGCCGATGAGCTCGGGCGTGACCACCTCGCACAGGCGGTCGGTGGTCTTGGGCGTGGCGATCTTGATGGTGAAATCGACCGGCTGGCCCGCCCCGACGAGCTGGAAGCCGTACTTCGGGTCCTGGGTCCAGCCGCGCCGGTCCCCGAGGATCGCCTCGACCGAGCGGGCGGCCGACTCCGGGTCGACCCCGCTGCCCTCCTCGACCTCGATCCGCCAGCGGCGCGCGGCCCCCTTGCCCTGCGCCTTGCCGGCGGTGGCGGAGGCCTTGAAGGCGCCCGGCTGGGTGGGTTTCGCAGCGTCGGGCGACGGCGTCGGCGAGGCCGGGGGAGATGCCGCGGGTGAGGCGGACGGCTGCGGGGAGGGGGACTGCTGGCCGCCCTGCGGGACGGCGTTCGCGGAGCCGTCGCCGGATTCCCCGGCCGTCGGGTCGGGCTTGGCCGCGGCCCGGCCCGCGGCGGCCTTCGCGTCGTCGTCCTGGGGCAGCAGTGTGTACGCGGTCGCCGAGACCACGGCGAGGGCCGCCGAGCCGAGGAGGATCGTGCGCCGCAGCCGCTTGCGCCGCTCGGCCCGGCGCTGGGCGCGCGGGCTGCTGCGGCGGGAGCGACCGCTGGAATGGCCTGCCGGCATCGTGAAGCTTCCTGTTCGCGGCGGCCACTGCCGGACCGGCCACGATTCGGTCACCGATCCAGTGGGTGACCCTCACCGGGCCGCACCGTGTCAGTCAACGTGTCCGCCGGGGCGTGGCGTAACTGTCCTTCGGAACAGTTTCCGACACCTGTCCGGTGGGTAAGGCGGGCGGGGGTGTCGGAGCCCCCGCGGCTCGCGGGGGGCGCGGCCTGAGAGGATGGGTGCGTACCCGCCGATCCGCATCGCACACCGAGGGGCGAACGCCAGTGACAAGGGCTTCCCTGGACAAGCAGCCGCACGAAGTCGCCTCCATGTTCGACGGCATCGCGGCGAAATACGACCTCACCAACGACGTCATCTCGCTGGGCCAGGCCCGGCTGTGGCGCAAGGAGGTCGCCAAGGCGGTCGGCGCGCGACCCGGGCACGTGGTCCTCGACCTGGCCGCCGGAACCGCCACCTCCTCGCTGCCCTTCGCCGCCACCGGGGCGTACGTCGTCCCCTGCGACTTCTCCCTGGGCATGCTCATGGAGGGCAAGAAGAGGCACTCCTGGCTGCCGCTGACCGCCGGTGACGCGACGAAGCTGCCGTTCAAGGACGACGTCTTCGACACCGTGACGATCTCCTTCGGGCTGCGCAACGTCCAGGACACCGACGCCGCCCTGCGCGAGCTGTACCGGGTGACGAAGCCCGGCGGGCAGGTCGTCATCTGCGAGTTCTCGCAGCCCACCTGGGCGCCGTTCCGCACGGTCTACATGGAGTACCTGATGCGGGCGCTGCCGCCGGTGGCCCGCACGGTGGTGTCCGACCCCGACCCGTACGTGTACCTCGCCGAGTCCATCCGCGAATGGCCCGACCAGCCGGCGCTGGCGGCCCTGCTGCAGAAGGCCGGCTGGTCCAAGGTCGCCTGGCGCAACCTCAGCGGCGGCATCGTCGCGCTGCACCGGGGCATCAAGGACTGACCGCCGTGCCAGACGCCCCGCCCATGGACTACGGGCCCCTGCTGGAGCGGATCGCCGCCGACATCGCCCCGCTGATCGGCAGCGGCACTCCGGCCGAGTACATCCCGGCGCTGGCCTGCGTGGACCGGCGGCAGTTCGGGATGGCCATCGCCGACCTCGACGGCAACGTCTTCGGGGTGGGGGACTGGCGGGTCCCCTTCTCCGCGCAGTCGATCACCAAGGTCTTCGCGCTCGCCCTGGCCCTGGCGGAGGGCGGCGACAGCCTGTGGGAGCGGGTCGGCCGGGAGCCCTCCGGCAACCCGTTCAACTCGCTCGTCCAGCTGGAGTACGAAAACGGCATTCCGCGCAATCCGTTCATCAACGCGGGCGCCCTCGTGGTCACCGACCGGCTCCAGACCCTGACGGGCGACGCGAGCAGCGAGCTGCTGGAGTTCCTGCGGCTGGAGAGCCAGAACCCGGACATCGGCTTCGACGCCGAGGTCGCGGCCTCCGAGCAGGAGCACGGCGACCGCAACGCGGCCGTCGCCCACTTCATGGCCTCGTACGGGAACATCGACAACCCGGTCCCCGCGCTGCTGGAGCACTACTTCTGGCAGTGCTCCATCGAGATGAGCTGCGCCGACCTGGCCCGCGCCGGGCGCTTCCTGGCCCGGCACGGGCTCCGCGCGGACGGCACGCGACTGCTGACGCGCAGCGAGGCCAAGCAGATCAACGCGGTGATGCTGACCTGCGGGACGTACGACGCGGCGGGCGAGTTCGCCTACCGCGTCGGGCTGCCCGGCAAGAGCGGGGTGGGCGGCGGCATCGTCGCCGTCGTCCCCGGGCAGTGCACCCTCGCGGTGTGGAGCCCGGGCCTGGACGCCCGGGGCAACTCGGTGGCGGGCGTGGCCGCCCTCGACCGCTTCACGACCTTGACGGGCCTGTCCGTCTTCTGAAGCACGGCTCCCGGTTACTCGTCCCGCAAGGACAGGACGTAGCGACGGGCCGGGTTGCCGGCCGGCGTGGTGAACTCCTCCTCCAGGGCCATGCCCAGACGCTCCGCCACCGCCACCGAACGCGCGTTGCGGGCGTCGATCATCGCCACCACGTGCGGGACACCGGCCGCGCGGACCCGCTCCAGCGTGGCCAGCGCGGCGGCGTACGCGTAGCCCTGGCCCCACGCGGAGCGGCCCAGCCGCCAGCCGATCTCGATCTCCCCGACCGGTCCCCACCCCTTCTCCCGGGGCCACGGCTGGGCGCCGGTGAAGCCGATCACCGCGCCCTCCGCGTCCAGCAGGGTCCACAGGCAGTAGCCCAGCTGGGCGTCGTGCATGCGCTGGCGCGCGGACAGCTCCTCGTACGCGGACAGTTCCGCGGGACCTCCCAGGAACGCCATGACGTCGGGGTCGGCGAAGGCCGCATGCCAGGCGCGCGCGTCCTCGTCGGTGGGAACGCGGAGCTGTACGGCGGGAAGCGGCCGGGTCGGCGAGGTGGTCATCGGAGGCACCCTTCGGTTCGCGATCTCTCTCGCTGCATAGACTGCACATGTCCGGTGCCGCCTGGCACCCTATATCGAGCCTTCGGGAGATCCCGCAGTGACCGAGCTCCTCTCCGAACACTCCGCGGACGTGATCGTCGTCGGGGCCGGGCCCGCCGGCTCGACCACCGCCTACTACCTCGCCAAGGCCGGATTGGACGTCCTGCTCCTGGAGAAGACGGCGTTCCCGCGCGAGAAGGTCTGCGGCGACGGCCTGACCCCGCGCGCCACCAAGCAGCTGGTGGCGATGGGCATCGACATCTCCGAAGAGGCCGGCTGGCTGCGGAACAAGGGCCTGCGGATCATCGGCGGCGGCCAGCGGCTCCAGCTGGACTGGCCGGAACTCGCCTCCTACCCGGACTACGGACTCGTCCGCAAGCGTGACGACTTCGACGAGACCCTGGCCCGCCAGGCGCAGAAGGCCGGCGCCCGGCTGTACGAGCGCTGCACCGTCGGCGAGCCGGTGCGCGACGCGCGCACCGGTCACATCACGGGCGTGCAGGCGAAGCTGGGCGAGGAGAAGACCCCGGTCACCTTCCACGCCCCGCTGGTCGTCGCCGCCGACGGCAACTCCTCCCGGCTGTCCCTGGCGATGGGCCTGCACCGGCGCGAGGACCGCCCGATGGGGGTGGCCGTGCGGACGTACTTCACCTCGCCGCGGCACGACGACGACTACCTGGAGTCCTGGCTGGAGCTGTGGGACCGGCGCGGGGCGCAGGACCGGCTGCTGCCCGGCTACGGCTGGATCTTCGGCATGGGCGACGGCACCTCCAACGTCGGCCTCGGCATCCTCAACTCCTCCTCCGCCTTCAAGGAGCTGGACTGGCGCGAGGTCCTCAAGGCCTGGTGCGCCTCCATGCCGGAGGACTGGGGCTACACCCCCGAGAACATGACGCAGCCGATCCGCGGCGCGGCCCTGCCGATGGCCTTCAACCGGCAGCCGCACTACACCAAGGGCCTGTTGCTGGTCGGTGACGCGGGCGGGCTCGTCAACCCGTTCAACGGCGAGGGCATCGCGTACGCCATGGAGTCGGGCCAGATCGCGGCCGACGTCATCGTGCAGGCCCAGGCCCGGGCCACCCCGGCCCAGCGCGAGCTGGCGCTGCACAACTACCCGAAGGTGCTCAAGGAGACCTACGGCGGCTACTACACCCTGGGCCGCGCCTTCGTGAAGCTGATCGGCAACCCGAAGGTCATGAAGATCGCCGCCCAGCGCGGTCTGACCCACCCGGTGCTGATGCGGTTCACCCTGAAGATGCTCGCCAACCTGACCGACCCGACGGGCGGCGACGCGATGGACCGCATCATCAACGGCCTCTCGAAGGTGGCCCCGAAGGCCTGAGCCGACCGCTCAGCCGTCCGTGCCCGTGCCCGTGCCCGCTTCGGTGGGTGCGGGCACGTCCGCGCCCGGGGCCCGGCCCGGGTCCGGGCGGCCGTGGACGGTACGCACGCACCTGGCCAGCAGGACCAGCCCGCACACCAGCAGTGCCCCCGAGGCCGTCCAGCCGAGGCCCAGCACGAGCGGGTGGCCGGGCTTCTGCCAGGGGCGGGCGGTGGTCAGCAGCCAGCCGCCCACCGCGAGCAGGCCGAGCCCGAGCGCGGCCGGGACCGCACCGGGGTCGCCGGCGCCGTGGGATGCGTACGTCTTCGGGTTCACGGGACCACCACCTCCAGGGGCGGGTCGGGGCGGCCCTGACGGCCGGGCGCGCTCCCGCTATCTTCGCAGGGCCTCGGCCGGTTCCACACGGGCCGCCCGCCAGGCGGGATAGAGCCCGGCAAGCAGCCCGGTGACCAGGCCGGCGAGCGGGGCCGCGGCGACGGTGGCCGGATGGATCACCGGGGTCCAGTCCCGGGCGAGGGCGACGGCGACCACGGTCAGCTCGCCCAGCGAGGTCCCGACCAGGCCGCCGAGAGCCCCCAGGGCCGCGGACTCGGTGAGGAACTGGGCCGAGATGTGCCGCCCCCGGGCGCCGAGCGCCCGGCGCAGCCCGATCTCCCCGGTCCGCTCCAGCACGGCGACCAGGGTGGTGTTGGCGATCCCGACCGCGCCGATGACCAGGCAGATCCCGGCGAGCAGCAGGAAGAGCGCGCTCAGGTCGGCGGTGACACCGGAGCGCAGCATCCGAGGATCGGGCGGTGGGACGGCCTTGAGGTACTCGGGGTGGTCGGGCCGCAGCGCGAGCGGGGCGAGGCCGGCGACCTGGCGGGCGGCGCCGAGTTCGGTGGAGATCAGCATGGTCGCGCCGCCGGGCGAGGGCGGCCCCCAGAGCTGCTCGGCGGTGGTGCGCGGGACGAGCACCGACATCAGGTGTTCGGGCCGGCGCCGGAGGTCCGCGACGATGCCCGCCACGGTGAAGGGCTCCTGGCCGATGTAGAGGGCGGGCCGGGTGGCCAGGGTGGTGATGCCGAGGCGGGCGGCGAGCCCGCTGCCGATGACGACGACGCGCTCGTGGCCGCGCTCGGCGAAGTCGTCGTAGAGCCGGCCCTGCTGGAGGGTCGGTACGAGGGCGGCGACGGCGCCGGGGGAGGCGGCGACGACGGCCGCGCCGGTGGTCGGGTCGCCGGCGCCGGACGGCAGGGGGCCGACGGCGGTGCGCGAGTCGAGCCGCACCGTCCACATCACCCCGGCGTGCTCGATGCCCGCGACGGCGCGCAGCCGCTGCTCGGCGTCGGCGGGGAAGCCGGTGCCGGCGAACTCGTTCTGCCGGGCGGCGACGTCCTCGATGCTGACCTCGGTGGCGGTCAGGACGTTGAACCGGGCGTCGATCTGCGAGGAGATGGTGGCGGTGAGGCCGAGCACGGCCACGAAGCTGCCCACGCCGAGGACGGTGCCGAGGGAGGTGAGCACGGCCCGCCCGGGGCGCCGCAGCATTCCGGCGACGGCCTCGGCCAGGGCGTCGCGCACGGACAGCCGGGTGGGGGCGACGGCGCTCAAGGATCCAGCCGCCCGTCGCGGATGGTGACGGTCCGGGTGCCGCGCCGGGCCACCTCGGGGTCGTGCGTGATGACGAGGACGGTCATCCCGGCTCCGTGCAGTTCGTCCAGCAGCCCGAGGACGGACGCGGCGTTCACGGAGTCGAGATTGCCGGTCGGCTCGTCGCACAGCAGGAGCGAGGGGCGCCCGACCAGGGCGCGGGCGATCGCCACCCGCTGGCGCTCGCCGCCCGACAGCCGGCCGGGCACGGCGCCGGCCCGGTGCCCGAGACCGACCTGGCCGAGGGCCTCGCGGGCCCGTACGAGGCGCTGGGCGCGCGGGATCTGGGTGTAGAGCATGGCGAGGGTGACGTTCTCCAGGGCGGACCGGTGGGGGAGGAGGTGGAAGGACTGGAAGACGAAACCGATCCGGCGGCCGCGCAGGGCGGTGCGCTCCCGGTCGGGGAGCGCGGCGGTGTCGATCCCGTCGAGCAGGTACCGGCCGCTGGTGGGGGAGTCGAGGAGCCCGGCGACGTTGAGGAAGGTGGACTTCCCGGAGCCGGAGGGGCCGACGACGGTGATGAACTCGCCGCGCCGGACGGTCAGGTCGCAGGGGTGCAGGGCCGCGACGGGCGGCGGCCCGGGGTAGATGAGGCCGACCCCGCGGAGTTCGATCACGGGGCTTTCGCCTTCGCCGCCTTCGCCGCCCGTGCCGCCGGAGGATTGCCGGGACTGGCGCGACTGCCGGGGCAGGAGCCTCACTTGGTCTTCCCCCGGGTCTCGCGGGGCGCGACCCCGATCACCACCTTGGTCCCGGCCGCGAGGGCGCCGGCCTGGGCCGGGGTGACGGCCACGAAGCCGTCGCCGGTGGTGCCGGTCCGCACCTCGATGCGCCGCTGGGTGCCTTCGGCGGACACGGCGGTGACGACCGTACGTCCGTCCGTGCCCGCCGAGACGGCGGTGACCGGGACGACGAGCGCCTCGCCGTCGGTGGCGGCGGACTCGATGGTCAGCCGGACGTCCTGCCCGGCGAAGCCCGCGGGCAGCGGCTGGTCGGCGCTGACCACCATCCGGTAGCCGAGGTCGGCGCCCCCGCCGCCCGTGCCGCCGCTCCCGCCGCCCTTGGGGTTCTGGCCGGGGTCCTGCTGCGGTTGCGCTCCGGCGGGCTGCGCGGCGGACCGCTCGGTGGCGACGACCGCCACCTTGCCGCGGACATCGGTGCCGGAGAGCTCGGAGGAGATCACCACGGTCATCCCGGCACGCAGCAGCTGCCTCTTGTCGTCCTTGAGGTAGGCCTCGACGACGAGCTCCCCGCCGGAGAGCGTGAGCACCGGCCCGGCCACGGGGGAGCCCGCGCGGGCCCCGACGGAGCTGACGCGGGCCGGGAAGGAACCCAGGAAGACGGTCTCGGCGGTGGGCAGCATCGGCCCGTCGGCGGCCTCGGCGGCGGCGAGCGCCGCCCGGGCCTCGCCGAGGGACTGCCGCGCCCGCGCGAGCTCCCGGCCGGAGCCGGCAATGGCACCGGGGCCGGGGCCGGAGCCGACGCCGGGGCTCGCTGTCGCGCCGGGGCCCGGCGTGGCCCCGCCCTTGCCGGAGCCGCCCTCCGCGGGCGCGCCCGCCGGGCCGGTGGGGCTGCTCGCGTCCTCCACGGCCCACGTCGCGGACCGCACGGCCTCCCGCGCCGACTTCAGGGCCGCACCCCCGTCGGCGACCGCGGGCAGCGGCTCGTACCCGATGGCCCGGTAGCGGGCGGCGAGCGCGGCCTTCGTGCCGGCCCCGAAGACGCCCTTCGCGTCGCCGCCGGTGCCGTGCCCGAGCTCGCGCAGCGCCTGCTGCAGCTGCGCGACGTCGTCGCCGGTGGCCCCGGGCTTGAGGTCGCGGTACATCGGCTGCGCGCCGTGCAGGGTGAACACCGGCCGCCCGGACACCTCGGCGATCAGCTGCCCCGCCGTGACCGGGTCCCCGGCCTTCAGCGGCAGTTTGGTCACCAGGGCCGCGCCCGCCCCCTCGCCGGAGCGCACCCCCTGCGGGGACACGGCGACGCTCTGGTCGGCGACCACCGTCCCGCGCATGACCACGGTCTGCGCGAGCACCCGCCACTCGACGTCCGCGGTCAGGGCCCCCTGCGCGGGCGGGCCGGTCTCCGCGGCCACCTGCGCGGGGGACTTCACCAGCGTGGTCGCCAGCAGCCCGCCGACCGCCATCAGCGCGGCCCCGCCGACGACCGCGAGCACCACGCGCCGCCCGCGCGCGAGTCCGCCGCGGTCGTCCCCGGGGGCCGCCGGGGCCTCGGTGCGCTCCACGACCTGCTCCGCTTCGCTCATCTCTCCGGCCGGCACTTCTTCAACGCGTCGAGGTGGTCGCGCTTGAGCGAGCTCCACTGTTCGGGAGTGCCCTTGCGATCGTCGATCTGGGCGGTGACCGGGTCCGGGTCCGGGTACCAGGAGATGCCCTCGGCCCGCAGGCACGCGGACTCCTTCTGCGCGGCGGCGATCCGGGCGGGATCGGCCGGCTGGGGCTTCGGCGGGGGCGGCAGCATCGGTGCGCAGGTCTTGTGCGCCTCGTCGTTCCAGGGCTTCGACTTGTCCTCGCGCGGAGCGCCGTAGTCCGTATAAACGATCGCCACGCCCTGCTTCTTCAGGCAGTCGTAGTAGGCGATTTCCTCCGCGGTGGGAGGCGGGCTGTCGCTTGCCACAGGTTCTTTGTCGCCGCCACCGCATGCCGTCAGTGAAATGCACAGAAGAAGGAGCGGGGTCACATATCTCGCGTGCACGACGGGCTTCCCTTGCGGCGGTTGGAGTGGATTATGCGCATCCGTTTGACGGGTGGGGGGAGGGCGCGCGCCAGATAGTAGATACGTGGGACCGTTCGCCACAAGTTACCTATCAGACAACAGAAATGACTGTCCATCAGCTGAGAAGAAGCTTGAATCGGCACGAGGTTCGATGTTGAATCCCCGCCGGGCGGAAACGCTTGAACCCGGTCCGCCCCGAACACCCCGATTTTCACCCGACGAGTGAGGTAAGCGTGATGGACAACGCAATGCGCAAGCTGACGGCCGGCTGTGTCGCCGCCGTTTCGGCCGGTGCCATTCTGCTGGGGACCGCGGGTCCGGCGGGCGCCTGGGGGCGCGACGGAAATCTGGAGAACCAGGAGTTCGGACTTTTCTACTGGCAGAACCAGTCCGGTTGTGTCTTCGACCTGGTGACGAATGACGTGAACTTCAGCGACGACAAGTACCAGGGCTCCTGCTCGGCCAGCGGGAACTGGATCAACGACACCACCGAGTCCTACCGGAACCGGGACGTCTACGCCTGGAAGGTCGGCACCGACAAGGACCTGGGCGGCAACGTCGGAGAGATCCCGTCGAACTACGCGGGCAACGCCTCGGCCAACTTCAAGAACAAGATCAGCTCGGCCAAGTACACCCTCCACCCGTAATCCGGATCCGGCAGAAGGAGTTCCACGCGATGAACACCTCCCGGCGCCGCCGGTCAGCCGCCCCGGCCGCCATCCCGGCCGCCGTCCTGCTGGCGGCCGCCCTCCTGGCCGGCTGCGCCGGGACCGGCGGCTCCGGGGGCGGTGAACCGGAGCTCGGTCCCGTCGAGGTGAACCCCGCGACGGCCACGCTGTCCCTGCCGATGGACGCGTACACGGACACCGGGGCCGAACGGATCCGGATGGGCCAGGTCCAGCAGGCCCTGGTCTCCCGGTGCATGGCCCGCTACGGGTTCACCTACGAGGGCGTGCGCTCGGCCGAGGCCGCCGGAGCCGGGGCCGAGGACCGGCACGAGTACCTCTTCGGCCTCGCCGATCCGGCGTACGCGGCGGCCCACGGGTACGACAAGTCCGCGGGGGAGGGGAGCCCGGCGAAGCCCGCTCCGCCGCCGCTGAGCGACAGCGCGTACGTCGTGATGAACGGCGAGCAGCCCGGGGCGCAGGGCGGCAAGGCTCCCGACGCGAACACCGAGGAGGAGGCCGCGCTGGTGGACAGCGGCCTGACGGCGGCCGGGCAGAAGGTGCCGGCCGGCGGCTGCGGGCGCGAGGGCTACCGCAAGCTGTACGCCCCGACCAAGGACAGCGTGGACCTGCTGTTCACGTTCGGGCTGGCCTCGGAGGCGCACGACCGCTCCGGGCAGGACTCCCGGGTCCTCGACGCCCTCAAGAAGTGGTCGTCATGCATGGACAAGTCGGGATACGCCGGGATCGAATCGCCGTACGACGTCGTGGAGAAGCTCGGCCTGCAGGACGACAAGGGCGGTCCGAAGGCCGTGACGGCGGCCAAGGCCGACGTCGCGTGCAAGCGCGAGGTGAACCTCGTCGGCATCTGGGGCGCGGTCGAGAAGGCGTACCAGGAGCGGCTCGTCGAGGAGCACGCCGAGACGCTCGCGCTCTACAAGAAGCAGCGGGAGGCCCGCTTCAAGCTGGCGGCCTCGCTGGCCTGAGAAGGGCCCCGGGGGCCCGGGGACAGCCCCGGCGGTCCTGGAAACGCCAAGAACGGCCCCAGGGCCGGTACTCCACCCCCGAGCGGGGGAGTACCGGCCCACAGGGCGTGTCTCGGCCGGGCCAGGCGCGTCGGTCTGAGCGGTGCTCAGAGGACGCGGACGGCGCCCGTCGGCTTGTCGTAGCTGAGGTTGCGCTCGACGATGCCCGTGCTGGGGTTCTGCGCGCCGACGAACTTGCCGCCGCCGACGTAGATGGCGACGTGGTACGCGCTGCCCTTGGAGCCCCAGTACAGGATGTCGCCCGGCTGCAGGGCGCTCAGCGACACCGAGGTGCCGGCCGAGGACTGCGCCTGGGACATGCGCGGCAGGCTGATGCCGGCCTGGCGGTACGCGGCCTGGACGAGACCGGAGCAGTCGAAGGAGGACGGGCCGGTGCCGCCCATCACGTACGCCTTGCCGACCTGCGCGCGGGCGAAGTTGACGATGGCCGCGGCGGAGCCGGTGGCCGGGGCGGAGACGGTGCCGGTGCCCTGCGGGGCGGCGGTGCTCTTGAGCGTCGTGCGCTCGGAGCCGGAACCGGAGCCGGAGCTGCGGCTGGAACGCTCGGCCTCGGCCTTGCGGACGGCTTCTTCCTTCGCCGTCTTCTCGGCCTTCTCGGCGTCGGCCTTCTTCTGGGCCTCTTCCTTGGCCTGCTTCGCCTCGGCGGCGGCGCCGGTACGGGCGCTCTCCTCCTGGGCGGTCAGTTCGCCCTCGACGGCGGCGAGACGGGTGTTCTCGGCGGCCACGGTGACGGCGGAGGAGACGTCGGCGCCCAGGTCCAGGTTGAGGACCGGCATTTCGAGCGTCGTCTCGGCCACGGGCTCGGCGGACGGGGACGCGCTCGCGGTGCCGGCCATGGCCAGGGTGCTGAGGACGCCACCGGCAACTCCGGCGCGGACCGCGAGCTTCGAGGCGCTTCGGCGGGGCTTCCGGTGGCTGGGTATGTGAGCGGTGTGGGACATGAGGACAACCGCTATCAGGGTGCCCGGGTTCCCTTCAAGAAACGTGGCTTGCGCCACAGTTGCGCGAGAAAGGCGCGAACCGGGCGCGCTCGGCTTCTTATTGACGCCGTAACGGGCGAATCGGACAGGCTCCCACAAGGCTGTGATCATGGGGTTTCGGAATTAAGTCCCGAATTGATCCGTGACCTACCATCACTCCGCACAGATGGCCAAGCCCTCTTTCGGAAGGCTTGATTCAGAGTGGCGCAGGTCACAGCAACGTCACGCCATGCGGACGCTGTGCCCCTCCCGTGACCTTCCTGTGAACGTGCCGAGAGGTTCGTGAACGGATGCGCGCGCTCGTGCGGCCCCCGGTGCCGCCGGCGGTGCGGGCATCGATGTGCCCCTCGGGCGGTCCCGCGCCCCTCGCGGTCGCTCCCGCCCGCCCTCCATCCACCCCCGCGTCTGCCCCGCGTCCACCTCCGTACGCATGGGCTCCCCCGCCCGGGGGATGCCGATTCCCTTATCAGCTCGACACCCCTCTTGCTAATTTGCTTGCACCGGGCATCGTTTGATAGGGCAAGCCGCCTTCTACCTGCGGTAACGGGCTTGGATGTCACCTTTGGTGATCATGTGGATGCTTCGCGTATATAGATCACCACTCATCGGACTTCATGATCGTTCGCCAGGTGGTGGAGATCACAAACTCGGTGTTGCAACCCGTGTCGCAGATCACAGACGAGCAGGCATAAGATGCGCACCAGTCCGGCTTGTGAACTGCCTCACATGCAAGCGCTTGATCGAAAGCGTGATCTTCGCGAGGCGGGGCACGCGGCGGCGGTCCAACGGTCAAGGACGACTGGAAGGAGCGAGGAGCGTGAATGCGTACGCGCCCATCCTCGTGCTCGGCGCCCTCGGCGCAGGGTTTGCGATCTTCTCCGTGGTCATGGCCACGCTGATCGGCCCAAAACGGTACAACCGGGCAAAGCTTGAAGCCTACGAGTGCGGCATCGAGCCGACGCCGATGCCGGCCGGCGGTGGCCGCTTCCCCATCAAGTACTACCTGACGGCGATGCTCTTCATCGTCTTCGACATCGAGGTTGTCTTCCTCTACCCCTGGGCCGTCACCTTCGACTCCCTGGGGATCTTCGGGCTCGTCGAGATGCTGCTCTTCGTGCTCACCGTCTTCGTCGCCTACGCCTACGTGTGGCGCCGCGGCGGCCTGGAATGGGACTGAGGGGCTGAATTTTCCATGGGACTGGAAGAGAAGCTGCCGAGCGGCTTTCTGCTGACCACCGTCGAACAGGCCGCGGGATGGGTGCGCAAGTCGTCCGTCTTCCCGGCGACCTTCGGACTGGCCTGCTGCGCCATCGAGATGATGACCACCGGAGCGGGCCGGTACGACCTGGCCCGCTTCGGCATGGAGGTCTTCCGCGGCTCCCCGCGCCAGGCCGATCTGATGATCGTGGCCGGGCGGGTCAGCCAGAAGATGGCGCCGGTGCTGCGGCAGGTGTACGACCAGATGCCCGCTCCCAAATGGGTCATCTCCATGGGGGTTTGTGCATCTTCGGGCGGAATGTTCAACAACTACGCGATCGTCCAGGGCGTCGACCACATCGTCCCGGTGGACATCTATCTGCCCGGCTGCCCGCCGCGCCCCGAGATGCTGATGGACGCGATCCTCAAGCTCCACCAGAAGATCCAGGGCTCCAAGCTCGGCGTGAACCGGGAAGAAGCGGCCCGTGAGGCGGAGGAGGCGGCCCTCAAGGCCCTCCCCACCATCGAGATGAAGGGGCTGCTCCGGTGAGCGAGACCCAAGAGCCGGAGAACGGCAGCAACGTCCCCGCGCCGCGCGCCCAGGGCCCCGAGGTCATCGGCGTCCGCAAGGGCATGTTCGGTGCCGCGGGCGGCGGCGACACCAGCGGCTACGGCGGCCTCGTGCGGACCGTGGCCATGCCGGGCGCGACGAGCCGACCGTACGGCTCCTACTTCGACGAGGTGGCCGACGAGCTCGAAGGCGCCCTGGAGGAGCAGGACCTGGTCCCCGCGAACGCCATCGAGAAGACGGTCGTCGACCGGGGCGAGCTCACCTTCCACATCGCCCGCGAACACCTCGTGCGGGTCGCGCGCACCCTGCGTGACGACCCGGCCCTGCGCTTCGAGCTCTGCACCGGCGTCTCCGGCGTGCACTTCCCCGGGGACAAGGGCCGCGAGCTGCACGCCGTCTACCACCTGCGCTCGCTCACGCACGGCCGGATCCTGCGGCTGGAGGTGTCCGTCCCGGACAGCGACCCGCACGTCCCCTCGCTCGTCGCCGTCTACCCGACCAACGACTGGCACGAGCGCGAGACGTACGACTTCTTCGGCCTGATCTTCGACGGGCACCCGGCCCTCACCCGGATCATGATGCCGGACGACTGGCAGGGCTTCCCGCAGCGCAAGGACTACCCGCTCGGCGGCATCCCCGTCGAGTACAAGGGCGCCCAGATCCCGGCTCCCGACCAGCGGAGGTCGTACAGCTGATGTCCACGTCAAACCATGCCTCCGCTCGCGAGACGACCGAGGGCACCGTCTACACCGTCACCGGCGGCGACTGGGACGAGATCGTCCAGTCCGCGGCCAAGGCCGACGACGAGCGGATCGTCGTCAACATGGGTCCGCAGCACCCGTCCACCCACGGAGTGCTGCGCCTGATCCTGGAGATCGACGGCGAAACGGTCACCGAGGCCCGCTGCGGCATCGGCTACCTGCACACCGGCATCGAGAAGAACCTCGAATTCCGGAACTGGACGCAGGGCACCACTTTCGTGACGCGCATGGACTACCTGACGCCGTTCTTCAACGAGACGGCGTACTGCCTCGGCGTCGAGAAGCTGCTCGGCATCACCGACCAGGTCCCGGACCGCGCCACCGTCATCCGCGTCCTGCTGATGGAGCTCAACCGGCTCTCCTCCCACCTGGTGTGCATCGCCACCGGCGGCATGGAGCTGGGCGCGACCACGATCATGATCTACGGCTTCCGCGACCGCGAGCTGATCCTCGACATCTTCGAGCTGATCACCGGACTGCGCATGAACCACGCGTTCGTCCGCCCCGGCGGCCTCGCCCAGGACCTGCCCCCGGGCGCCGTCGACCAGCTCCGCGAGTTCATCAAGACCATGAAGAAGAACCTGCCGGAGTACGACAAGCTCGCCACCGGCAACCCCATCTTCAAGGCCCGCATGCAGGACGTCGGCTACCTCGACCTCACCGGCTGCATGGCGCTCGGCGCCACCGGCCCGATCCTGCGCTCCGCCGGCCTGCCGCACGACCTGCGCAAGTCGGACCCGTACTGCGGCTACGAGAACTACGAGTTCGACGTGCCGACCACCGAGAGCTGCGACTCCTACGGGCGGTTCCTGATCCGCCTGGAGGAGATGCGCCAGTCGCTGCGGATCGTCGAGCAGTGCCTGGAGCGACTGGAGCCGGGACCGGTGATGGTCGCCGACAAGAAGATCGCCTGGCCGGCGCAGCTCGCGATGGGCCCGGACGGTCTCGGCAACTCCCTCGACCACATCAGGAACATCATGGGCACCTCCATGGAGGCCCTCATCCACCACTTCAAGCTGGTGACGGAGGGCTTCCGGGTACCGGCCGGCCAGGCGTACGCGGCCGTCGAGTCGCCCAAGGGCGAGCTCGGCGTGCACGTCGTCTCCGACGGCGGGACCCGCCCCTACCGGGTCCACTTCCGCGACCCGTCCTTCACCAACCTGCAGGCCATGGCCGCGATGTGCGAGGGCGGCCAGGTCGCCGACGTCATCGTCGCCGTCGCCTCCATCGACCCCGTGATGGGAGGCGTCGACCGATGACCGCCAGTCCTTCGAACCAAGGGGTCTCGCTGGGCATGCCCCAGCTGCCGGCCCCCGACTTTCCGGCGGAGGTACGCGAGCGCCTCGAAGCCGACGCCAGGGAAGTCATCGCCCGCTACCCCGACAGCCGCTCCGCGCTGCTGCCGCTGCTGCACCTGACCCAGTCCGAGGAGGGCTACGTCTCGCGCACCGGCATCCGCTTCTGCGCCGAGGTACTGGGCCTGACCACCGCAGAGGTCACCGCCGTGTCGACCTTCTACACGATGTACCGGCGGGGGCCCTCCGGCGACTACCAGGTCGGCGTCTGCACGAACACCCTGTGCGCGGTGATGGGCGGCGACGCCATCTTCGAGGAGCTCAAGGAGCACCTCGGGGTCGGCAACAACGAGACCACCCCCGACGGCAAGGTCACCCTCGAACACATCGAGTGCAACGCGGCCTGCGACTACGCCCCCGTGGTGATGGTCAACTGGGAGTTCTTCGACAACCAGACCCCCCAGTCCGCCAAGG
Organism: Streptomyces sp. NPDC001502; assembly: GCF_042894785.1. Taxonomy (NCBI): domain Bacteria; kingdom Bacillati; phylum Actinomycetota; class Actinomycetes; order Kitasatosporales; family Streptomycetaceae; genus Streptomyces; species Streptomyces sp. NPDC001502. The sequence goes on from NZ_JBIAVW010000022.1 coordinate 88,912, forward strand.
CCATGGTCGACGACCTGCTGGCCGGCCGCGAGGTCTCGCCGACCCGGGGCGCGCCGCTGTGCACGTACAAGGAGACCGCCCGGATCCTGGCCGGCTTCCCGGACGAGCGCGAGGGCGCGGTCGAGGCGACCGGCGGCGCCGGCCCCGCCTCCCTGATCGGGCTGCGCATCGCGCGCGGCGAGTCCGCGCACACCCCGATCGTCCACCCGCGCGGCGAGTCCACCACCGAGGGAGGGGAGTGATGTCGGTGTCTTCCGAACTGAGCAACGGGGGCAATGGGGGCACCTCCCACCCGGAGACCGGCGGAGGGACCAGCCCGGAGAAGCTCCTCGCCCCCGTGCTGTCCTCCTTCTGGGACGAGCCACGGTCGTGGACGCTGGAGACCTACCGGCGCCACGACGGGTACGAGGGCCTGCGCAAGGCGCTCGCGATGACCCCGGACGACCTCATCGCCTACGTGAAGGACTCGGGTCTGCGCGGACGCGGCGGCGCGGGCTTCCCCACCGGAATGAAGTGGCAGTTCATCCCGCAGGGCGACGGAAAGCCGCACTACCTCGTCGTGAACGCGGACGAGTCGGAGCCGGGAACCTGCAAGGACATCCCCCTCCTCTTCGCCAACCCGCACTCCCTCATCGAGGGAATGATCATCGCCTGCTACGCGATCCGCTCGGAGCACGCCTTCATCTACCTGCGCGGGGAGACGGTGCCCGTACTGCGGCGCCTGCACGAGGCCGTACGCGAGGCGTACGCGGCCGGATACCTCGGCAAGGACATCGACGGCACCGGGCGCAACCTCGACATCACGGTGCACGCGGGCGCGGGCGCGTACATCTGCGGCGAGGAGACGGCGCTGCTCGACTCCCTCGAAGGCCGGCGCGGCCAGCCCCGGCTGCGTCCCCCCTTCCCCGCGGTCGAGGGGCTCTACGCGTGCCCCACCGTCGTCAACAACGTGGAGTCGATCGCCTCCGTTCCCGCGATCCTCAACAAGGGCAAGGACTGGTTCAAGTCGATGGGGACCGAGAAGTCCCCCGGCTTCACGCTGTACTCGCTCTCCGGGCACGTCGTCGGCCCCGGCCAGTACGAGGCCCCGCTCGGCATCACCCTGCGCCAGCTCCTCGACATGAGCGGCGGCATGCGCCCCGGGCACCGGCTGAAGTTCTGGACCCCGGGCGGCTCCTCCACCCCGATGTTCACCGACGAGCACCTCGACGTCCCGCTCGACTACGAGGGCGTGGGCGCCGCCGGCTCGATGCTCGGCACCAAGGCACTGCAGTGCTTCGACGAGACGACCTGCGTGGTGCGGGCCGTGACCCGGTGGACCGAGTTCTACGCCCACGAGTCCTGCGGCAAGTGCACACCGTGCCGCGAAGGCACGTACTGGCTGGTCCAGCTGCTCCGCGACATCGAGGCCGGCCGGGGCGTCATGTCCGACCTCGACAAGCTGAACGACATCGCCGACAACATCAACGGCAAGTCCTTCTGCGCGCTCGGCGACGGCGCGGCCAGCCCGATCTTCTCCTCGCTCAAGTACTTCCGCGAGGAGTACGAGCAGCACATCACGGGCAAGGGCTGCCCCTTCGACCCCAGGAAGTCGACCCTCTGGGCCGACACGGAGGTGAACGCATGACCGTCACCACTCCAGCGGCCTCCGGGGGCGGAGCGGCGGTTCCACCGGAGAACACCGTCTCGCTGACCATCGACGGGGTCGAACTGTCCGTGCCCAAGGGCACCCTCGTCATCCGGGCCGCCGAGCAGCTCGGCATCGAGATCCCCCGGTTCTGCGACCACCCCCTCCTCTCCCCGGCCGGCGCCTGCCGCCAGTGCATCGTCGAGGTCGAGGGCCAGCGCAAGCCGATGGCCTCCTGCACCATCACCTGCACCGACGGCATGGTCGTCAAGACCCAGCTGACCTCCGAGGTCGCCGACAAGTCCCAGCGCGGGGTGATGGAGCTGCTGCTCATCAACCATCCGCTGGACTGCCCGGTCTGCGACAAGGGCGGCGAGTGCCCGCTGCAGAACCAGGCGATGTCCCACGGCAACGCCGAATCGCGGTTCGAGGGCAAGAAGCGCACCTACGAGAAGCCGGTCCCGATCTCCACCCAGGTGCTGCTGGACCGCGAGCGGTGCGTGCTGTGCGCGCGCTGCACCCGCTTCTCCAACGAGATCGCCGGCGACCCGATGATCGAGCTGCTGGAACGCGGCGCGCTCCAGCAGGTCGGCACCGGCGAGGGCGACCCCTTCGAGTCGTACTTCTCCGGCAACACCATCCAGATCTGTCCGGTCGGCGCCCTCACCTCGGCCGCCTACCGGTTCCGCTCCCGCCCCTTCGACCTCGTCTCCTCCCCGAGCGTGTGCGAGCACTGCGCGGGCGGCTGCGCGACCCGCACCGACCACCGCCGCGGCAAGGTGCTGCGCCGCCTCGCCGCCGAGGACCCCGAGGTCAACGAGGAGTGGATCTGCGACAAGGGCCGCTTCGGGTTCCGCTACGCGCAGCGCCCGGACCGGCTGACCACCCCGCTGGTGCGCAGCGCCGCCGGGGTGCTGGAGCCGGCGAGCTGGCCCGAGGCCCTGGAAGCCGCGGCGAACGGACTGGCCGCCGCGCGCGGCCGGGCCGGGGTGCTGACCGGCGGCCGGCTCACCGTCGAGGACGCCTACGCGTACGCCAAGTTCGCACGGGTGGTGCTCGACACCAACGACATCGACTTCCGGGCCCGCGTGCACAGCGCCGAGGAGGCCGAGTTCCTGGCCTCGGAGGTCGCCGGGTACGGGGTCGACCTCGGCGGGCAGTGGCTCTCGTACACCGCCCTGGAGGCGGCCCCGGCCGTGCTGCTCGTCGGCATCGAGGCGGAGGAGGAGGCCCCCGGCGTCTTCCTGCGGCTGCGCAAGGCCCACCGCAAGCGGGGGCAGCGGACCTTCTCCGTCGCCCCCTTCGCCACCCGCGGCCTGGACAAGGCCGGCGGCACCCTGCTGGCCGCCGCCCCCGGCACCGAGCCCGAGTGGCTCGACGCGCTGGCCTCCCGGACGGGCCTGGAGACCGGCGGCGCCGAAGCCGCCGGGGCACTGCGGCTGCCCGGCGCGGTCATCCTCGTCGGGGAGCGCCTCGCCGGGGTACCGGGCGCGCTGACCGCCGCCGTACGGGCCGCCGGGGTCACCGGGGCCACCCTGGTGTGGATCCCGCGCCGGGCCGGTGAGCGGGCCGCCATCGAGGCGGGCGCGCTGCCGTCCCTGCTGCCGGGCGGCCGCCCCGCCACCGACCCGCGGGCCCGTGACGAGGTCGCCACCGCCTGGGGCCTGGACGAACTCCCGCACCGCTACGGCCGCGACACCGGCCAGATCGTCGAGGCCGCGGCGACCGGGGAGCTCTCGGCCCTGCTGATCGCGGGCGTGGAGGTCGCCGACCTGCCGGACCCGGCCCGCGCGCGGACCGCCCTCCAGGAGGCCTTCGTGGTCTCCCTGGAACTGCGGCCCAGCGAGGTCACCGACCACGCGGACGTGGTCCTCCCGGTCGCCGCGGTGGCCGAGAAGGCGGGCGCGTTCATCAACTGGGAGGGCCGGGTCAGGCCGTTCGAGGCCGCGCTCAAGCCCGACCAGATGACCCGCCGGCTCGCCCCGGCCGACGCCCGCGTGCTGCACATGCTGGCCGACGCCGCCGACCGGCCGATCGCACTGCCCGACGTACACGCCGTACGGCGGGAGATCGACGGGCTCGGCCCGTGGGCCGGGGAGCGGGCCGCCGAGCAGAGCGCGGACACGGCGGTGCTGCCCCGCCCGGGCGCCGGCGAGGCGGTCCTCGCGGGCCACCGGCTCCTCCTGGACCTCGGCCGGCTGCAGGAGGGCGACGACGCCCTGGCCGGCACCCGGCACGAGGCGAGCGCCCGGCTCTCGGCCGCCACGGCCGCCGAGACCGGCGTCAAGAACGGCGACGTCCTCGCGGTCACCGGCCCGGCCGGCTCCGTGGAACTCCCGCTCCGGATCACCGAGATGCCCGACCGCGTGGTCTGGCTCCCGCTGAACTCCACCGGCTCCGGCGTCCTCGCCGACGCCGGCGCCCGCCCGGGCACCCTCGTACGCATCGGCCCGGCGACCCCGGCCGGCGCAGGCGACACCACTGCGGAGGTGGGCGCGTGAACACCGTTCAACTCGCTGCCGAGGACCTGTCCCTGTTCGGCCGGGACGTCTGGTGGCTCGTGGTCGTCAAGGCGGTGTTCTGCTTCGCCTTCCTGATGGTGACGGTGCTGTTCTCCATCGTGTGGGAGCGCAAGGTCGTCGCCTGGATGCAGCTGCGCATCGGCCCGAACCGGCACGGCCCCTGGGGCATGCTCCAGTCGCTCGCCGACGGCGTGAAGCTGATGCTCAAGGAAGACCTGATCGTCAAGCGGGCCGACAAGGTCATCTACGTCCTGGCCCCGATCATCGCGGCGATCCCGGCCTTCATGGCCATCGCGGTGATCCCCTTCGGGCCGCCCGGCGACGAGGTCTCCATCTTCGGCCAGCGCACCACGATGCAGCTGACCGACCTGCCCATCGCGATGCTCTACATCCTCGCGGTGGCCTCGGTCGGCATCTACGGCATCGTGCTGGCGGGCTGGTCCTCCGGCTCGACCTACCCGCTCCTCGGCGGCCTGCGCTCCTGCGCGCAGATGATCTCCTACGAGATCGCGATGGGCGCGGCCTTCGCCTCGGTCTTCCTCTACTCCGGGTCGATGTCGACCTCGGCGATCGTCGAGGCCCAGGCCGACCGCTGGTTCATCGTCCTGCTGCCGGTGTCCTTCATCATCTACGTCGTCACGATGGTCGGCGAGACGAACCGCGCCCCCTTCGACATGCCCGAGTCCGAGGGCGACCTGGTCGGCGGCTTCAACACCGAGTACTCGTCCATCAAGTTCGCGCTGTTCATGCTGGCCGAGTACGTCAACATGGTCACCGTCTCGGCGGTCTCGGTCACCCTCTTCCTGGGCGGCTGGCGGGCCCCGTACCCGATCAGCTCCTTCTGGGAGGGTGCGAACCACGGCTGGTGGCCGATGCTCTGGTTCGTCATCAAGGTGCAGCTGCTGCTGTTCTTCTTCATCTGGCTGCGCGGCACGCTGCCCCGCGTGCGCTACGACCAGCTGATGAAGCTCGGCTGGAAGGTCCTGATCCCCGTCTCGGTGGTCTGGCTGATGCTGGTGGCCACCGTCCGGGCGCTGCGCAACGAGGCGTACGACTTCAGCGAGATCGTCCTCTACGTCGGCGGCGCCGTCGTGGCGATCCTGCTGCTCTCCTTCGTCGCGGACGTCTTCCGCGACAAGCGGGAGAAGAAGACGGCGGCCGCCGAGGCGGTGCACGACGCCGAGCCCTTCGACCCGCTGGCGGGCGGATTCCCCGTACCGCCGAAGCCCGGCCAGCACCTGGCACCCGTACCGCGCAGGCGGTCCCGCACCGAGCGGGAGCTGATTGTCAGTGGCGGGACGAATACTGACAGTGACCGAGAGGAGGCTTGAGAGATGTCCGACGAGAAGTGGCAGAACCCGGTGGCGGGCTTCGGCGTGACCTTCAAGGCCATGTTCAAGAAGCGCCTCACCGAGCAGTACCCGGAGCAGCAGAAGACGACCGCACCGCGCTTCCACGGACGGCATCAGCTCAACCGGCACCCCGACGGTCTGGAGAAGTGCATCGGGTGCGAGCTGTGTGCCTGGGCCTGTCCCGCCGACGCGATCTATGTGGAGGGCGCGGACAACACCGAGGAGGAGCGCTACTCCCCGGGCGAGCGGTACGGCGCCGTCTACCAGATCAACTACGCGCGCTGCATCCTGTGCGGGCTGTGCGTGGAGGCGTGCCCGACGAGGGCGCTGACCATGACGAACGAGTTCGAACTGGCCGACTCCAGCCGCGAATCGCTCATCTACACCAAGGAGCAGCTGCTGGCCGGCCTGACCGAGGGCATGGTCGAGGCACCGCATTCGATCTTCCCCGGCACGGACGACACGGACTACTACCGAGGTCTGGTGACCGGGGCCGCCCCGGGCACCGTCCGGCAGGTCGCCGTCTCCAAGGGCGAAGTCGCTCCGGAGAACGGGCAGTCCGCGGAGGTGGACGCATGAGCGCCATCGCCGCCTCCGCCACCTCCATGACCTCCACGGGCGAGGCGATCCAGTTCTGGATCCTCGGCACGGTCGCCGTCATCGGCGCGCTGGCCACGATCCTGATGAAGAAGGCGGTGCACAGCGCACTCAGCCTGGCCGGGACGATGATCATCCTGGCCGTCTTCTACCTCGCCAACGGGGCGTACTTCCTGGGCGTCGTCCAGGTCATCGTCTACACCGGCGCGATCATGATGCTGTTCCTCTTCGTGGTCATGCTCGTCGGCGTCACCGCCGCCGACTCCCTGAAGGAGACCATCAAGGGACAGCGCTGGCTGGCCGCCCTGTGCGGGCTCGGCTTCGGCACCCTGCTGATCGGCGGCATCGCCAACGCCGGGCTCACCCACTTCAACGGGCTCGGCCGCGTCAACTCCGGCGGGCACGTCGAGGGCCTGGCGCAGCTGATCTTCACCAAGTACGTCTTCGCCTTCGAGATCACCGGCGCGCTGCTGATCACCGCGTCCGTCGGCGCGATGGTGCTCACCCACCGCGAGCGCACCGAACGGGCCGCGACCCAGCGCGAACTCGCCGAGCAGCGGGTCCGCGAGGGCGTCCAGCTCCCGCCGCTGCCCGCGCCCGGCGTCTACGCCCGGCACAACGCGGTGGACGTCGCCGGCCTGCTGCCGGACGGCACCCCCTCCGAGCTGACCGTCAACCGGACGCTGCGCGCCCGGGGCCAGATCCGGGACGTCTCCAGCCAGGCCATCGACGACCTCAAGGCACTGGAGCAGGCCTCCTCGGAGCGCCTCGGCCGTGAGGAGGCCTCGAAGTGAATCCGGTCAACTACCTGTACCTGGCGGCCCTGCTGTTCACGATCGGTGCCACCGGGGTCCTGATCCGCAAGAACGCGATCGTGCTGTTCATGTGCGTCGAGCTGATGCTCAACGCCTGCAACCTCGCGTTCGTCGCGTTCTCCCGGATGCACGGCAACCTCGACGGCCAGATCATCGCGTTCTTCACGATGGTCGTCGCCGCCGCGGAGGTCGTGGTCGGCCTGGCGATCATCGTCTCGCTGTTCCGTACCCGCCACTCGGCCTCGGTCGACGACGCCAGCCTGATGAAGCTGTAAGGGGTCGCTGTGGAGAACCTGATTGCGCTGCTGATCGCGGCGCCCCTGCTCGGAGCGGTGGTGCTGCTCTGCGGCGGCCGGCGCCTCGACAAGGTCGGTCACTGGATCGGCACCCTGCTCGCGGCCGTCTCCTTCGGGATCGGCGTCGTACTGTTCGCCGACATGCTGGGGCGCACGGCCGAGGACCGGACCCTGACGCAGAACCTGTACACCTGGATCCCCGTCGAGGGCTTCCAGGCGGACATGGCCTTCCAGCTGGACCAGCTGTCGATGACCTTCGTCCTGCTGATCTCCGGGGTGGGCACGCTCATCCACGTGTACTCGATCGGGTACATGGAGCACGACGAGCGCCGCCGCCGCTTCTTCGGCTATCTGAACCTGTTCGTCGCGGCGATGCTGCTCCTGGTCCTCGCCGACAACTACCTGCTGCTGTACTTCGGCTGGGAGGGCGTGGGCCTCGCCTCGTACCTCCTGATCGGCTTCTGGCAGCACAAGCCCAGCGCGGCCACCGCCGCGAAGAAGGCCTTCCTGGTCAACCGCGTCGGCGACATCGGCCTGTCGATCGCGATCATGCTGATGTTCACCACCTTCGGCACCTTCGCCTTCACGCCCCTGTTCGGCGCGGTGGGCGAGACGTCCGAGGGCACGCTGACGGCGATCGGCCTGATGCTGCTGCTGGCCGCCTGCGGCAAGTCGGCGCAGGTCCCGCTGCAGTCCTGGCTCGGGGACGCGATGGAGGGCCCGACCCCGGTCTCGGCCCTGATCCACGCGGCCACCATGGTGACGGCGGGCGTGTACCTGATCGTCCGCTCGGCCGCGATCTTCAACGGAGCGCCGGACGCCCAGCTGGTGGTCACCGTCGTGGGCGCGGTCACGCTCCTCTTCGGTGCGATCGTCGGTTGCGCGAAGGACGACATCAAGAAGGCCCTGGCGGGCTCGACCATGTCGCAGATCGGCTACATGATCCTCGCCGCGGGCCTCGGCCCGATCGGCTACGTCTTCGCGATCATGCACCTGGTGACGCACGGCTTCTTCAAGGCGGGCCTCTTCCTCGGCGCGGGTTCCGTCATGCACGGGATGAACGACGAGGTCGACATGCGCAGGTACGGGGGCCTGCGGAAGTACATGCCGGTCACCTTCGTCACCTTCGGCCTCGGATACCTGGCCATCATCGGCTTCCCGGGCCTGTCCGGCTTCTTCTCCAAGGACATGATCATCGAGGCGGCCTTCGCGAAGGGCGGCACCGAGGGCTGGATCCTCGGCGGGGTCACCCTGCTGGGCGCCGGCATCACCGCCTTCTACATGACCCGCGTCATGCTCCTCACCTTCTTCGGCGAGAAGCGCTGGCAGCCGGACGCAGAGGGCCACCCGCCGCACCCGCACGAGTCCCCGAGGTCCATGACCATCCCGATGGTCATCCTGGCCTTCGGGTCGGTCTTCGCCGGAGCCTTCTTCGAGATCGGCGAGCGCTTCCTGAAGTGGCTGGAGCCCGTCACGGGCTACTCGCACGGCAACCCGCCGGTCAGCGCCATGACCGTCACCGCGGCCACCATGGTGATGCTCCTCGTCGGAGTCGGCATCGCCTGGGCGATGTACGGCAGGCGGCCCGTCCCGGTCGTCGCCCCGCGCGGCTCGTTCCTCACCCGGGCGGCCCGCAAGGACCTCTACCAGGACGACTTCAACCACGTCGTGCTGGTGCGCGGCGGGGAGCACCTGACCCGCTCGCTCGTGTACCTCGACCACAGCGTGGTCGACGGGGTGGTCAACGGGACGGCCGCCTCGGTCGGCGGGCTCTCGGGCCGCCTGCGCAAGCTGCAGAACGGCTACGCCCGCAGCTACGCGGTCTCGATGTTCGGGGGCACGGTGGTTCTGATCGCCGCGACCCTGCTGATGAGGGCGGTGTGAAATGAGTTTCCCGCTTCTGACGGTGACGGCCGCGGTCCCCGCGGTCGGCGCGATCCTGACGGCGGCCGTACCGGCCGCCCGCAGGACCGCCGCCAAGTGGCTCGCGCTGCTCTTCTCGCTGGCGACACTGGCCCTGGCCGTGCTCGTCGCGGTCCGCTTCGACCCGAGCGGTGACCGCTACCAGCTCACCGAATCCCGGCCCTGGATCGCCGACTTCGGCGTCCGCTACGAGCTGGGCGTGGACGGGATCGGGGTGGTGCTCATCGGGCTCACCGCGCTGCTGATCCCCTTCGTGATCGCGGCCGGCTGGCACGACGCCGACCCCCTGGAGACCAAGAGCTCCCGGTGGCGGCCGACCCAGGGCTTCTTCGCCCTGATCCTGCTGGTCGAGGCGATGGTGATCATCTCCTTCGAGGCCACCGACGTCTTCCTCTTCTACATCTTCTTCGAAGCCATGCTCATCCCGATGTACTTCCTCATCGGCGGCTTCGGGGACCGGGCCCACGGCGGCTCCGAGGAGAACGCGGCCACGCAGCGCTCGTACGCGGCGGTCAAGTTCCTCCTCTACAACCTGGTCGGCGGCCTGATCATGCTGGCGGCCGTCATCGGCCTCTACGTGGTCGCCGGGAACTTCTCCCTCCAGGAGATCACCGCCGCCCGGGCCGCGGGCACGCTCGACATGTCGACCAACACCGAGCGGCTGCTGTTCCTCGGGTTCTTCTTCGCCTTCGCGATCAAGGCCCCGCTGTGGCCGCTGCACACCTGGCTGCCGAACGCGATGGGCGAGTCCACCGCTCCGGTCGCCGTACTGATCACCGCGGTCGTCGACAAGGTCGGCACCTTCGCGATGCTCCGCTTCTGCCTCGGGCTCTTCCCCGACGCCAGCAAGTGGGCCACGCCGGTGATCCTGGTGCTGGCCCTGATCAGCATCGTCTACGGCGCGCTGGTCGCGGTCGGCCAGCGGGACATCAAGCGGCTGGTCGCGTACGCCTCGATCTCGCACTTCGGCTTCATCATCCTGGGCATCTTCGCGATGACCTCCCAGGGTCAGTCCGGCGCCACCCTCTACATGGTCAACCACGGCCTGTCGACGGCGGCGCTGATGCTGGTGGCCGGCTTCCTGATCTCGCGGCGCGGCTCGCGGCTCATCGCCGACTACGGCGGCGTCCAGAAGGTGGCCCCGGTCCTCGCCGGCACCTTCCTGATCGGCGGCCTCGCCACCCTCTCGCTGCCGGGCCTCGCACCCTTCGTCAGTGAATTCCTGGTCCTGGTCGGCACGTTCGCCCGGTACCCGGTCGTCGGCATCATCGCCACCACCGGCATCGTGCTCGCCGCCCTCTACACGCTGGTCCTCTACCAGCGCACGATGACCGGCCCCGTGAAGGAGGAGGTCCGCACCATGCCGGACCTGCGCCTGCGGGAGGTGCTGGTGGTCGCCCCGCTGATCGCCCTGCTGATCGGGCTGGGCGTCTACCCGAAGGTCCTCACCGACATCGTCAACCCGGCGGTGGAGCACACCATGTCGGACGTGAAGCAGACGGACCCCGCGCCCGAGGTCGACGTCGAAGCCAAGAACGGGGAGGCGGCGAAGTGAGCACCCTGACTTCCGCCCACAGCCTGTGGACACTGGCGGCCGAGGCACCGGCCGACCGGATCCCGGCGCCGACCATCGAGTACGCACAGCTCGCGCCCACGCTGATCGTGGTGGGTGCGGCGGTGCTCGGGATCCTGGTCGAGGCCTTCGTGCCCCGCAAGTCCCGCTACTACGTCCAGGTGTTCCTCACCGTCGCCGCGCTGGCCTCGGCCTTCGCCGCGGTCGTCGGCCTCGCGGCCGGCGGGTACGGCTCCGGCAAGGCCCACATCGCCGCGATGGGCGCCATCGCCGTGGACGGCCCGGCGCTCTTCCTGCAGGGCACCATCCTGCTGGCCTCGGTCGTGGCGGTCTTCACCTTCGCCGAGCGGCGCCTGGACCCCGCGGCGCACGGCAACCGGGTGGACTCCTTCGCCGCCCAGGCGGCGTCCGTACCGGGCAGCGACAGCGAGAAGGCCGCCGTCAAGGCGGGCTTCACCACCACCGAGGTGTTCCCGCTGGCCCTGTTCGCGATCGCCGGCATGCTGATCTTCCCGGCGGCCAACGACCTGCTGACGCTGTTCATCGCCCTTGAGGTGTTCTCCCTCCCGCTGTACCTGCTCTGCGCCGTCGCCCGCCGCCAGCGGCTGATGTCGCAGGAGGCCGCGGTGAAGTACTTCCTCCTGGGGGCCTTCTCCTCCGCCTTCCTCCTCTTCGGCATCGCGCTGCTCTACGGGTACGCGGGCTCGGTCTCGTACGCGGCGATCGCCGACGTGGTCGACGGCACGGTCGCGAAGATCGACCCGGCGCTGGCCTCCACCATGGGCAACGACGCGCTGCTGCTGATCGGCGGCGCGCTGATCCTGATGGGCCTGCTCTTCAAGGTCGGCGCGGTCCCCTTCCACATGTGGACCCCGGACGTCTACCAGGGCGCCCCGACCCCGGTCACCGGCTTCATGGCGGCGGCGACCAAGGTGGCCGCCTTCGGCGCCCTCCTGCGCCTGCTCTACGTGGTCCTGCCGGGGCTGCGCTGGGACTGGCGTCCGGTGATGTGGGCGGTGGCCATCGTCACGATGCTCGCGGGCGCGGTGATCGCCGTGACCCAGACGGACGTCAAGCGGCTGCTCGCCTACTCCTCGATCGCGCACGCGGGCTTCATCCTGGCCGGTGTGATCGCGACCTCGGCGCAGGGCGTCCAGTCCGTCCTCTTCTACCTGGGCGCCTACTCCTTCGTGACGATCGGCGCCTTCGCGGTGGTCACGCTGGTGCGCGACGCGGGCGGCGAGGCCACGCACCTGTCCAAGTGGGCGGGGCTGGGCCGGCGTTCGCCGCTGACGGCGGCCGTCTTCGCGGTGTTCCTGCTCGCCTTCGCGGGCATCCCGCTCACCTCCGGCTTCACGGGCAAGTTCGCCGTGTTCAGGGCGGCGGCGGAGAGCGGCGCCGGGGTGCTGGTCGTGATCGGTGTCATCTCGTCCGCGATCGCCGCGTTCTTCTACATCCGGGTGATCGTCCTGATGTTCTTCAGCGAGCCGAAGGCCGACGGCCCGACGGTGGCGGTCCCCTCGCCGCTGACGATGACCACCATCGCGGTGGGCGTCGCCGTCACCCTGGTCCTGGGCCTCGCCCCGCAGTACTTCCTGGACCTGGCGGGTCAGGCGAGCACCTTCGTCCGCTGACCGGTTCGCGCAACGGCCAAGGGCCCGGCCCTTCGGGGGAGCCGGGCCCTTGGCCGTGTGCGGGTCTATTCCGGTAACCCCTTCGGTTTGATCGTGGTGAGGTCCAGGTCCAGGTCGATGGGGAAGGGGACCGTGACCTTCAGCCGGTCGTGGAAGATGCCCGTCGCGACGTAGACACGCGTGGCCGGTTCGAGTTCGAACACGTAGACGACTGCCCGGTCGTTCTTGTTCTCGACCCGCCAGTAGTGGGGGATTCCTGCCCGGGCGTACTTGGTCGGCTTGGTCTCGCGGTCCCGGGCGATCGAATCAGGAGAGACGACCTCGACGGCCAGCCGGACGGACGCGGCGGGGATCCGTGTCTGCTGCAGGGGGCCCCGGGCCAGTTCCTCTTCGACGACGAGGACGTCCGGCTCGGGCCGGTTCAGTCGGTCGATGTCGATGGTGAACTCTCTCATCACTTCGAGTCCGTCCGGAACCAGTGATTCGAGTTGCCATTCGAAGAATCGCAGGGCTCGCATGTGGAAACGGGTTTGCGGACTCGCGAAGATCAGGCTCCCGTCGATCAGCTCCGTGTGCGGAGGCAGGTTGGGAAGCCGGTCAAGGTCGTCCGCCGTCCACCCGCCCGCGGGCGGGACGCGCCAGCGCGGGGCGGGCTCCTGCTCGGAGGTCTCGGGATCGACGCTCATCGGTGGTGCTCCCATGCGACGGAGTCTCGCGAGTCCGACCAGCGTATCGCCCGGGGTTCCCGGAGAAGCCGTCCTTTTGGGTGAGTCATATGCCCGCGTCACTTGACCGCGCGGGCCGCGCGGACTAGTGGCCGTGTGGGTGGGCGGCGGCCGGCTTGCCCGGGGCGGGGGCCTTCTTCGGGCAGGTCAGCGCCGGGTTCCAGTTGTGGAAGCGGCCCGCCGGGTTCTCCTTGTACGCCCACATGTGCAGGTCGTAGTGCTTGGGCATGCCCGCCCAGTGGCCCGGCATGGGCCCGTCGAAGGGCAGCCCGAACATGCTCGGCCGGTCGTCGCTGGTCTTCAGGTCCTGGTCCCGGTCGGTGGACATCCACTCCACCGTCTCCAGCTTGCGACGGCCGCCCCGGTCCTTGTCCTTGCTGTAGAGGAGCGCGGTCGGCCTGGCCGGGTCCTTCGAACCCCAGTTGGCCTGCTTCACGTAGTGGTAGCCCATGGCGCCCACCCCGAACGGGTTGGTCATGCATTCCTCGCCGTGCGGGACGTACCCGTCCTTGAGGGCCTCCCGCTCGTCCGCGTACTTGGCCGTCACCGCGATCGCCGTGGCGATGTCCCGCATGGCCTTCGCGTTGCTCGGGTCGGGCGCGGGCCCCTCCACCCCGTGCGCCGGGACCACGGCGGCCAGGCCCAGCGACACGGCGGCGGTGATCACGAGGGTGGCCTTGCGGACATGGGGGGACATGAGGACTCCTGCCTTCGACGGGCTTTCGTCCACCATCCCGGCGCCCCGTGGGCCCTGCACGCCGCGGACCCCCAAACGGGGGTCCGACACCACCGCCTGACAGCGTGTGAGGGTCAGGCGGCGCGGGCCGCGTACGCGCGGACGTCCGCGTCCGGATCCGACACCGCCGTGGCGAGGGCCGCCCGGGCCTCCGCGGTGTCCCGGTGGGCCAGCAGGGCGAGGACCGCCGCCTTGCGGACGTCTGCGTTGACGTCGGCCAGGGTCTTGGCCAGAGCCGGTACCGCCGTTTCCGGGGCGGCCGCCGACAGCCCGGCCGCCGCCCCCGCCCGGACCTGCCAGGCCGGGTCGGCCAGAGCCGCCACCGCGGTACGGGCGTACCCGTCAGGGCAGCCGACCGAGGCCAGCGCGCCCAGCGCCGCACCCCGCACCAGCGGGTCGGCGTCCGCCAGCAGCGGGTCCAGCGGGGCCGGGACCGGGGCGTGCACCGAGGCCAGGCCCTTGGCCACCGCCACCCGGACCTCGCGGGCCGGGTCCGCGGCGGCCGCGGCCAGCTGCGGGACGGCGTCCACCGAGACCAGCGCGCGGACCGCGTGGATGCGGACCTCCGGGTCGGCGTCGGCCAGCGAGGCGGCGTACAGCTCCGCGTCGCCGAGCCGCAGCGCCCGCAAGGCTTCGAGCGAGGCGGAGCGCACCGCGGGGTCGGGCACGGCGAGGGTGGCGCGCAGGCCCGTACCCAGCTCCGGCCCGCCCGGCAGGACCTCCACGAGCTCCCGCAGCGCGCCCGCGGCGGCCGCCCGTACGACGGCGGCCGGGTCGGCGAGGCGCGCGGCCAGCGCGGGCCCGGCGCCGGCCGGTACGGTCTCGCCGAGCGCCGCGACGGCGGCGGCCCGCACGGCCGGATCGGGGTCGGCCAGGTAGGGCGTGAGGGCGGCCAGGTCGGGGGACTCCTCGGCCAGGGCGAGCAGTTCCAGGATCCGGGGCGAGGCGCCCGGGGCGGCGCCGGGCACCGGCGCGGCCTGGGGGACCGGCGCGGCCTGTGCGCGGGCCGCCGGGGCCGCCTCCCGCGGGCCCGCCGTGGCCACCGGGACCAGATCGACCTCGCCCAGGTGCCGTGAGGGGCCGCCGGCCGGGGCGAACCCGTCGACTGGCACCAGGTACGGCTCCACCGGCCGGGCGGTGAACTCCATCGCCCCCGAGGCCGACTTGCGCAGGTCCAGGTGGTGCAGCCAGCCCGTGTCGTCGCGCTTCGGGTGGTCGAGCCGCTCGTGGTAGAGGCCCCAGCGGGACTCGGTACGGGCCAGCGAGGAGCGGGCCGCCATCTCCGCGCAGTCCCGGATGAAGGACACCTCCGCGCACCGCATCAGCTCGTGCGCAGTGGTCGCGCCCATCTCCGCGATCTCACCGGTCATCCGGTCGAAGGCCGCCACGGCGAGCGAGAGCTTCGCGCCCGTCTTCGGCGGGGCCACGTAGTCGTTCACGAACCGCCGCAGCTTGTACTCCACCTGCGGCTGCGGCGGCCCGTCCGGGTTGCGCAGGGGGCGGTAGACCAGCTCGTGGGCCGCCGCCAGCTGATCGGCCGGCAGCGTGCCCTCGTACGCCGTGTACCGGGCCGCGTCCCCGCCCGCCAGATCGCCGAAGACGAACGCCCCGATCATGTAGTTGTGCGGTACGGACGCCAGGTCCCCGGCCGCGTACAGCCGCGGCACCGTGGTGCGGGCGTGGTCGTCCACCCGGACGCCGGACGCCGAGTGGCCGCCGCACAGCCCGATCTCCGAGATGTGCATCTCGATGTCGTGGGTGCGGTAGTCGTGGCCGCGGCCCGCGTGGAAGGTGCCGCGCGTCGGCCGCTCGGTGGTGTGCAGGATGGACTCCAGGGAGGCCACCGACTCCTCCGGGAGGTGGCTGAGCTTGAGGTACACCGGGCCCCGGTCCGAGGCGAGTTCGGCGGCGAACTCGGCCATCATCTGCCCCGACCAGTAGTCGGAGTCGACGAAGCGCTCGCCGTGCCGGTTGACCTGGTAGCCGCCGAAGGGGTTCGCGACGTACGCGCACGCCGGGCCGTTGTAGTCCTTGATCAGCGGGTTGATCTGGAAGCACTCGATCCCGGTCAGCGCGGCGCCCGCGTGGTAGGCCATGGCGTAGCCGTCGCCCGCGTTGGTCGGGTTCTCGTACGTCCCGTACAGGTAACCGGAGGCCGGAAGTCCGAGCCGTCCGCAGGGGCCGGTCGCCAGGATCACCGCCCCGGCGCGCACGGTCACGAAGGCGCCGGTGCGGGTGTTGAAAGCGGCCGCGCCGATCGCCCGGCCGTCCTCGGGCGAGGTCAGGACCCGTACCGGCATCACCCGGTTCTCGATCCGGATCCGCTCGCGCATCTCGCGGCGCCGCAGCTGCCGGTAGAGGACCTTCTTGACGTCCTTGCCCTCGGGCATGGGCAGTACGTACGAGCCCGAGCGGTGCACCTGGCGCACCGCGTACTCGCCGTGCTCGTCCTTCTCGAACTTCACCCCGTACGACTCAAGGCGCTGCACCATCGCGAACCCGCGGGTGGCGGTCTGGCGGACCGTGGACTGGTCGACGATGCCGTCGTTGGCGCGGGTGATCTCGGCGACGTAGTCGTCGGGCTCGGCGCGGCCGGGGACGACGGCGTTGTTGACCCCGTCCATGCCCATGGCGAGCGCCCCGGAGTGGCGGACGTGCGCCTTCTCCAGGAGCAGGACCCGCGCGCCCCGCTCGGCGGCGGTCAGCGCCGCCATCGTGCCGGCGGTGCCGCCGCCGATGACGAGGACGTCGCAGGAGAGTTCCTCGGCGTCGCCGATGGCGGGGATGTCCATGGTGCGGCCTTTCACAGTGAGTTGATGATCTGCTGCCGGAGCCCGGCGTACGAGGCCCCGCGGTCGCGCGGCCGCGGTACGGGCACCACCTGCGCGGCGCCGAGCAGTGCGACGCGGTCGCCGAGGAACAGCGCCTCGTCCACGTCGTGGGTGACGAAGACGACGGTCGCGCCGGTGCCCGCGAGGACGTCCACGAGGAGGTCCTGCATCTCGGCGCGGGTCTGGGCGTCGAGCGCCCCGAAGGGCTCGTCCATGAGGACGGCGCGCGGGCGCGCGGCGAGGGCGCGGGCCAGCTGCACGCGCTGGCGCTGCCCGCCCGAGAGCTGGTGCGGGAACTTGTGCGCGTGCCCGTCCAGGCCGACCCGCTCCAGCCACTCCCCGGCGATCCGCCGCCGGGCCCGCCGGGCGGCACGGGACAGATCGAACACGGGGGAGCGGCCATGCCGGCCGGGCACCCCGCCCGGCCCGTCCGGGTCGCCCTTCTCCTCGGACGGGCCCCGCGAGCGCCCGATGGCGAGCGGGAGTTCGACGTTGGCCCGGACCGTGCGCCAGGGGAGCAGGGCGTCGTCCTGGAAGACCAGCGCCCGGTCGGCGTCCGGGCCGGTGACGGGGATGCCGTCCTGCTCCACGGCGCCGGCGAGCGGGGGCAGCAGCCCGGCCAGGGTGCGCAGCAGCGTGGACTTCCCGCACCCGGACGGGCCGACGACGCTCAGGACCTCGCCCTCCTCGACGGTCAGGTCGACCTCGTCGAGCACCACGTTCCCGCGGTGCCCGAGCCGTACGCCGCGCAGCGCGAGCCGGGCCCCTCGGGGCGCGGCGGCGACCGGGGCGGTCGCGACATCGGTCAGGCTCATGGCGAGGTCACCTCTCGTGTACGGGGCTTCGCCGGCTCCGCCCGGGCGGAGCCGGGGCGTGGGGCGTCGGGACGCGTGGCGTCGGGACGCGGGGCGTCGGGGTCCACGCCGGGGCGGGCCCGTGACGCCCCGGGCCGCGGGAAGAGCCGGAGCCCCCTCGCGCCCGCCGTGCCCTCCGGCCGCGGCGCCTGGGCCCGGCCGGCGTCCGCACCGGAGCGCGCCGGCAGCCACCGCGTCAGGCGGCGGCCCGCACGCTCCACCGCCGTGGAGGTCAGCCAGCCCAGTGCGCCGATGGTGACCATGCCGACGAAGACGCCGGGGTAGTCGATCACCGTGTAGTCCTGCCAGGTCCGGTAGCCGACCCCGTACTCGCCGGAGATCATCTCGGCCGAGATCACACAGATCCAGGCCACCCCGATCCCGACCGACAGGCCCCCGAAGATGCCCGGCAGGGCGCCCGGCAGCACCACGGAGAAGAGGATCCGCGCCCGCCCGCCGCCCATGGTCAGGACCGCCTCCTCCCACACCGGACTCAGCGCGCCCACCGCGTGCCGCGTCGAGACCAGCACCGGGAAGAAGGCGGCCGTGCAGGTGATGAAGACGATCCCCTGCTCGTTGGAGGGAAACAGCAGGATCGCCACCGGGACCAGCGCGATCGCCGGTATAGGACGCAGCACCTCCAGCAACGGGCCCAGCACATCGGCCGCGATCCGCGACCGGGCGATCGCCGTGCCCACCGCCACGCCCAGGACCGCGGCGAGCGCGAAGCCCGTCACGATCCGGCGCAGGCTGGACGCCAGGTCCTGCCAGAAGGGCCCGGTCCCGGCCCGTTCGGCGAACGCCCCGGCGACCTCGCCCACCGTCGGGAACTGCTCGAAGCGCAGCCACACGTTCACGTCCAGCGAGGTCAGCCCCTGCCACACGAGCAGGGCCGCGCCGAGCGAGGCCGCCCGCAGCAGCCAGCGGCCGCCCGTCATGACGCCAGGGCCCCGGCCTCGGCGAAGCTCACGATGCGCGCCCCGGATCCCTGGTGCGCCGCCACGTACGCCTTCGCGCCCGCCGGCGTGACGAAGGCGCGCAGCTCCGGCCCCTCGGAGACCCACACCGCCTTGTCCGCGAACCAGAGCGTGCCCGTCACCGCGTCCGGTACGTACGCCGCCCGGACGTCCGCGCCGCGCGCCGCCTTCAGCAGCTCGCGCGGGGAGTCGAAGGACTGGGTCCGGGCCTGGCCCTTCAGCCACAGCTCGGGGCGGGCGGCCACCGCCTTGGGGTACTCCGCCGTCCCGGCCGCCACCCGGGCCAGCGGCGCCGGGTCCACGAAGGCGTCCACGTCCACGTCACCGACCAGCTTGGCGTCCTTCAGCACCGGCACGTCCTGCTTCAGCGCGTCGATCAGCTCCGGGCGCAGGGCCGGGTCGAAGGTCGCGATGCCGTTCGCCCCGTTGTAGAGGTACACCACCTCCGCCGGCAGCCCGGTCTCCTTCGCCACCGACTCGGCGGCCGCGACCGGTTCCGCGCGCAGGTGGTCGGTGGCCCGGCGCTGGGCCCGCAGGAAGTCGTCCAGTACGCCGGCCCGCTCCTTCGCGAACTTCTCCCGCACGGTGACCCCGTGGAAGGTCGGCAGGTTCAGCTCGGCGCCGTCGTACAGGGCCTTGGCCCGGCCTTCGTACGCCAGCTGCCCCGGCCACGCCACGAACTGCGAGAGCGCGTCGACGCTGCCCGCCTGGAGCGCCGAAGCGCCCACGCTGGGCTGCTGGTTGAGCTTCTCGATGCCGCTCGCCGGGTCGATCCCGGCGCGCTGCAGCGCCCGTACCAGCGTTCCGTCGGCCGCCGAGCCGACGCTCGTCGACACCTTCCTGCCGCGCAGGTCGGCCAGGGACTCCAGCTTCGACTCCGGTGCGGCGACCACGGTGTTGAGGCCGCCGCGCAGGTTGTAGCCGGTCACGGAGACGAGGTGGGTGGGCTGCTTCAGCTCCTTGCCGCGCACCGCGTTGATGAGGAGCGGGAAGTCGCCCATCGAGCCGATGTCGATCTTCCCGGCGGTCATCTGGGCGGTGATGGGGGCGCCGGTGGCGTAGTCCTGCCAGTCCACCTTGTAGGTGATGCCGTCCTTCCTGCCGCGCGCGGCGAGCTCCTCCTCGAAGTAGCCGAGGGAGCGCAGCAGGGTGCCGGCGGTGACGGTGTTGATGGTCTTGGACTGGTAGCCGACGGTCACGGTGACCGTCTTGGAGTCGGCCGCCCCGGCGGAGCCCGAGCAGGCCGTGGCCAGCGGGGCGAGGAGCAGGGCGAGCGCGGCGGGCGCGAGTGTCTTCGTACGCGTCGTACGCATGGGGAGGGGACCTTTCACCGGAGCAGGTAGGGCATGTTGACGGTGACCGCGCCGGTGGGACAGCGGGCGGCGCACGGGCCGCAGTACCAGCACTCGTCGACGTGCATGTAGGCCTTGCCGTTGTCCTCGCGGATCGCGAGCGAGTCGAGCGGACACATGTCGACGCAGAGCGTGCAGCCGTCGATGCACAGGGACTCGTCGATGGTCACGGGCACGTCGCCGCGCTGGGGGACCACAGGCATGGCTGTCTCCAGGAAGGTGGGTACGTTCGGTGTCGGAGGGCTCAGAGGGAGCGGCGCAGCAGGCCGCTCATGGTGATCCGGTCGCCGCGGAAGCGGATGAACTCCAGGTCCACGGGCCGGCCGTCGCCCAGGTGGGTGAGGCGCTCCAGCATCAGGACGGCGGCCCCGCGCGGGGCCTGCAGGACGGCGGCGGAGTGCGCGTCGGCGTTGACGGCCTCAAGGGTGATCTCGGCGTGCCCGAGCGGCTGCCCGGTCAGCTGCTCCAGGAGCCGGAAGACGTCGGTGTTCTCCAGGTCGCAGCCCAGCAGTCCGGCGCCGATGTCCATCGGGACGTAGGTGAGGTCGAGGGAGAGCGGCAGCCCGTTCAGGCGCCGCAGCCGTTCGATGTAGAGCACGTCGGCGTGCTCGGGCAGACCGAGCCGCCCGGCGACCGGGGCGGGGGCACGGACGGGGCCGACGGTGCGGACCTCGTTGGTCACCCGGCCGTGCTCGTTCAGGGTCTCGGCCAGGCCTTGCAGGCGGTCCAGGCCGTGCGGGTACTTCTCGCAGACCACGACGGTGCCCACGCCCGGGCGGCGCTCCACGAGCCGCTCGCCGCGCAGCAGGTCGAGGGCCTGGCGGACGGTGTTGCGGCCGGCGCCGTAGGAGTCGGCGAGTTCGCCCTCCAGGGGGAGGACCCCGCCGGGGTAGCCGCCCGCCAGGATCTGGTGGCGCAGCAGGTCGGCGAGCTGGCGAGCCTGGTCCGCGCGCAGGCGCCGCCGGCGCGCGGCGGCGACCGGGACGGTGTGCGTGGCGGTTCGTTCGGCTGGCATGGCAGGGAACGTACCGGCGGCCCGGCGCCGGTGGTGTTGCCGCAGTGTTGCGCCACCTGATGGCGCTTCCGCAGGGCTCTGAGCTGCGGTTTCGGCGGGGCGGCGGAAAGATCCGCCACCCCGCCGACCGAGGGATGGACTAGCGCGATCCCACGATGCGGCCGGTGACCTCGCCGAGGCCGACGCGCGTGCCGTCCGGGCCGGGGGCCCAGGCGGTGAGGGTGACGGTGTCCCCGTCCTCCAGGAAGGTGCGCTTGCCGTCGGTGAGCTCGATGGCGTCGCGGCCGTTCCAGGTGAGCTCCAGCAGCGAGCCGCGCTGGCCGACCTCGGGACCGCTGACGGTGCCGGAGCCGAAGATGTCGCCGGTGCGCAGGGAGGCGCCGTTGACGGTCATGTGGGCGAGCTGCTGGGCGGCCGTCCAGTACATGGTGGCGAAGGGCGGCTGCGCCACCTCCTGCCCGTTGATGGAGACGCTGATGCGCAGGTCGAAGCCGCCGGGGCGGTCGAGGTCGGCGTCGTCCAGGTAGGGCTGGAGCGGGAAGTCCCGGGCGGGCGGGGCGACCCGGGCCGCGTCGAGGGCCTCCAGCGGGGTGACCCAGGCGGAGACGGAGGTGGCGAAGGACTTGCCGAGGAAGGGGCCGAGCGGCACGTACTCCCAGGCCTGGATGTCGCGCGCCGACCAGTCGTTGAGCAGGAACAGCCCGAAGACGTGCTGCTCGAAGTCGCCCAGCGCCACCGGCCGGCCCAGCTCGGAGGGGGTGCCGACGACGAAGCCGACCTCGGCCTCGATGTCGAGCTTGACGGAGGGGCCGAAGACGGGCGCCGGGTCGGTGGGCGCCTTGCGCTGGCCGGAGGGGCGTACGACATCGGTGCCGGAGACCACGATGGTGCCGGAGCGGCCGTGGTAACCGATGGGGAGGTGCTTCCAGTTGGGCGTCAGTGCGTCGCCGTCCGGGCGGAACATCTTGCCGACGTTGGTGGCGTGGTGCTCGCTCGCGTAGAAGTCGACGTAGTCGGCGACCTCGTACGGCAGGTGCAGGGTGACCTCGTCGAGCGGCACCAGGTGCGGCTCGACGGTGGGGCGGTGGCCGGGGTCGGTCACCCAGGCAGTGAGCGCGCGGCGCACGTCGCGCCAGGCGGTGTGGCCGGCGCCGAGCAGCGGGTTGAGGGTGGACCGTCCGAGCAGGTCCGCGAACGGGGAGCCGAGCGCGGCCGCGGCCGCCCCCGCGTCGAGGACGAATCCGCCGATGCGCACACCGACCCGCCGCCGGTCGTCCGCGGCGGTCGAGAAGACGCCGTAGGGGAGGTTGTGCGGCCCGAACGGGTCGCCCTCGGGGACATCGAGGGGGCTCTGCTGGGGCATGGGGTACTGCCTCGCTTTCGACGCGGTCCGGGGGTGTCCCGGTAGACACGGTGCGGGACACGCTACTCAGGATCCCGCGGGAACGCGCGGGTACCCGGTCGGAGATGAAACACACCCCGGGACGACGGCTGTGGTCAGGTATCCACAGTTCCGGTCATATCTGATCTTTTGGTGCGTGCTGTCGATCGAGGGCCCTACGGTCGGGGTTGTGCACTTCCCTGCCCCGCCCCTGCCCCGCTCGGCGCTGGAGCGCGTCAAAGTGACGGATGGGACGTGGGGGAGGCCGGATTCGGGCTCTATTTGTAGGACTTGTCCAAAGGGGTCCGTATCCTAGGCGCCGTGACTTCCGCCCCGCCTCCGGCCCTTCCCTATGCCTTGATCGCCACAGACCTGGACGGGACTCTGCTGCAAGCCGGGGACACCGTCTCCGCCCGCTCGTACGAGGCGCTCGCGACAGCGCGCGCGGCCGGCGCCCAGCACATCATCGTCACCGGACGCCCCGTTCCCCAGGTCCGACACGTCCTGGACCGGCTCGGCTACACGGGGCTCGCGGTGTGCGGGCAGGGCGCGCAGGTGTACGACGCGGCGCGCGGGCGCCTGCTGCACTCCGTGTCCATGGACCGGGAGCTGGCCGAGGTGGCCCTCGGCAAGATCGAGGCGGAGATCGGCGAGGTCTACGCGGCGGTCAACCAGGAGGGCCTGGACGCGGAGATGCTGATAGGGCCGGGCTACCGGATGTGGCACCCGCACCTGCCGACGGTCCGCGTCCCGCGGCGCTGCGACCTGTGGTCGGCGCCGATCAACAAGGTGCTGCTCCAGCACCCGGAGCTGGACGACGACGAGCTGACCCGGGTGGCGCGGTCGGTGGTCGGCCATCTGGTGAACGTCACGATGGCGGGCGAGCACACGGTGGAACTCCAGCCGCCTGGCATCGACAAGGCCACCGGGCTCGCGCGGGCGGCGGATGTCCTCGGCGTCTCCCCGTCCGGGACGATCGCCTTCGGGGACATGCCGAACGACATCCCGATGTTCGCGTGGGCGGCCCATGGGGTGGCGATGGCCAACTCCCACCACGAGCTGGTGGCGGTCGCGGATGAGCTGACGCTGTCCAACGAGGACGACGGCATCGCGGTGGTCCTGGAGCGGCTGTTCGGCTGACCGCCGGCCGCGGGGGCGCCGCCCCCGCGCCCGTTCCGGCGCCGTCGGCGTTCGAGGCGCGGGGTCCGGGGCGGAGCCCCGGGGCCGCCCGCCGGGGCGGGTCGACCCGCTCAGCCCGCCGCGCGCGGCAGCCGGCGTTCCCACGTCCGGTGGAAGACCACCTCGTCCCCCTCCCGGCACACCACCTCGTTCGACGTCAGGAAGCCGCCCTCGTCGCAACGGATCTCCGAGCGGGTCTCCACCCGCGCGTCCCAGCCCAGCTCCGGCCGGTGGAGCCGGATCCGCCACCGCGAGAACGTGCGCGCCGACAGCGCGTCCGCGTCCTGGATCTCGTACACCTCCTCCGCGTCCTCCTCGTACTCCAGGCCGTCCGGGTACACCCGGGTGCCCCCGTACCGCGGGTCCACCTCCAGCCGCCACGTCCCGCGCGCGACGTCCCGTACGACCAGCCGTTCCGGACGCGGTTCGTCCAGCGTCGCCGGGACGACCACACCCAGCGGCTCCGCCTGCTCCGGGGCCTCGAAGACGATCCCGCCGTCCGCCGCGGAGCCCGCCCGCACCGGCAGGGTCAGCGCGCTGCCCGCCGGGTCCAGGGTCCAGCCGGCCTCGGACCCGGCCCGCGGCCAGATCCACGGCCAGTACGCGGACGACACGGCGAGCCGGATCCGGTGCCCGGGCGCGAAGGCGTGCCCGATGCCGTTCAGCTCGAAGGTGACGTCCTCGTACGCGCCCACCGGCCAGGGCAGCGCCCGGTCGCGGCCCCGGCGCGCCGAGAGGTTGAGCGCGCCCCGCGTGACCAGTGTCGAGGAGCCGTCCGGGGCCACGTCGCACAGCCGGGCGACCACCTGCCCGTACGACACGTCGAGCCGCAGCCGCAGGGTGACCGATGGCCGTCCCAGGATCTCCACCGGCTCCTCGCGCCCCACCGGGAACTCGAAGCAGGCCGACTTCGCGTCCTCCTCCCGCTGGTCCGGCGGCAGGTCGGCGTCGTTGCCGAAGGGGAAGAAGCGGCCCGCGTCCAGCCCGGTGTGCTGCGGGGAGGCCACCGCCACCGGCGCGCCCTGGAACACGTACGGGACAGGGATGACGGACGCCGACGGCCAGGACTTCTCGCCGGCCCAGCGGCCCGGGAGCTCCTCGTACACCGTCGCGGGCGGGTGCGATGCGCTGATCCAGGTGCGCAGCAGCGGTTCCTCCATCACCCCGTTGTCCGCGCCCTTCAGCCAGTGGTCCCACCAGCGCAGGGTCTCCTGCAGGAAGCCGATGGCCGGTCCCGGCGGCAGGCCGCGGTCCGGGTACTGGTGCGACCAGGGCCCGATCAGGCCCCGTACACGGGCGGACGGCAGGTGTTCGACCAGCCGCAGCACGGTGTCCCGGTACGGGTCGTGCCAGCCGCCGACCGCGAGCACGGCCGCGCGGACGGCCGGGTAGTCCTCGCAGACGCTGCCGTGGCGCCAGTAGGCGTCGCGCGTCTGGTGGGAGAGCCAGGTGTGGACGAGCGGTTCCACCGCCTCCAGCCGGTCCAGCCACATCCGGCGCCAGTCGTCGCCGACGAACTGCGGGTCCGGCGGGCGGGAGGCGAAGGCCAGCAGGGTCGCCGCCCACGCGTGCATGTCCACGGCGAGCACCGAGCCGCCCATGTAGTGCACGTCGTTGTCGTAGCGGTCGTCCGTCGAGCAGACGGTCACGACCGCCTTCAGCGGCTCCGGGGCCAGCGCGGCGATCTGGAGGGAGTTGAACCCGCCCCAGGAGATGCCGAACATCCCCACCGACCCCGTGCACCACGGCTGCGCCGCCAGCCACTCCACCACCGCGACCCCGTCGGCCAGCTCGCGGGCGTCGTACTCGTCGCCCGGCCGGCCCCCGCTGCAGCCGTGCCCGCGCACGTCCACCCGTACGGAGGCATAGCCGTGCCCCGCGTACCAGGGGTGGCGCTGCTGGTCGCGCGGCGCGGTCCAGTCGGTGAGCCGGTACGGGAGGTACTCCAGCAGGGCCGGCACCGGCTCGTCCGTCACCGGGCGCCAGATCCGGGCGTACAGCTCGACACCGTCGGGAAGCGGGATCCGGACATCCTCGTGGGTGGTGCCGTACGGGAAATCGGTACGGATGATCATCTGGTCTCAGCCGCCAATCGCCTCGGACGTATCCCTGGGGGTGTCGCCGGTCGCCGTCCGTCCGGCGAGCCATCCGCCAGCGGCGGGGACGAGGTGGACCATGGTCCCGTGGGCCGCGGGGACGGAGGCGGCGGCCGGTCGGCGTCCGGATCCGCGGGCTCGTCCATATCGGTCGCAGTTCTGGGCAAAACGCATTCTCCGATTGTTTCGGCTTATCCAGAACATACCGGTGCTCATCGGACAGTGCGCGGGTGGTGGCCGGGAAGGCGCTCTCGGTGATCGAAAACAGACCCGATACGCTGGCTTGAGTGATGGCAGCGACACATCGACAATCCATGTGATCGTCAGCGTGATCGTCAGCAGACAGGAGTACCCCTCGTGACCGTCGTCGGGCCGTTCGGACTGAGCGTGCGGGACCAGGCTCTTGAGACCGATGTCCAGGCCGGACTGGCCGCCGTCGAGGCGGGTCTGCTGGAAGCCACCAAGAGCGAAGTCCCCTTCATCACCGAGGCCGCACAGCACCTGGTGCGGGCCGGAGGCAAGCGGTTCCGGCCGCTGCTGGTGATGCTCGCGTCCCGTTTCGGTGATCCCTACGCGCCCGGCATCGTGCCGTCCGCCGTCGTGGTCGAGCTCACGCACCTCGCGACGCTCTACCACGACGACGTCATGGACGAGGCGGACGTCCGCCGCGGGGTGGAGAGCGCCAACGCCCGCTGGGGCAACTCGGTGGCGGTCCTGACGGGTGACTTCCTGTTCGCCCGCGCCTCGCACATCCTGGCCGACCTCGGGCCGGAGGCCGTCCGCGTCCAGGCCGAGGCCTTCGAACGGCTGGTGACGGGCCAGATCCTGGAGACGGCCGGCCCGCGCGACGGCCGCGACCCCGTCGCCCACTACCTCGACGTCATCGCCGGCAAGACCGGCTCGCTGATCGCGGTCTCCGGCCGCTTCGGCGCGCTCATGTCCGGCGCCGACGAGTCGGTCGTCGACATCCTGACCCAGTACGGCGAGCGGCTCGGCACCGCCTTCCAGCTCGCCGACGACGTCCTCGACATCGCCTCCGACGCGCACGAGTCCGGCAAGACCCCGGGCACCGACCTGCGCGAGGGCATCCCGACGCTGCCCGTGCTGCGGCTGCGCGAGATGGCGGCCCAGGGCGGCGACCCGGCGGACCTGGAGCTCGTCCAGCTCCTGGACGGCGACCTGACGGACGACGCCCGCCACGCCGAGGTGCTCACCCGGCTGCGGGCGCACCCCGCCCTGGAGCGGGCCCGCCGCGACACCGTCCAGTACGCCGAGGACGCGCGGGCCATGCTGGCCCCGCTGCCGGAGTGCTTCGCCAAGTCGGCGCTCGAAGAGCTCTGCGACGCGGTGGTGCACCGCGCCGGCTGACGGCCATGCGTGCGGAACGGGCCCTTCCGTCCTTGCGACCCCTACGGGTCGGGGCAGGAGGGCCCTTTCCATGTCATCCCACGGGCGTACGCCGAGTTGCGTCCGGGGACTGACGCCCCGGGCCCGCCGATTTGGTCAGATGGAGTCATCAAACCCCACCAGATCGGGTGAGCGCGGCGACACGGTGGTCACCGCAGTCGACACAGAGGGCAGGGCACTGACATGGCACCGAACACCAAGACTTCCCGCAAGGCCGCCCGGTACGCCGTACCGGTAGCGGTGGCGGGCGTGGCCGCGGCGACCGTTGCGATGGTCCCGGCCTTCGCCAACGCCGGCGGGCCCGACCTGCCGAAGGTGACGGCGCAGCAGCTCATCGAGAAGGTCGCGGCCTCGGACGTGCAGCAGCTGTCCGGCACGGCCCGGATCACCACCGACCTGGGGCTGCCGAAGATCGCGAGCGGGCTGCTCGGCGGCGGCGGCATCGCGGGCGGCTCCGCCAACCCGGAGGACAAGGTCGCCCAGCTGGCGAACGGCAGCCACACCCTGCGCGTCGCGGCCGACGGCCCGGACCGCCAGCGGCTGACCTTCCTCGACGGCAAGGACGAGTACAGCCTCATCCACAACGGCGACGACGTGTGGGGCTACGACTCCAAGTCGAACGAGGTCTTCCACGAGAAGAACGCCGAGGCCGGCCAGGGCAAGGGCAAGGGCAAGGACGGCGGCAAGGAGCACAAGACCGGCGACCGCCTGGCCGCCTCCCCGCAGAACCTGGCCGAGGAGATCCTGAAGGCCGCCGGCCCCACCACGGACGTCAGTGTGGGCGACACCGCGCAGGTGGCCGGGCGGGACGCCTACCAGCTGGTGCTGAAGCCCAAGCAGACCGGCTCCACGGTCGGCTCGGTCCAGATCGCGGTGGACGCCAAGAACGGCGTGCCGCTGCGGGTGCAGCTGCTGTCCGCCCAGGGCGGCAAGCCGATCGTGGACGCGGGCTTCACCAAGGTCGACTTCGCCAAGCCGGCCGCGGACACCTTCTCCTTCACCGCGCCCAAGGGCGCCAAGCTGACCGAGGGCGTGGACGGCGCGGGCAAGGGCGGCGCGGACGACCACTGGAAGGCGCTGGAGTCCTTCCCGGGCCTCGGTGGTCTGACCGGCGGCGCGGGCGACAAGGGCGACGTGAAGGTGCTCGGCGAGGGCTGGTCGACCATCGCCCGGATCGACTCGGGCATGAACCGGAACCTGAAGGACCTGGAGAACGACAAGAACACCCCGAAGGAGGCCAAGCAGTTCCTCGACTCCCTCGGGGACAAGGTCACCGGGAAGTTCGGTGAGGGCCGGGTCCTGTCGACCCGCCTGGTCAACGCCCTGATCACGGACGACGGCAAGGTCTACGTCGGCGCGGTCACCAAGGACACGCTGGTCAAGGCGGCCGACGCCAACAAGTAGCCGGCACCGGGACGGACAGCCGCGAGGGTGGGCCGGGACTGTGTCCCTGCCCACCCTTGCGTCGTTCCCGCTCCGCG
The DNA here is from genome assembly GCF_042894785.1 of Streptomyces sp. NPDC001502. Classification (NCBI taxonomy): domain Bacteria; kingdom Bacillati; phylum Actinomycetota; class Actinomycetes; order Kitasatosporales; family Streptomycetaceae; genus Streptomyces; species Streptomyces sp. NPDC001502. Next base: position 117,285 of record NZ_JBIAVW010000022.1, read on the forward strand.
TACAGCACACCCGCTGTACGGTGTTGGACATGTCGAGACACGTCACCATCCGCCTGGACGAAGAGTTCCACGAACGTCTGAAGGCACGTGCGGCGGCGCTGGGGACGACGGTCACCGCGCTGATCACCGAGGTCACGGAGCGCGAACTCGACGAGGACCGGAAGAACTTCCTCTCCGGCATAGAGGAGTTCGCCGACCACTGGGGCTACTTCCAGCAGCGGTTCGGCAATTGAAGATCACCATGGAGTGGGCCTGGACGGCTCTGGCCCACCATCTCCCGTCCGATCCCGCCGTGTGGGATCCCTCAGGGGTGGCCGCCGCGGTCGCCCGGCACCAGAACGACCTCGTCCTCGTGCCCGAACAGCCCGCCCCGGACACCGCGTGGCGGGCCGCCGCGTTTTTGCACACCCTCGCGGTGTGCCCCGCGCTGGAATCCCCGATGAACGAGTTCTACGCGGCCGCGGCCACCCGCTCGTACCTGCGGGTGGCCGGGGCGAAGCAGCTGCCCTCGCCCGAGGAGCTCGGCGACCTGGTGGAGGCGGCCAAGCTGGGCCGCGCGGACATCGCGGCCGTGGCCGAGGAGCTGCGTGCCCGCATCCAGGGCCCGCTCCAGGCGTCCTCGCAGGCTCGTGCCGAGGACGCCTGAGCCGGGAACCGGACCAGCGGGGCGGAAGGCCTAGAAGGTGATCTTCCAGCTGTTGATGTAGCCGACGTCCTGCGCGGCCGAGTCCTTGACCCGGAGGTTCCAGACACCGTTGGCCACCTCGCTGGAGGCATTGACGGTGTACGTCTGGACGAGGTTGTCGGCGCTGCCGCCACTGCGGTTGTGCAGGTTGTAGACGGTGCCGTCGGGGGCGACCAGGTCGACCACCAGGTCACCGCGGTAGGTGTGGACGATGTTCACGTCGACCTTGGTGGTCGCGGGCGCGTTGCCCGTCACACCGGAGACCGTGATCGGCGAGGACACCGCCGCCGCGGGGGAGTCCGGGATGTTCACGTCCGCCGTGTTCTCGAAGGACTGGCCCGGCGGGACCGGGGTGGCCGCCCCGAGCGTCCAGATCGCGTAGGCGACGGCGTCGGAGTTGCGGTCCAGGGCGGTGTCGTTGATGTTCGTCAGGCTGTCGCACGAGGAGTGGTAGCAGCGGTCGAAGGCCTGACCGGAGGTGCCGCCCCACTTCTGTGCCTGCGCCGCCGTCTTGGTGTAGTCGGCGCCGGAGAACAGGCCGCCGACGGGGACGCCCGCGTTCTTGAAGGGGGCGTGGTCGGAGCGGCCGTCGCCCTCGGTCTCGATCTCGGTCGGGATGCCGAGGCCGGCGTAGTAGTTCTTGAAGGTCTGCTCGATCGTCGGGTCGTCGTCGTAGACGAAGTAGCCCGGGTTCGGCGAGCCGATCATGTCGAAGTTCAGGTAGCCGGAGATCTTCGCCTTCTCGGCCGCCGGCAGGTTGTTGACGTAGTACTTCGAGCCGATCAGGCCCAGCTCCTCCGCGCCCCACCAGCCGAAGCGCAGGTGTTTGGTGGGCTGCAGACCGGCCCGGGAGACGGCGAGGGCCGTTTCCAGGACGGCCGCACTGCCGGAGCCGTTGTCGTTGATGCCCGCGCCGGCGGTCACCGAGTCCAGGTGCGAACCGGCCATCAGGACGGAGTTCGGGTCGCCGCCCGGCCAGTCGGCGATCAGGTTGTAGCCGGTGGCGCCGCTGGAGGTGAAGGTCTGCAGGGTCGTCGTGAAGCCGGCCGCGTCGAGCTTGCCCTTCACGTAGTCGATCGAGGCCTTGTAGCCGGCCCTGCCGTGGGCGCGGTTGCCGCCGTTGTTGGCGGCGATGGTCGAGAGCTGCGACAGGTGGGCCTTGACGTTGGCCAGCGGTATGTCGGGCGGTGTCGGCGCCGCGGCGACCGCCGTGGGGGCGGCGAGTGCGGCGGGGGCGGCGGAGGCGAACAGGCCGGCGACCGCGAACGCGGTCACGGCAGCGAGGCGCCGGGAGACGGACAGGCTCATGTGGGGGCTCCGGGATTCCGCGGGGATATGACGGAACGAGTGGCGATAGAGCAGGTGAGCGTTAGTGCGTCAGTGCGAGCCTGATGTTCAGCGAGAGTATGACTGCCCGTCAAGACCACAATTCGGTCAGGGCAGTTCGGAAAACGGACGATCCCCGGTACGGGTGGCCCGTACCGGGGATCGAGGGTGTGAAGGGTTTGCCTGAGCGAGCCCCGCGGGGCGCCGTGCCGCCTGCCTCCCGGGCGGCGTTACGCGGGCTCGCGGGCCGGCGTCGCCAGGACGGCCGGCGCCGCCGCCTCCAGCCTGACCCGGGACCGCCGCGCCGTACGCAGCGCGTCCCAGGTGAGGATCACGAGCGCGGCCCACACCAGGGAGAAGCCCGCCCAGCGCTCGGGCGGCATGGCCTCGTGGAAGTACAGGACGCCAAGCCCGAACTGGAAGACCGGGGCCATGTACTGGAGCAGCCCGAGGGTGGACAGCGGGACCCGGATCGCGGCCATCCCGAAGAACACCAGCGGGATCGCCGTGACCAGCCCGGTCGCGGCCAGCAGGAGCGAGTGGGTGAGGCCGTGCGAGGCGAAGGTGGACCGGCCCTGCGCGCCGAGCCACAGGACGTATCCCAGGGCGGGCAGGAACAGCACGGCCGTCTCGGCGGCCAGCGACTCCAGGCCGCCCATGTTGAGCTTCTTCTTGATCAGCCCGTATGTGGCGAAGGAGAAGGCGAGGACCAGCGAGATCCACGGCGGCCGCCCGTAGCCGATGGCGAGCACCAGCACGGCGACGAAGCTGAGGCCGACCGCCACCCACTGCGCCCGGCGCAGCCGCTCACCGAGCAGCAGCACGCCGATGGCGATGCTGACCAGGGGGTTGATGAAGTAGCCGAGGCTCGCCTCGACGACGTGCTCGTTGTTGACGGACCAGATGTACAGACCCCAGTTCACGCTGATCACCGTGGCGGCCAGCGCGGTCAGGCCGAGCTTGCGGGGCTGGCGGAGCAGCTCCCGTATCCAGCCCCAGCGGCGCAGCGCGAGCAGCGCCAGACCGACCACGGCCAGGGACCACACCATGCGGTGGGCGAGGATCTCGATCGCCCCGGAGGGCTTGAGGAGCGGCCAGAAGAGGGGGACCAGCCCCCACATCCCGTATGCGCCGAATCCGTAGAGCAAACCCGTGCGCTGCTCGTTCTCTGCCTTCACGGGGCCTCCTGTACGACTTCCAGCCAACTTCACGACGGTATCGCCGTACGGCTCAGATGTCATGCCCGTAATCGGGAGATACTCATGACATCTTTCGGGTCCCGCGAGGTCCCGGGCGGCGCCGGGCGGCGCCGGACGCGACGGAGCCCGGATCCTGGGGCAGGATCCGGGCTCCGTTCGCGTGCGGGCGGGTACGCGCTACCCGACGACGGTCCAGGTGTCGTTGCCGGTCAGCAGCGCCCCGAGGTCGCCCTTGCCGCTGCGGTCGATGGCCGCGTCGAGCTGGTCGGCCATGAGGGTGTCGTAGACGGGCCGCTCCGCACTGCGGAACACCCCGATCGGGGTGTGGTGCAGGGTGTCGGGGTCGGCGAGACGCGACAGCGCGAACGCGGTGGTGGCGCTGGCGTTCTTCGCGTCGTGCACCAGGATCCGCGCCTCGTTGGCCGCGGTGACCTCGACGACCTCCAGGTCCCCGGTGGCCGGATTGCGTACGACGCCCTTCGCGTCGTCCGCGCCGAAGCGGATCGGCTGCCCGTCCTCCAGCCGGATCACGGCTTCCAGGGCCTGGTCCTTGTCCTTGAGGACCTCGAAGGCGCCGTCGTTGAAGATGTTGCAGTTCTGGTAGATCTCCACGAGCGCCGTGCCCTGGTGGTCGGCCGCCTGGCGCAGCACCTCGGTGAGGTGCTTGCGGTCGGAGTCGACGGTCCGGGCGACGAAGGAGGCTTCGGCTCCGATCGCCAGCGACACCGGGTTGAAGGGCGCGTCCAGCGAGCCCATCGGCGTCGACTTGGTGATCTTGCCGACCTCGGAGGTGGGGGAGTACTGGCCCTTGGTCAGCCCGTAGATCCGGTTGTTGAAGAGCAGGATCTTCAGGTTGACGTTGCGGCGCAGGGCGTGGATGAGGTGGTTGCCGCCGATGGACAGCGCGTCGCCGTCGCCCGTGACCACCCAGACGGACAGGTCGCGGCGGGAGGTGGCGAGGCCGGTGGCGATGGCCGGGGCGCGGCCGTGGATCGAGTGCATCCCGTACGTGTTCATGTAGTACGGGAAGCGGGAGGAGCAGCCGATGCCCGAGACGAAGACGATGTTCTCCTTCGCGAGGCCCAGTTCGGGCATGAAGCCCTGAACCGCGGCCAGCACGGCATAGTCACCGCAACCGGGGCACCAGCGGACCTCCTGGTCCGACTTGAAGTCCTTCATCGACTGCTTGCTCTCGGCCTTCGGTACCAGCGAGAGCAGCGTCCGCGCCCCTTCGGTCACCTCAGTCATCGATGGCCTCCTTGAGAACCGTGGCGAGCTGCTCCGCCTTGAACGGCATTCCGTTGACCTGGTTGTACGACTGGGCGTCGACCAGGTATTTCGCCCGGATCAGGGTGGCGAGCTGCCCGAGGTTCATCTCCGGCACCACTACCTTCTCGTAACGCTCCAGGACCTCGCCGAGATTCCTGGGGAAGGGATTGAGGTGGCGCAGGTGGGCCTGGGCGATGGGGAGTCCGGCGTTGCGCAGCCGGCGGACGGCCGCCGTGATGGGGCCGTAGGTGGAACCCCAGCCCAGGACGAGGGTGGTGGCGCCGTCCGGGTCGTCGACGTCGAGGTCGGGCACCTGGATGCCGTCCACCTTGGCCTGGCGGGTGCGGACCATGAGGTCGTGGTTGGCCGGGTCGTAGGAGATGTTGCCGGTGCCGTCCTGCTTCTCGATACCGCCGATGCGGTGTTCGAGACCGGGGGTGCCGGGGATGGCCCAGGGCCGGGCGAGGGTCTCCGGGTCCCGTTTGTACGGCCAGAACACCTCGGTGCCGTCGGACAGGGTGTGGTTCGCACCGGTGGCGAACTTGACCTTCAGGTCGGGCAGGTCGGCGACCTCCGGGATCCGCCAGGGCTCGGATCCGTTGGCGAGGTAGCCGTCGGAGAGCAGGAAGACCGGGGTCCGGTAGGTGAGCGCGATCCGGGCCGCGTCGAGCGCGGCGTCGAAGCAGTCCGCGGGGGTTCGCGGCGCCACGATCGGCACGGGGGCCTCGCCGTTGCGGCCGAACATGGCCTGGAGGAGGTCCGCCTGCTCCGTCTTGGTCGGCAGTCCGGTGGAGGGGCCGCCGCGCTGGATGTCCACGATCAGCAGCGGAAGCTCCAGCGACACCGCGAGGCCGATCGCCTCCGACTTGAGCGCCACACCGGGCCCGGAGGTGGTGGTCACCCCGAGCGCGCCGCCGAAGGCCGCGCCGAGCGCCGCGCCGATCCCGGCGATCTCGTCCTCGGCCTGGAAGGTCCGCACGCCGAAGTTCTTGTGCTTCGACAGCTCGTGCAGGATGTCCGAGGCCGGGGTGATCGGGTAGGAGCCCAGGTAGAGGGGCAGATCGGCCTGCTGGCTCGCGGCGACGAGGCCGTAGGAGAGCGCCAGGTTCCCGGAGATGTTGCGGTAGGTGCCGGTGGGGAAGGCGCGGGTGGCCGGGGCGACCTCGTAGGAGACCGCGAAGTCCTCGGTCGTCTCCCCGAAGTTCCAGCCGGCCCGGAAGGCGACGACGTTCGCCTCGGCGATCTCGGGCTTCTTCGCGAACTTCTGCCGCAGGAATGTCTCGGTGCCCTCGGTGGGCCGGTGGTACATCCACGACAGCAGGCCCAGCGCGAACATGTTCTTGCTGCGCTCGGCCTCCTTGCGGGAGAGGCCGAATTTCTTCAGCGCCTCGACCGTCAGGGTGGTGAGCGGCACCAGGTGCAGGCTGTAGGCGTCGAGGGAGCCGTCCTCCAGCGGTGAGGTGGCGTAGCCGACCTTGGCCATGGGGCGCTTGGTGAACTCATCCGTGTTGATGATGATCTCCGCGCCGCGCGGCAGGTCCTCGATGTTCGCCTTCAGGGCCGCCGGGTTCATCGCCACCAGCACGTTCGGGGCGTCGCCCGGCGTGAGGATGTCGTGGTCGGCGAAGTGGAGCTGGAAGGAGGAGACGCCCGGGAGGGTTCCGGCGGGGGCGCGGATCTCGGCGGGGAAGTTCGGCAGCGTCGACAGGTCGTTCCCGAAGGACGCCGTTTCCGAGGTGAAGCGGTCACCGGTGAGCTGCATACCGTCACCGGAGTCACCCGCGAATCGGATGATCACACGATCGAGGCGGCGCACTTCCTTGCCGCCCGGACTCTCCGGGGCGCGCTGTCCACCGACAACCGCACCCCCGGCCCCGTCGGCCTGCTCGGCTGGGCTGCTGACCTGGCTGGTCACTGAACTGGACCTCCTTCGAGGCGTGACCCCCCGGGACCCACCCTACGTCGGTAGGGATCAAGGCCCCCAGGAGCGGCCACATTCTGGACCGTAGGACCGCCCCTTGAGACGGCCCTGCCGGTATGCCATATCTGACAGAGTGTCAGTCGATCAAGATTTCAGATAGGTGAGAACGGCCAGTACTCGCCGGTGATCCCCGTCACTCGGCGAAAGGCCCAGCTTCATGAAGATGTTGCTGACGTGCTTTTCCACCGCTCCGTCGCTCACGACCAGCTGCTTCGCCACGGCGGAATTGGTCCGGCCCTCGGCCATCAGCCCGAGCACCTCGCGCTCGCGCGGGGTCAGGCCCGCCAGTACGTCCTGCTTCCGGCTGCGGCCGAGCAGCTGGGCGACGACCTCGGGGTCCAGGGCCGTACCGCCCCGGGCCACCCGCACCACCGCGTCCAGGAACTCCCGGACCTCGGCCACCCGGTCCTTGAGCAGATACCCCACCCCGGTGCTGGAACCGGCCAGCAGCTCGGTGGCGTACTGCTCCTCCACGTACTGGGACAGCACGAGCACGCCTATCCCGGGGTGGTCGCGGCGCAGCCGCACGGCCGCCCGCACACCCTCGTCCGTGTGGGTCGGCGGCATCCGCACGTCCGCCACCACCACATCCGGCAGCGCCCCCTCGGCCGCCAGGTCCGCCACCGTCTTGATCAGGGCCTCTGCGTCCCCGACGCCCGCCACGACGTCATGCCCCCGGTCGGTCAGCAACCGGGTCAGGCCCTCACGCAGCAGCACTGAATCCTCGGCGATGACCACCCGCACCCTGTCTTCCACGACTCAGCAGCTCCCGCGTCCACTCGTTCACGCACTACCTGACTCAGCCAAGCATCCCAGCCTTGAGTCCCGGTGAAGGCAGAGCCGCGACAACACGTCGTCGTACGGGGGGAGTTTTCGAGTACTGGAAGTCGCATACCGCAAACGGGCACCGCGCGCGCCGGGAGTTGCGAAGGGCCGGACCATCCGGCCCGGCCCCTCCGTCGACAGCTCCGTCGGCCCCTCCGTCGGCAGCTCCGTCAGGCCGCCGGGCCCCCTACGGGCGCCAGGGCAGCTCGGCGGTGACCGTCGTCCCGCCCCCGGCGGGGGAGTCGACGACCAGCACCCCGTCCACGGCGTCCAGCCGCTCGGTCAGCCCCGCCAGCCCCGTCCCCTTCCGCGGTCCGGCCCCGCCCCGGCCGTCGTCGGCGACCTGGATCAGCAGCCGCTCCCCCGACTTCCACACGTCCACCGAGGCCGACCGGGCCAGCGCGTGCTTGCTGACGTTCTGCAGCAGCTCCGAGACCGTGAAGTACGCGATCCCCTCGATCGCCGCGGCGGGCCGGGCCGGCAGATCCACGGCCACCCGTACCGGCACCGCGCAGCGCGAGGCCACCGAGGACAGCGCCGCGTCCAGCCCCCGGTCGGTCAGCACGGCCGGGTGGATCCCGCGGGCCAGGTCGCGCAGCTCCTGGAGGGCGATCTTCACCTCACCGTGTGCCTCGTCCACCATCCGGGCGGCGGCCTGTGGATCCTCGGTCAGCTTCTCCTTCGCCAGCCCCAGATCCATCGCCAGCGCCACCAGCCGGGCCTGCGCCCCGTCGTGCAGGTCCCGCTCGATGCGCCGCAGGTCGGCTGCGGCGGTGTCCACGACCACCCCGCGGTCGGACTCCAGCTCGCTGACGCGGGTGGCCAGGCTGGACGCCCCGAGCAGCCCGCCGACCATGACCCGGTCGACGGTGGTCAGGGCGCGGATCACCCACGGGGTGGCGAGGGTGATCGCCAGCCCGACGAGGCTGGTGAGGACGATCATGACCGGTGAGTCGAGGTAGAAGGTGTAGCCGTCGTTCTGGAAGAGCTGCAGACCGGGCTGGTCGGTGTAGGCCGGGAAGACCCAGAACCAGAGCGGGTACAGCAGATACGCCCACCCGCACGCCCAGAGCACCAGGGACAGGCAGAAGGAGAACACCGCCCACGGGAAGTGGACGACCGAGTACAGCGCGTGGCGCCAGGCGCTCCCGCTCTTGAGCAGCGCACCCATGGCGGCGAGCGGCCCGGCCTTCTTCGCCCGGATCGGTGCGGGGGCGGCGATCTCCGTCCCGAGCAGCGCGCGCACCCGGGCCCGCTCCACGTGCCCGAAGCCGCGGCACATGGCGAGCACGCCGGCGAGGACCGGAACGCCGAGGAAGGTGACGAGCAGTCCGGCGCCGAGGCTCACGCCGGTGATGGCGAGCGAGAAGTACAGCGTGCTCAGCGGCAGCCCGATCAGCAGGTACCCGAACTCCCGCCAGGTCCGTCCCTCGACCGGAGCCCGCAACACCGCGCCGATCCCGCCGCCCGTGCCTCTGCCGTTGCCCATGATCCCGACCCACCCTTCCGGTCCTCCGCTACACCCCCACCCTGCCGCCCCCCGACCCCCCACAACCATGCAGCGGGTCGGCATCTCCACCGGGGGGTTAACCCCACCCCCTCACCCCCGCGGCCACCCGAGCCGACGCCAATTCCAGCCCCGCCGACATTTGAGGCCCCCCGCAGGTATCCGAGCCGGCGCCGCCAATTCCAGCCCCGCCGGCGTTTGAGGCGACCCGCCCCCCGCAGGTGCCTTCGGGGCGGCCGCCGCCACATCCAGCCCCGCCGGCGTTTGAGGCGCGGGGTCCGGGGCGGAGCCCTGGGAAGCGGCGCCGCAGCGGAATCCGTACGGGACCCGGTCCATCCCGCAGCCCCGCCGGCGAGGCGCACGGCGGAGCCCTGGGAAGCGGCGCCGCAGCGCAACGAACGAACGGGACCCCCGCCCACCCCGGACGGGAGTCCCGCTCACCAGCAACAACAGGGGCCCCAGGGGCCCGGGGGCCTACCCCCGGTCCCGCCACGGCAGCTCGGCCGTGACCACGGTCCCCACCCCCGCGGGCGAGTCCACCACCAGCACCCCATCCACCGCGCCCAACCGCTCCGCGAGCCCCGCCAGCCCACTCCCCCCGGAGGGACTCGCCCCGCCCCGCCCGTCGTCCGACACCCGGATCATCAGCCTCGCCCCCGCCCGCCACACCTCCACCGTCGCGCCCCGCGCCCCCGGCCCCGCGTGCTTGCTCACGTTCTGCAGCAGCTCGGACACCACGAAGTACGCGATCCCCTCGATCGCCTCCGCCGGCCGCGCCCCCGACCGCGCCCCCGACCGCGTCGCCCCCGGCAGATCCCCCGGCAGATCCGCCGGCAGATCCACCGCCACCTTCACCGGCACCACGCACCGCGCCGCCACCGACGACAGCGCCGCATCCAGTCCCCGGTCCGTCAGCACCGCCGGGTGGATCCCCCGTGCGAGGTCCCGCAGCTCCTGGAGGGCCAGCTTCACCTCCCCGTGCGCCTCGTCGACCATCGCCGCCGCGCCCTCCGGGTCCTCCAGCAACTTCTCCTTCGCCAGGCCCAGCCCCATCGCCAGCGCCACCAGCCGGGCCTGCGCCCCGTCGTGCAGGTCCCGTTCGATGCGCCGCAGGTCCGCCGCCGCCGTGTCGACCACGACTCCCCGGTCGGATTCCAGCTCCGCGATCCGCCGCTCCAGGTCGTCGGACGGCGACAGCAGCCCCCGTACCATCGCCCGGTCCACGTTCGCCATCAGCCGCACCAGGTACGGCAGCACCGGCCACAGCACGAACAGGCCGGTCAGCGCTACCGTGAAGGTGAGTACTCCCCACGGCAACCGGATCAGCTGGTACAGCACCGTCCGCCAGCCGACCGGGTCCTTGATGCTCGTCCACAGCCAGGGGAAGAATCCGCCGGACCGCTTCGGACCGGGGATCGGGGTCGGCTCGTCCACCCGTACGCCCAGCAGCCCGCGGGCGCGTGCCCGGTCCAGCCGTCCCAATTGCCGAGACAGATACAGACCGCACGCGAGCAGGGGAATTCCGACCGCGGTGACGGAAAGACCGCCGGCCGTGGAAACCATGACAACCGCGTAAACAAAACCGACGATCGCCAACGGCAGGTTGCTCACCAGATAGGCGATCTCCTTCCACGTCACGGCGCTGAAGACGGCGCGTACGGGGGGAGGTCGATCGTTGTCGGGTACGGCATGGCTCAGGGTCATGCGCCACACCCTGTCAAGTGCGACCCGCTGATGCCATGGGGTGGCCGGGGTGCTGTGAACGGGGGATAACCCCACCCCGTGTGAGGCAGGCCCTAGACTCCCGTCCGTACCAGATCGTCGACAGTGACCGAGGAGCGAGGAACGGACGTGCCTGAACCAACGGTATCGACCGTAACCGTGCTCGCGGCGGACTACTTCCGGAGTTATTCGGTCGTCGGTCTCCTGGCCGCCCTCGGTGTGCTTTTCGTGGCCGTCGCCTTCGGCGCGGGCCGCCTGCTGCGGCCCGTCGTCCCGACCCCCGAGAAGCTGCTGACCTACGAATGCGGTGTGGACCCGGTCGGCGAGGGCTGGGCGCACACCCAGGTCCGCTACTACGTCTACGCGTTCCTCTACGTCATCTTCGCCGTCGACTCGATCTTCCTGTTCCCGTGGGCGACGGTGTTCGCCGCCGCCGGTTACGGCGCCACGACCCTGGTCGAGATGTTCATCTTCCTGGGCTTCCTGGCCGTCGGCCTGCTCTATGCGTACAAGAAGGGCGTCCTCGAATGGACGTGACACCTCAGCCAGAGCTGCTCCCGGAGCCCAAGCGCCTGGGAGTCCTCTCCCGTCTCGCCCCGGAACCCATGAAGGTGGTCCTGAACTGGGGCCGCCGGTACAGCCTGTGGGTCTTCAACTTCGGCCTGGCCTGCTGCGCGATCGAGTTCATCGCCGCGTCCATGGCCCGGCACGACTTCATCCGGCTCGGTGTGATCCCCTTCGCGCCGGGGCCGCGCCAGGCCGACCTGATGATCGTCTCGGGCACGGTCACGGACAAGATGGCCCCCGCGGTGAAGCGGCTCTACGAGCAGATGCCGGAGCCGAAGTACGTCATCTCCTTCGGCGCCTGCTCCAACTGCGGCGGCCCCTACTGGGACTCGTACTCGGTGACGAAGGGCGTCGACCAGATCATCCCGGTCGACGTCTACGTGCCGGGCTGCCCGCCGCGCCCCGAAGCCCTCCTCCAGGGCATCCTCAAGCTCCAGGAGAAGATCGCCCGCGAGTCGCTGGCCGAGCGCTACGCGGCCGGGCCGTCCGTGTCCCAGCTGACGAGCGGCCTGGTCACGCCCCCGCCGGCACCCGCGAAGGGGGCCGGCACGTGAACCTCTACGACTCCCTTCCCGACGCGGCGCCGACGGTCTTCGGGGCCGAGGCCCTCGCCGAGTTCTCGTACGACGTCCTCACGGTGGACGTGCCCGTCGGCAGCTGGATCTCCGCCCTCGAAATCGCCCGGGACAAGCTGGGCTGCACGTACTTCGACTGGCTGAGCGCGGTGGACGAGCCCGGCACCGGCTTCCGGATCTGCGCGCACGTCGTGTCGCTGGAGAACCACCGGGTGCGCCGGCTGCTGCTGCGCACGACCGTCCCGCACAGCGCCGCCTCCCTGCCGTCCGCGGTCGCCGTCTACGCGGGGGCGGAATGGCACGAGCGCGAGACGTTCGAGATGTTCGGGGTCACCTTCACCGACCACCCGCACCTCGTGCCCCTGCTCCTGCCGGAGAACTTCGAGGGCCACCCGCTGCGCAAGGACTTCGTCCTGGCCGCGCGCGTCGCCAAGGCCTGGCCCGGAGCCAAGGAGCCCGGCGAGGCGCACGACCCGGACGCGCCCAAGCGCCGCCAGATGCTTCCGCCGGGCGTACCGGACCCCAACGAATGGGGCCCGATGAAGGGCCAGCTCCCGCCGGCCCCGTCCCGTCCGGCCCGCACCCCGCGTGCGGCCGGCGCGGCGGGCGCCGCCGCGCGCACCCCGCGCGAAGGCGCCCCGGTCCGCCGCACCCGCTCGGTCACCGAGGGCTCGGCCACCCAGCCCCCGGCGGACGCGGCCACCGAGGCGACTGCGGAAACCACCCCCCGCCCGCCGCGCCGCACCCGCTCGGTATCGGAGGGCTCGGCGAGCCAGTCGGCCCCGGCGGACGCGACCACCGAGGCGACTGCGGAAACCGCCCCCCGCCCGCCGCGCCGCACCCGCTCGGTCGCCGACGGCTCGGTGAGCCAGACGCCGGCTCCGACCCCGGCCCCGGCCCCGGCCCCGGCTCCGGCCCCGGCCCCGGCCCCGGACGAAGCCGCCGCGGGCGCCGCCCCGGAGGCAGGGGAGGCCGCGGCTGCGCCCCGCCGCCCGGCACCGCGCAGCTCGGACGCCCCGTGGCACGACCCGAAGCCCGCCTTCGAAGAACCGGCTCCCGGGCCGGCTCCGAAGGCGGAGCCGGGGGCCGGACCCGAGCCGGACCCCAAGGCCGAACCGAAGGCCGACCCGAAAACCGGGCCCAAGGCCGACCCGAAAACCGGGCCCGCCGCGGGCGACGGGACCCGCCCCACCACCGACCCCACCACCGACCCCGACAACGGAGGCGACGCGTGAACGACGTCCTCGACGTCGCCCTGCGGCTGATCGTCGTCTTCGCCGTCTTCCTCGTGCTCCCGCTCGTCGTCGGGCAGACCGAGCACAAGGTGATGGCCCACATGCAGGGCCGCCTCGGCCCCATGTACGCCGGCGGCTTCCACGGCTGGGCCCAGCTCGTCGCCGACGGTGTGAAGTTCGCGCAGAAGGAAGACATCGTCCCGGCCAACGCCGACCGGCGGATCTTCCAGCTCGCCCCCGCCGTCGCCCTGCTGCCGTACCTCCTCGTCCTCCTGGCCATCCCCATCGGGCCGGGCGAGGGCGCCGTCGGCCAGGTCATCGACGCGGGCCTGTTCTTCGCGCTCGCCGTCATGGGTGTCGGAGTCCTCGGCTCCCTGATGGCCGGCTGGGCCTCCGCGAACAAGTTCTCCCTGCTCGGCGGCCTGCGCACCGCCGCCCAGCTGCTCGCCTACGAGCTCCCGATGCTGCTCGCCGCCGCCTCCGTCGCCATGGCGGCCGGTACGGTCTCCCTCCCCGGGATCGTCGAGGCCTTCGAGTGGTGGTGGCTGCCCTGGCAGATCGTCGGCGCACTCGTCTTCTTCGTCGCCGGCCTCGCCGAACTGCAGCGGCCCCCCTTCGACATGCCCGTCGCCGACTCCGAGATCATCTTCGGCGCGTACACCGAGTACACCGGCCTGCGCTTCGCCCTGTTCCTCCTCGCCGAGTACGCCGGCATCGTCGTCCTCTGCGCCCTGACCACCGTCCTCTTCCTCGGCGGCTGGCACGGTCCCTTCGGCGACGACCTCGGCTGGGTCTGGACCCTGCTCAAGATCGCGATCCTCGCCTTCGTCGTGATCTGGCTCCGCGTGAGCTACCCGCGCCTGCGCGAGGACCAGCTCCAGAAGCTCGCCTGGACCACACTCATCCCGCTCGCGCTCGCCCAGATTGCGCTCACCGGCATCGTGAAGGTGGCGATCCAGTAATGCCCATCCCCGGATCCGGCCTGGCCAAGGGCCTGGCCGTCACCCTGCGCACGATGACGAAGCGCTCGCACACGGCCCAGTACCCCGAGGTCCAGCCCGAACTGCCGCCCCGCTCCCGCGGGGTCATCGGTCTGTTCGAGGAGAACTGCACCGTCTGCATGCTCTGCGCCCGTGAGTGCCCCGACTGGTGCATCTACATCGACTCCCACAAGGAGACGGTCCCGGCGTCCACGCCCGGTGGCCGCGAGCGCAGCCGCAACGTCCTCGACCGCTTCGCCATCGACTTCTCCCTCTGCATGTACTGCGGGATCTGCATCGAGGTGTGCCCCTTCGACGCCCTCTTCTGGTCGCCGGAGTTCGAGTACGCGGAGACCGACATCCACGAGCTGACCCACGAGCGCGACAAGCTCCGCGAGTGGATGTGGACCGTCCCGGCGCCGCCCGCGCTGGACCCGGCAGCCGAGGAGCCCAAGGAGATCGCCGCTGCCCGCAAGGCGGTGGAGAAGGCCGAAGCCGCCGCGGCGGCAGCCGCCGCCGCCGAAACCGCTGCCCAGGTGGCCGAGACCGAACCGCCGACCGACCCGACCCCGGAGGGAGACGCGTGAGCCCCGCCGCCACCCTGGCCGCAGCGGCAGCCGCCACCACCACCGGGCCCGGCTTCCTGTCCCCGACCGGCATCGAGATCGCCTTCGTCCTCGTCGGACTCGCCACCCTCGGCGCGGCCCTCGTCACGGTCACCACCAAGCAGCTGGTGCACGCCGCCCTGTGGCTCGTCGTCGCGCTCGGCGGCATCGCCGTCGAGTACCTGCTGCTGACCGCCGAGTTCATCGCCTGGGTCCAGGTCCTCATCTACCTCGGTTCCGTGGTCGTCCTCCTCCTCTTCGGACTGATGCTCACCAAGGCCCCCATCGGCCGCTCCCCGGACGCAGACTCCGGCAACCGCTGGATCGCACTCGGCGTCGCCGTCGTCGCGGCCGTGTCGCTGGTCTGGGTGGTCGTCGACGCCTTCCGCACCACCTGGATCGACCTCGACGGACCGGTCCAGGGCTCCACCAAGGTCTCCGGCGAGATCCTCTTCCAGCACTGGGTGCTGCCGTTCGAGGCGCTCTCCGTCCTCCTCCTCGCAGCCCTGATCGGGGCCATCGTGCTGTCCCGCAGGAACGACCCCGCCGACCCCGCCGACGCCGCCACCCAGGCCGGCCCCGGCGAGAAGAAGGGCCGGCGCTGATGCACCTCGCCTACCCCGCCGTACTCGCGGCGCTCCTCTTCTGCACGGGCCTGTACGGCGTACTCGCCCGCCGCAACGCCATCCTGGTCCTGATGTCCGTCGAGCTGATGCTCAACGCCGTCAACCTCAACCTGGTGGCCTTCGACGTCTGGCTGCGCGACGCCCTGCACGCCGGCCAGGCCCTCACCCTCTTCACCATCGCGATCGCCGCCGCCGAAATCGGCATCGGCCTCGCGATCGTGCTGATGGTGTACCGCAACCGGGGCACCTCCGACGTCGACCGGCTGCGCGACACCGCCGAGGGCCACGAGCCCGCCGCGAACAACCAGAGCGAGGTCACCGCGTGAGCACCACGACCCTCGCCGTCCTCGTCCCGCTGCTCCCCTTCCTGGGCGCGGTGGCGGGACTGCTCCTCGGCCGCACCGCACCCGGGTTCGTCCGGCCGCTCGCGATCCTGCCCACGCTCGGCGCCGCCGTACTCGCCGTACTCGTCGCCCTCCGCCAGGGCGGCGGCGAGACGATCAGTGCCGCGACCGAGCTGACCCCGACCGGCTCGGTGCCGATCGACCTCTCGCTCTACATCGACGGCTTCGCCGCCCTGGTCGCCGTCCTGGTCGGGGTGGTCGCCACCTGCGTACAGGTCTACTCGACGGCGTACCTCCGTGAGGACCCGCGCTACCCGTCGTATGCCGCTCTCGTCTCACTGTTCACCTCCGCCATGCTGCTCGTCGTCTACTCCGGCGACCTGATGGTGCTGCTGGTCGGCTGGGAGATCATGGGCATCTGCTCGTACTTCCTGGTCGGCCACTACTGGGAGACCGAAGCGGCCCGCTCCGCCTCCCTGAAGGCCTTCCTCGTCACCAAACTCGGCGACGTCCCCTTCCTGATCGGCCTGTTCGCGCTCGCCGCCGACGCCGGTTCGTTCGAGATCCCGAAGATCCTGGGCACCGTCGCCACGGGCGGACTCGACCACCCGACACTGATCGCGCTGCTCCTGCTCGCCGGCGTCGCGGGCAAGTCCGCACAGTTCCCCCTGCACACCTGGCTCCCCGACGCCATGGCCGGCCCCACGCCGGTCTCGGCGCTGATCCACGCCGCGACGATGGTCGCCGCCGGTGTCTACTTCATCGCCCGCCTCCTGCCCGTCTTCGCGGCCTCCCAGGCCGCGCTGGTGGTCATGGCCGTGATGGCGGCCGTCACGATGATCGGCTCCGGCCTGGCCGCCATCGCCCAGGACGACATCAAGCGGGTGCTCGCCTACTCCACGATCGGTCAGCTCGGCTACATGGTCGGTGCCCTGGCCGTCGGTGACCGCGGCGCCGCCGTGTTCCACCTCCTGTCCCACGGCGCCTTCAAGGCGCTCCTCTTCCTCGGCGCCGGCGTGATCATCCACGCCGCCGGTACGAACTCCCTGGGCGTCATGTCCCGGATGGACGGCCTGGCCAAGCGCATCCCCGACGCCTTCTGGACGATGACGATCGCGCTGCTCGCGCTCGCCGCGGTCCCGCCTTTCGCCGGCTTCTTCTCCAAGGAAGCCGTCCTCGTCGCCGCCGAGCACACCGCGACCGGCCACTCGGAGTTCGCGCCCAGCGCCGCTGGCTGGCTGGTGCTCGTCGCCGGTCTGCTGACCGCCCTGCTCACCGCCGCCTACGCCACCCGGCTGTGGCTGATGGCCTTCCGCGGCCGGGGCGCCGCCGCCCCCGACCACGGCAAGGAGCCCCTCGCCATGACCGGCGTGCTGTGGCTGCTGGCGATCCCGTCGATCGGCTTCGGCCTCGCGGCCGGCCCCATCTCCGACTGGTTCGACGGCGGTGAACTCACCCCGACCCTGGTCACCTCGGTCCTCGGCACGGGCGCCGCAGCCATCGGCGCGATGCTCACCTACGCCCTCTGGCAGCGCGCCTCGGCGAAGGCCGTCCTCGCGACCGCCGCCGGCATTGGAGATGGTGCCGCAGCCGGAGTGCCCGCCGTCGCCGCCGAATCCGCCGCCTCCGTCGCCGCCGCCTCCGTCACCGCTGCCGAATCCGCCGCGGAAGCCCCCGAGGTGGCCGAGGTGACCCACGATCACCCCGCCGTCCCGGCCGGCCCCGCCGCCGACCCCGGAAAGGCGTTCCTCGGACCGCTGCACCGCCACGCGGCCGTCGGCTTCCACCTCGACGCCGTCTACGACCGGCTGTTCGTCCGGCCCGTCCGGGCCGCCGCGAGCCTCGTCCGCTTCCTCGACCGCGAGGTCGTGGACACGTACGTCCGCGGCGCGGGCACCGGCACCCAGCTGCTCGGCAGCCTCGTGCGCCGTGCCCAGACCGGCAACGTGCAGAGCTACCTGAGCGCCCTGCTCGCCGGCGCCGTGGTCCTGGCGATCGCCACCGCCGTCCTCGCCAACGTCAACGCCGGATCGTGAGCCGTGAGTCAGCCGTGATTGATATCAGCCCGTCCGTGATGCAGTTCCTTCTGGCGTTCATCGTGGCCGCACCGCTCCTCGGCTCCGCCGCGGCGCTCCTGCCGGCCCCGCCCGGCCTCAAGGGCAAGAGCCCCGAACAGGCCGTGCTCCGCCACGGCGTGACCGTGACCGGCGTGATCCTCGCCGCGGCCATCGCCCTCACCCTGGGCTTCGACCACGACGCCCCGTCCCGCATCCAGGCGACGACGGACATCAGCTGGATCCAGGCGCTGAACGTCCGGATCCACCTCGGTGTCGACGGCATCTCGCTCCCCCTCCTCCTGATGACCGCGCTGCTGTTCTTCCTCTGCGCGCTCTACAGCTACTTCAAGCTCCCCGCAGGCCCCTCCCCGAAGGCCTTCGTCGCGCTGCTCCTCGTCCTGGAGTCCGGCACCCTCGCGACCTTCGCCGTCCTCGACCTGCTGCTCTTCTTCCTCGCCTTCGAGATGGTCCTCATCCCGATGTACTTCCTCATCGCCCGCTGGGGCGGTGCTCAGCGGCAGGCCGCCGCCTGGAAGTTCATCCTCTACACGCTCCTCGGATCCGTCGTCATGCTGCTCGGTCTGCTCCTGATCGGACTGAACAGCGGCACTTTCGACATGGTGACACTGGCCTCTGACAATGGCCGCGAACTGTCCCACACCACCCAGCTCCTGGCCGTTCTCGCCATCGGCATCGGCCTCGCGGTGAAGACCCCGATGTGGCCCCTGCACAGCTGGCTGCCGGACGCCCACACCGCCGCGCCCACCGTCGGATCCGTCCTGCTGGCCGGCGTCCTGCTCAAGATGGGCACGTACGGGTTCGTCCGCATCCTGCTCCCCATCACCCCCGACGGCATGGCCACCTTCGCCCCCTACCTGGGCGCCTTCGCCGCCGTCGGCATCGTCTACGGATCGCTCGCCTGCCTCGCGCTGGCCCGCAAGGGGAGCAAGGGCGACCTCAAGCGCCTCATCGCCTACTCCTCCGTCGGCCACATGGGCTTCGTCCTCCTCGGCATCGCGAGCATGACCCCCACCGGTGTCAACGGCGCGCTCTTCGCCAACATCGCCCACGGCCTGATCACCGGTCTCCTCTTCTTCCTGGTCGGCGCCCTCAAGGACCGCTACGGCACCGCCGACCTCGACACCCTCGCCGGAGCCACCGGCGCCGCCCTCTACGGCCGCGCCCCCCGCTTCGGCGCGCTCCTCGCCTTCGCCGCCGTCGCCTCCCTGGGCCTGCCGGGCCTGGCCGGCTTCTGGGGCGAGATGCTGGCCCTCTTCGGCGCCTTCGACCCCGCCGAGGGCCTCTCCCGCCCCGCGTTCCTCACGTACGTGGCCGTCGGCGCGTTCGGCACCCTGCTCACCGCCGCCTACCTGCTGATCGTCGTACGGCGCGTCTGCATGGGAGACCCGAAAGCCGGTCCCGAGCTCGCCGTCGCGGACGTCCAGCGCTACGAGTTCGCCGCCTGGACCCCGCTCGTCGCCCTCACCGTCCTCGCCGGCCTGTGGCCCGCAGTCCTCCTCGGCCTCACCGACCCGGCCGTCCAGAAGCTCCTCGCAGGAGGCAATTCATGACGGCCATGACGGCCCTGACGGTCCTCTCCGCCGAGGCCCCGAGCCTGGTCCAGTCCGTCGACTGGCTCGCCATCGCACCCGTGGTGATCACCGCCGCCGTCGGCCTGGTCGTCCTCGTCGCCGACCTGTTCCTCGCCGAGCGGCACAAGCCGGTCCTCGGCTGGATCTCGGTCGCCGGCCTCGCCGCCGCGACCGCCACCCTGCTGCCCCTGCGCGCCGGTGACCGCGCCACCTTCTGCCTCACCGGCGACCCGGCCGCCTGCAGCTACGTCGCCGACCACTTCACGCTCGTCATCCAGTTCCTGGTGCTGGCCGGCGCCCTGGTCACCGCCCTGGTGTCGGTCACCGCCGTCCGCGACACCCGCATGCCGGCCGGTGAGTACTGGTTCCTGCTGCTCTCCTCCGCCGCCGGCGCGGCCCTGCTGCCCGCCTCCCGTGATCTCGCGACCCTGATCGTCGCGCTCGAAGTCGCCTCGCTGCCCGCCTTCGCCCTCGTCGGCATGCGCCGCGGCGACCGGCTCTCCTCAGAGGCCGCCCTGAAGTTCTTCCTGTCCTCCGTCACCGCCACCGCCGTGTCGCTGATGGGCGTCAGCTTCGTCTACGCCGCCACCGGCTCCCTGCACCTCACCCAGGTCGCCGGCCGCCTCGAAGACGTCCCCGGGCAGCTCGACACGCTCGCCATGGCCGGCGTCGCGCTCACCCTCGTCGGCTTCGCCTTCAAGACCGCGGCCGTCCCCTTCCACTTCTGGGTCCCCGACACGTACGTCGGTGCCCCTCTGCCCATCGCCGGCTACCTCTCGGTGATCGGCAAGGCCGTCGGTTTCACCGGCCTCATCCTCGTCACGGTGATCGCCTTCCCGGCGTACTCCGACATCTGGGGCCCGGCCCTGGCCGTCCTCGCCGCGCTCACCATGACCCTGGGCAACGCCGCCGCCCTGCGGCAGTCCCCGGACCGCCCGAACAGTGCCGTACGGCTGCTCGCATGGTCCTCGGTCGGCCAGGCCGGATACCTGCTGGTCCCGATCGCAGCGGCCGCCTACTCCGGGCGCGACCAGATCGGCTCCACCGTCGCCTACGCCCTCATGTACGCCGCCGTGAACCTCGGCGCCTTCGCCGTGGCCGCCCTCGTCGCCCGGACCAAGCCGCTCCACCGGATCAGCGACTACCGCGGGCTCTACGCCGAGCGCCCGCTGGCCGCCCTCTCCCTGGGCTTCTTCCTGCTCTGCCTGGCGGGCCTGCCCCCCGGCATCATCGGGCTCTTCGCCAAGGTCACCGTCTTCCGGTCCGCGGTCGACGCGGGCCTGGGCTGGCTGGCCGTGGTCATGGCGATCAACGTCGTCATCGCCTTGTACTACTACCTGCGCTGGACTGCCCTGCTCTTCCGCACCCCCGAGGGCGCGCAGACCCGTACGCGCGCCCCCTGGCCGGTGGCGGCGGCCATCGTCGTCACCGCGATCACGGCGGTCGTCGTCTCAGGCGCCCCGGAACTCATCCTGCGCGTCACCTCGGGCAGCCTCTTCGCGCAGTAACCGGCGCGTGTAACCCGTACGGAGCAACGCCCGCCGCGGCCCCGCCGTCCCCCGGGAAGGGGCGGCGGCGGGCGGCCGCCCTGCCACGCCCTGGGAACCTGACGCCCTCACCTCGCGTTGACCAGGAAGGGAGGGTCCACTGGACCGTAGACCCTCAAATCAATGACGGGCTCCCCTGCCGCACCACTTGGAGGGCGTACCGTGCACCGCCGGCACAACGGGCTGAAGACCGCCGTACTCCTCGGCGGGCTGTCCGCACTCATCATCCTCATCGGAAGCTTCTTCGGACGGGGCGGCCTGATCATCGCCGTCCTCGTCGCCCTCGGGACGAACGCCTACGCGTACTGGAACAGCGACAAGCTGGCTCTACGCGCGATGCGCGCCCGCCCCGTGAGCGAGTTCGAGGCTCCTCAGCTCTACCGCATGGTGCGCGAGCTCTCCACGTCCGCGCGCCAGCCCATGCCACGCCTGTACATCTCACCCACCGAGGCCCCCAACGCGTTCGCCACCGGCCGCAACCCGCGCAACGCCGCGGTCTGCTGCACCGAGGGCATCCTGCGCATCCTCGACGAGCGCGAGTTGCGCGGGGTCATCGGCCACGAGCTCAGCCACGTCTACAACCGCGACATCCTGATCTCCTCGGTGGCCGGCGCCCTCGCCTCGGTGATCATGTTCCTGGTCAACTTCGCCTGGCTGATCCCGATCGGCCGGTCGAACGACGAGGAGGGCCCCGGTCTCCTCGGCATGCTGCTGATCATGATCCTGGGCCCCCTGGCCGCCTCCGTGATCCAGCTCGCCATCAGCCGCTCGCGCGAGTACGAGGCCGACGCCTCGGGCGCCCAGCTCACCGGGGACCCGCTCGCCCTGGCCAGCGCCCTGCGCAAGCTCGACGCGGGCACCAAACAGCTCCCGCTGCCCCCGGAACCCCGGCTGGAGGCGGCGAGCCACATGATGATCGCCAACCCGTTCCGTCCGGGCGCGGGCCTTTCTAAGATGTTCTCCACACACCCTCCGATGGCCGAGCGCATCGCCCGGCTCGAACAGATGGCAGGCCGCCGCCAATGAAGACAATCCTCAACATCATTTGGCTCATCCTCAGCGGCATCTGGCTGTTCCTGGGCTACCTCCTGGCGGGCGTGCTGCTCTGCATCACCATCATCGGTATCCCGTTCGGCATCGCCGCCTTCCGCATCGCCGTCTACGCCCTCTGGCCCTTCGGCTACACCACGGTCGAGCGCCGCGACGCGGGCGCCCCGTCCTGCATCGGCAACGTCCTGTGGCTGGTCCTGGCGGGCTGGTGGCTGGCCCTCGGCCACATCGTCACGGGCATCGCCCTCTGCGTCACGATCATCGGCATCCCGTTCGGCATCGCCAACTTCAAGATGGTCCCGCTCTCCCTGCTCCCGCTGGGCCGCGAGATCGTCCCGACGGACGCGCCGTTCGCCTCGCGCTGACACGGCCGCCGGCGTCGTGGACGCCGATACGCACCCCGCCCGCAAGCCGACCGGATCGGCCTGCGGGCGGAGTTGTCCACAGGCCCGGGCGGCTGTCGGTGGGGTGCGTCACCATGAAGGCATGAACGAGACCGAGCAGTTGCTGGAGCAAGTCACGGACCGCGTGCGCAACTCCGCACGCAGGTACGAGCGGCACGGAAGGACCCTGCCGGGGCCGCTGGGCACAGGGGAGGTCACCCGCGCCGAAGGCATACTCGGCTTCGCCCTGCCGCCCCTGCTCGCCTCGCTCTACACGCGCGTAGGCGACGGCGGATTCGGCCCCGGTCAGGGGCTGCTGCCGCTGCGTCAGGCCGTCCTCGCGTACGGGGAACAACGGTCTTCCGGGTGGCGCTGGCCCGAAGGCGTACTGCCCATGGCCGACTTCGGCTGCGGAATGGACGTCTGCGTGGACTGCCGGTCCGACACCGCCCAGGTCCTGCTGTTCGACCCGAATCCGGGGAAGCCCGAGCTCGCCTGGTACATCGACTCCCCGAGCCTGGCCGGCTGGCTGCGCGGCTGGCTCGACGGCACCGCCTGGTACTGCGACGAGTCGCCGGCGGGAGAGGAGTACGACCTGGAGCCGACACCCTGGGACGGATTCAGATCCCGGATCTGAGCCGCGCCCGCACCCCGTAGACCAGTACGCCCACCGCCAGCACCGCCGCCCCCCAGATCACCGACGACAGGGGCAGCGCACACGCCAGCACCACACAGCCGGACAGCCCGGCCACTGCCACGGCACGATCCTTGACAGCTGAATCGAGAGTCCAGGCGGAGGCGTTCGCGATCGCGTAGTAGGCGAGCACTCCGAAGGAGGAGAAACCGATCGCGCCCCGCAGATCGGCGGTGGCCGCCAGCACCGCCACGACCGCACCCACTGCCAGCTCCGCATGGTGCGGCACCTGATGCCGGGGATGTACGGCCGCCAGCGCGCGCGGCAGATGGCCGTCCCGGGCCATCGCCAGGACGGTCCGCGAAACCCCGAGCACGAGGGCCAGCAACGAGCCCAGCGCGGCCAGAGCCGCGCCCACCCGGACCACCGGGGCCAGTCCGGGCCGCCCGGCCGCCCGCACCGCGTCGGCCAGCGGGGCCGGCGACTGCGCCAGCCCCTCCGCGCCGAGCACCGACAGCGCCGCCACCGCCACCGCGGCGTACACCAGCAGCGCGATCCCCAGCGCGATCGGCACCGCCCGCGGGATCGTCCGCTGCGGGTCGCGCACCTCCTCACCCAGGGTGGTGATCCGGGCGTAGCCCGCGAAGGCGAAGAACAGCAGACCCGCACCCTGCAACAGCCCGAAGACACCCCGGCCGGATCCGCCCAGCCGCCCCGGGTCGGCCGCCCCGGAAGACAGGCACACCACGACCACCCCGGCCAGCACCGCCAGCACCGCCGCCACGATCAGCCGCGCGATGCGGGCCGACTTCTGCACACCGCCGTAGCTCGCGGCGGTCAGCGCCACCACCGCCGCGACGGCCACGGCATGCTGCCGCCCGGGCCACAGGTACGCCCCCACCGTGAGGGCCATGGCCGCGCAGGACGCGGTCTTGCCGATCACGAATCCCCAGCCGGCCAGATATCCCCAGAAGGGCCCGAGCCGCTCGCGCCCGTAGACGTACGTGCCGCCGGAGGCCGGGTACCGGGCGGCCAGCCGCGCCGAGGAGTGCGCGTTGCAGTAGGCCACGAGACCCGCCACGCCCAGAGCGGCGAGCAGTGCGCCTCCCGCCGCCTGCGCCGCGGGAGCCAGGGCGGCGAAGATACCGGCGCCCACCATCGCGCCGAGTCCGACGACGACGGCGTCGGACACCCCCAGGGTGCGCTTCAACTGGTGTTCCACGGGCGGAGGGTAACCCCGCTAGATGACGCCCTCCCGGCCGGGCAGTGGCGCCCGCGTGCGCTCCCAGCCCTCCAGAGCGGTCAGACAGGCGTGGTCCAGGTGGCGCAGCCCGCTCAGATCCAGCCGCACCGGATGCCCGTGCGGCAGCGCGTCCAGGGCGTCGAGCAGCTTGGGAAGCCGCAGGAAGCTGGCGTTCCCCAGGACCTGCACGCACAGCTCCTCGTCCTCCCACACCTCCTCGATGTGCACGTGGGAGGTCTCCCAGGCCGCCTTGGCGACGGCGAGCCCCAGCCCGATCAGCACCCCCTCGAAGAGATTGGTGACCACGATCGCCGAGGCCGTGACCACCAGTACCACCGCCTCGCCCCGGTGCGTCCGCCACAACGCGGCCACCGCCCTGGCCGGCAGCAGCTTCCAGCCCGCGTGCAGCAGCACCCCGGCCAGCGCTGCCAGCGGCACACTCTCCAGAAGCCGGGGGAACGCCACGGCGAAGAGCAGCAGCCAGCCACCGTGCAGCACCCTGGCCGCGCGGGTCCGCGCCCCGGCCTCCACATTGGCGGCGCTGCGCACGATGACCGCGGTCATCGGCAGCGCGCCGAGCAGCCCGCACACGCTGTTGCCCACGCCCTGGGCGATGAGTTCCTTGTCGTACTCCGTCCTCGGCCCGTCGTGCATGCGGTCCACGGCCGCAGCGCTGAACAGCGTCTCGGCGGAGGCGATCAGCGCCAGCGCGACCACGGTCCCGGCGGCGCCGACCGAGGCCAGGACCCCGAAGTCGCCCCAGTCGGGCGGAGACACGGCCTCCAGCACACCCGTCACCCGTACCTTCTCGACGGGCAGCCGCAGCAGGACGGCCGCGGCGGTGGCGGCGGCCACTCCGACGAGCGCCCCCGGCACGATCCGCAGCCGGGCGGGCACCCGGCGCCAGGCGACCATGGCGGCGATCGTCCCGACCCCGAGCAGCACGGCGGCCAAGTCGGCCTGCGCCCCGAGCTCGTGCACCCCGCGCAGCTTCGCCAGGGTCTGCCCCGGGGCCTCCACACCGCCCAGGGCGTACAGCTGCCCGGAGATCAGCACCAGCCCGATCCCGGCCAGCATCCCGTGCACGACGGCGACGGAGATCGCCCGGAACCACCGTCCGAGCCGCAGCATCCCCATGCCCAGCTGCACCACCCCGGCGGCCAGCACCAGCACCCCGAGCGCGGGCAGACCGTAGGCCTGCACCGCCTCGTAGACGAGCACGGTGAGTCCGGCCGCGGGCCCGCTCACCTGGAGGGAGCTCCCGCGGAACCACCCGGTGACGAGCCCGCCGACCACCCCGGTGACGATCCCCAGCTCGGCCGGCACTCCGGAGGCGACCGCCACCCCGACGCACAGGGGTAGAGCGACCAGCGCGACGACCACGGACGCCCCGAAGTCATCACGAAACGTGCCGGCCCCAGGCATGCGAGAACCCCCTGCCACGCGGTGATGTGATGACATCCAGCGTGGTGGGCGCACTCATCGCGTCCCAAGTGCCCACAGGAGTCCGCGGTGGCGCGTGCGCCGCACACGCCCCGCACACACCCCCTTCGCGACGGCCGCGGCCCGGCGGTCGGTGAAGACCGCCGGGCCGGCGTGGGGCAGGTCGCGGAACAGGGTCAGCGGTAGTTCACGAACTGGATCGCGAAGTCCAGGTCCTTGCCCTTGAGCAGCGCCTGGACCTCCTGGAGGTCGTCACGGCTCTTGGAGCTGACGCGCAGCTCCTCGCCCTGGACCTGGGCCTTGACGCCCTTGGGACCCTCGTCCCGGATGATCTTCGCGACCTTCTTGGCGTTCTCCTGGGAGATGCCCTCCTCGATCGTGGCGAAGATCTTGTACTCCTTGCCGGACAGCTGCGGCTCACCGGCGTCCAGCGCCTTCAGCGAGATCCCGCGCTTGACCAGCTTGGTCTCGAAGACGTCGAGGACGGCCTTCACGCGCTCCTCGGAGTTCGCCTCCATCAGGATCTTCTCGCCGGACCAGGCGATGGTGGCGCCGGTGCCCTTGAAGTCGTAACGCTGCGAGAGCTCCTTGGCGGACTGGTTGAGGGCGTTGTCGACCTCCTGCCGCTCGACCTTCGAGACGATGTCGAAACTGGAGTCGGCCATGTGCTGTGGCTCCTTGAAGTCGGTTGTGATCACCCCGGAGGGCGCGGCCGGACATGCCCGGCCCGCTCGGCAAAGCCTAGCCACCGCGCCCACCCGCAGCGCTGATCAATCCGGTGGTGAAGCACCCCCGGTCATCAGGTATCGTTTACGTCGTTGCCAGGGAGCGCCGCCGCGAGGCGGAAAAAATGGCAGCAAATCTTGGCGGTGTGCCCGAGTGGCCAAAGGGAGCAGACTGTAAATCTGCCGGCTCAGCCTACCCAGGTTCGAACCCTGGCGCCGCCACGCGAGTGGAACCCCCGTTCATCTGTGGAATCACAGTGAGCGGGGGTTCTTTCGTTACCGGGCGACCACGCCTGCGACCGCGGCCCGGACACGGGGCGGGACCGCTCCTCGAAATTGCTCCGGTCAGATGAACTACTCACCTGACTGGGCCACAGCCCCGGCCCTGCCAGCGCCACGGCGAGGCCGTGGCCAGGTCGGATGGGCGGCGCGTGACGCACGCACCCCTCCCATCGCATCCCGCGGCAGCCCTCGGCGCCGGCGGGTAAGGAAGCCATGAACCTGAACCATCAGTCGGCGACGATTCAACGGCCCCGGGGGCGTTCCCGGGTTCTGCTCGCCTCCATCGCCGCTGCCGCGGCCCTCACCGGCCAGTTGATCGCGTTGGCTCCGGCCGCATCTGCGGACGGGCCCAAGCCGGCGGGCCACCAGAACACGAAGCCCGTCGACAGCAAGAAGCACGCGCTGTCGGAGCACGACAAGCACAAGAAGCACGCCCCCCAGGTCATCCACGGCCTGCGTCAGTTCACCTCGGACAACACCTTCACCCCGCCGCCGGGCGTCACGTCGGTGTTCGTCCAGGCATGGGGCGCCGGCGGTGGCGGCGGCGGTGGCGGCGGCTCCGCGCGCAACAACGGTGGCGGCGGTGGCAACCCGAATAACCCGAACAACCCGAACAACCCGAACAACCCGAACAACCCGAACAACCCGGCCACCGGGGCCGATGGTGCCGCGGACGCGGACGCGGACGGTGCCGCCGCCGCGCGCAACAACACCGGTGGCCACGGCGGTGGCGGCGGTGGCGGCGGCTTCACCTGGTGCGTCATCCCGGTCACCCCCCTGGCCGACTACGGAGTGGACGTCGGCACCGGAGGCGCCAACGGCCTCGGCGGCGCACCGGGTGCCAACGGCACCGCCGGCGCCGCGGGCACCACCACGTCGCTGACCGTGGCGTCGACCAACACCGTGCTCCTCACCGCCACCGGTGGCACCGGCGGCGGAGGCGGCGGCGCCGCGGACCGCGGTCCCGGCGAGCCCGGCACCCCCGGCCTGGGCGGCAGCGGAACGTGCTCCTCGGGCGGCGTCAACCACAACGGTGACCCGGGCAACGCCGACGGCACCGGCGGCGGCACCGCGGACGGCATCGTCCAGCTCCCGGACGGCACGGCCGTGGGCGGTGACGGCGGCCGCGGCGGCGGCACCAACCGGGCCATCGGCAACTCCGGCTCCCGCGGCAAGGACGGCGGCGACGGCTACGTAGTCATCTACTGGTAGCCGCACCTCCGCACCACAGCACCGACAGGAAGCCCGTCCCGCCCCCCACCACGGACGGGCGGGCTTCCCGCCGTCGCCCGACGACGCACCGACCACGGCCGCAACGTCGGCGGCTCCTGTTCGTTCACCAGGGGTGAAATGGACATCTGACACACGCGGGAAGGTCGGCGGCGGGGTGCTCATGGCCCTGCTCGGCGCAGGGATTCCCGCTCTGGTGGGAGCGGCCCTCCACACGGACGTGGGGGAGCCCCACCAGGAGACCCGGCTGTACTTCGGCACCCAGCGGGCCGACGGCCGGGACCCGGTCGAGGAACGCGAGTTCATGCGGTTCCTGGACCTGGAGATCACCCCCGCCTTCCCCGAGGGGCTGACCCTCCACGACGGGTACGGCCAGTGGCGCGGCCAGGACGGCAAGATCGTCCGCGAGACCTCGTACGAGGTGGTCCTGCTCTACCCGGAGAAGGAGGCCGAGGACCGCAGCACGCGCATCGAGCGGATCCGGCAGGCGTACGAGGACCGGTACCAGCAGGACTCCGTCGGCCGGTCCGACGACAAGGTCAGCGCCGGTTTCTGAACGGTCTGGGCGTCGGCCTCAGTTGCCCGCCACGTCCTTCACGGCCACCTGTACCGGCGTCGAGCCGGAGACCAGCTCCAGGGTCAGGCCCGCCGTCGCCGGGGTCTCGATCAGCTCGGCCAGCACTGCCGCCACGTCGTCGCGCGGGACGGCCCCGCGGCCCGTCTGCGCCTCCAGACGGACCAGGCCCGTCCCGGCATCGTCGATCAGCGAACCAGGGCGCAGGACGGTCCACTCCAGGCCCAGCCGGGTCCGTACGTGGTCATCGGCCTCGCCCTTGGCCCGCAGGTAGGCGTCGAAGACCTCATCACCCCCGTGATGTGCGTCCGCGCCCATCGAAGAGACCATCAGGAAGCGCCGTACGCGGGCCCGTTCGGCGGCATCGGAGAACAGCACCGCCGCGCCCCGGTCCACGGTGTCCTTCCGCCCGATCCCGCTGCCGGGGCCCGCACCGGCCGCGAACACCGCCACGTCCGCGCCGTGCAGAATCCCCGCCACATGCTCCACCGAGGCCGATTCCAGATCGCAGAGCACCGGCTCGGCGCCCGCCTGCCTCAGGTCGTCGCCCTGTGCCGGGTCACGGACGATGCCCGCGACCTCGTATCCGCGCGCGGCGAGCAGGCGCTCCAGCCGCAGCGCGATCTGACCGTGTCCACCCGCGATGACGATGCGCATGACCCGACCGTACGACGAGCCGGGCCCCGACGCCCGCGAGCGGACGCCGAACCTCAGGGCCCCGCCTCCGTACGGCCCTGCCGGGGCAGGTCCAGAGCCACCGCGACGGCGGAGTCGCAGTACTCCCGTACGGCACTCGTACGGGCTACCACGCGCCCGCGGTGGATCACGATCCGGCTGTAGGCGAGGGACAGCACGCCCGCGATCCGGTCCCCGCGTACGGCGAGCAGCTCCGCCGGGAAACCGGCCTCCACCCGGACCTCCGGCAGGCCCATGGCCTCGCGGGCGCATCCGCTGACGGACTCGTACGCCTCGGCCGCCCGGAGCCCTCCCTGGGAGGCGAGCAGGTACGCGGCCTCCAGGGGATCCCCGCGGCCGACGGGGTTCCCGGCGTCGCGCAGCGCCCCGCTGCCGGCCGCGACGCGCACACCGGCGGCCCGCAGCAGCCGCACGGGGGCGGTGCGCAGGCCGCGGCGTTCCAGGGCCGCGCAGTCGCCCTGAGGCAGACAGGTGACCCGTACGCCGGCCGCGGCCAGCTGGTCGGCGGCGCGGGCGGCCGCGTCCATCGGGAGCCGGGACAGCCCGCCGCAGGGGCCGATGGTCACTCCGGGGCGCAGCCCGCCGGCCATCGCCGCGAGCCGGGCGAGGCGGCCCGGGTCGTCACCGTCCGTGTGCAGATCCACGGGGCAGCCGTGCTCGGCGGCGAGTTCCAGGACGGCCTCAAGGAAGCCCGTCGGGTCCGGGTCCAGGTCCGGGCAGCCGCCGATCACGGAGGCGCCCATCTTGACCGCGTCCCGCAGCATGGCCAGCCCGTCCGCGCCGGCCACCCCGGTCAGCAGCCGGGGTACGGCCACGGCGGTGAGGTCGGCGAGCCCGCGCAGGGAGCGGCGGGCCTGGAGTACGGCTTCCATGGGGCCGAGGCCGTGCATGTCGCCGATGCGGACGTGGGAGCGGACCGCGGTGGCGCCGTGGCCGAGCTGGAGCAGGGCGGACTCGGTGGCCCGGCGCTGGACCTCGTCGGGAGCGTAGGAGACGGGCCCCTCGGCGTCGGCGGTCAGCGCCGTGTCCCCGTGGGCGTGCGGCTCGGCGGGGGCGGGGAGCAGCAAGTAGCCGGTCAGGTCCACCCGGGCCGGCGCGGGGGAGGGGAGGCTGCCCGCGGTGCCGACGGCCTGGATCCGGCCGCCGCCGAGGCGGACGTCGACGGTACGGCCGTCGGTGAGGCGCGCCCCCGCGAGCAGCAGGGTGGTGGCCTCGGCTGCGGCCGCGCTGCCGTTTCCGCCGAAGGGCGATGGGAACGGCTGCTGCGGCTGGCTGTCGGACATCGCGCTCCTGCGGTGGCTCGGGCGGTTCCTGGAGCCGTGGCCCGCGGCCCAAGATCACGCAGCGTGCTCAGAGCCTAGGGTGCGGCGCACCCTGCTTCGCGGAAGAGCGCAATAGTCGTACCGGTGTGGTGCCACGCGCCGGAGCGCACGCGCGTGCGCCGCGACGGGCGCCAGGGCTCCGACCGGTGGGCGCCGCAGTGTGAGCCCGCCCACAATCTGCCCGAGAAGTGGGTCGGAAGTGATCGGTGGGTTGATCGAGAGCGGCGCGTGAACCCCCTCGGAGCCCTGTCCCCGCAAAGGATTTGGGCGATCGGCAGGCAACCGTGTAATGTCTTCATCGCTCGCCCCAATAGCTCAGTCGGTAGAGCGTCTCCATGGTAAGGAGAAGGTCTGCGGTTCGATTCCGCATTGGGGCTCTGGTGAGAGAGGTTCCCCACCCTCGGGTGGGGAGCTGATCACATCAAAGCGGCGTAGCTCAGTCGGTAGAGCAAGCGGCTCATAATCGCTGTGTCACCGGTTCAAGTCCGGTCGCCGCTACACACAGTAGCCGATTGCGGGGTCGGTCTCCCGGTCGGCTACTCTTGTATGCGTTCATCCGTCCCAATTTCCGTCAAGGAGCACTCACGTGGCTGCCACCGACGTCCGCCCGAAGATCACGCTGGCCTGCGTGGAGTGCAAGGAGCGGAACTACATCACCAAGAAGAACCGGCGTAACAACCCGGACCGTCTTGAGATGAAGAAGCACTGCCCGCGCTGCAACTCGCACACCGCGCACCGCGAGACCCGCTGACCCTAGCGAAGTCTCGAATAACAGGCACCGTCATGAGGTCGTCCCCTTCATCGGGGGGCGGCCTTGTGTCGTTTCCGTGCCCGTTCCTGTCTTTCTTCTTGCGTCATTCATGTCCCTTCAACAGGAGGTAGTGAGTCATGGCTCTCGACCAGTCCTTCGTGGGGCGGAGCTACCCGCCCACCGATCCGTACGAGGTCGGCCGGGAGAAGATCCGCGAATTCGCGGCTGCGGTGGGTGACACCAATCCCGTCTACAGCGATCCCGAGGCCGCGAAGTCGTACGGCTACCCCGATGTGATCGCTCCGCCGACTTTCGTGTTTGCGATCACTTTCAAGGCCGCCGGCCAGGTCGTCGAAGACCCGCAGCTGGGACTGGACTACAGCCGCGTCGTGCACGGTGACCAGAAGTTCGCGTACTCCCGCCCGGTGCGTGCCGGTGACCGGCTGTCGGTCGTCTCCACCATCGAGTCCGTGAAGTCGCTCGCGGGCAATGACGTCATCGACATCCGCGGCGAGGTCCATGACGAGACCGGCGAGCATGTGGTGACGGCGTGGACGAAGCTCGTCTCCCGTGCCCCCGAGGAGGCCTGACATGGCAGCGCAGATCCAGTACTCCGACGTCGAGGTCGGCACCGAGCTGCCGGCGGCGTCCTTCCCCGTGACGCGCGCCACGCTCGTCCAGTACGCGGGCGCCTCGGGCGACTTCAACCCGATCCACTGGAACGAGAAGTTCGCCAAGGAGGTCGGACTGCCGGACGTGATCGCGCACGGCATGTTCACCATGGCCGAGGCGATCCGCGTGGTCACCGACTGGACCGGAGACCCGGGCGCGGTGGTCGAGTACGGCGTGCGCTTCACCAGGCCGGTCGTGGTCCCCAACGACGACCAGGGCGGGCTGATCGAGGTCACCGCGAAGGTCGCCGCGAAGCTGGACGACAACCGCGTGCGGGTCGACCTGACGGCCATGAGCGCGGGCCAGAAGGTCCTGGGCATGTCCCGCGCGGTGGTCGAACTGGCCTGAGCCGGCGAAGCGAAGCGGGCGGGGCGGGGGCGCCGGGGAGGCGCCTCCGCCCTTTTTGCTGGGTGGGGTGGGGTGGGGTGGGGGCTTCGCGGTGCGGGAGCCGGCGGGGCGGGGGCCGGCGGGGCTGGGGCCGGGAAGTACGGCGGGGGCTTCGGTGGTCGGGATCCGCTCGGGCGGGGTCAGGGATGGGTATGGGGGTTTCCCGTCAGTCCCATCGTCCCTCCGTGTCGGGCCGGTCCGTCAAGGGCGCTCCTTCGTCGCGTCGCTTCGCGATGTCGCTGCGCTCCACCCTTGACCGACCGTCCCGCCCCGGAGAAACGAAAGACTGCCGGGAA